>PBSX01000005.1 GCA_002726375.1 Marinovum sp.
GCGAAGCTTGATACGTTGGCCTTGTCTCAACCCAAGCTTGGAAGGGGGCTCAGAGGCTGCTTTGCGCGATACGCGCACCATGGTATCGAGTGAGATTTCGCCGTTTTCAACGGCTTCGAACACCACATAAAGTGTCATCATTTTCGTCAGAGATGCTGGGTGAAGACGGGTATCTGCGTTTTCGGAATGCAGGGTTTTTCCCGTTCTGGCGTCGATCACCATAGCGGCATAGGGTGCGGCCATTGCGCTAAACGGCAAAATAACCAGCATCCAAATCGCGGTTGCTGCAAATAACCAAAACCGAGCCGGCTTGCTATGCCGTCTTTTCATGGTAACTGTCCTTGTCTGCCTCATGCCGCCATTTGTGGCTGGCTTTTTATTTTTTTCAAAGATAACACAACGCGATTTACGAATAAAGCCTTCAATTTCAATGGATTTGTGGGAATTTCGGATGTATTTAATAGCACATTTAGGGGTTCTTGGCTTGTAAACCACAACTAAAGGGTTTTGCTGATGTTCTTTCACCTAGCTTCATGATGTTTGGTGAGTGACAAGTTTGTAGTTCATCACAACCAAAATAGGCATTAGGCACGCCTTTCGCCTAGGCTTTGATCGCAAATCCTAAAGCCCTTAATTATGCGCCGTCTAAACATTTTTTAGTTCTGAATTGAATTGTTGCTATGCGGGGCTTTTCTCTGGCGTCGGACAGTTTATATAGTGATTCAGCAGAAATACCAATTTGGGGTCTGGATGACGGGTCTTGTATTTAAAATGACCAATAAGCCTGAAGGCGATAACGATCAGGATGTTCTGATTGATACGCGCGCCAAAACCGATCGCCCCCGGCTTTATAAAGTCATGCTTTTAAATGATGATTACACCCCTATGGAATTTGTCGTTATCGTGCTTGAGCGCTTTTTTGGAATGAACCAGACGCAGGCGTTTGAAATCATGCTAACTGTGCATAAAAAAGGCTTGGCCGTGGTCGGTGTGTTTAGCCATGAAGTGGCCGAAACCAAAGTGGCGCAAGTTATGGATTTCGCCCGTCAGCACCAGCATCCGTTGCAATGTACGATGGAAAAAGAGTAAAGCATCTTATTAGGCGGACAATGGTACTTAAGTGTTTGATGCGCGATTTGAATTTAGCTTAAGGCAGGGCAAACTGGCGCTTCCCCAGAGTGGCAACTCTGCGGTCTTTTTTCCAGAGCGCTTAGAGGATGTCACGCCGCTAGCGCATCTTAAGCCCAAAATCATGCATAGGTTTAAGCCCCTCGTTGATCTTTTCCAAGACCAAGGGTTTGATCCCCTGCCATCTGAACCTGCTGATCTAGATGTTGCCATTGTGCATTTACCACGGGTCAAACGTTTGGCCCGGCATCTGATTTACACAGCAACGCGCGCGACAGGCCCTGATGGAGTCATAATCGTCGATGGCAGCAAGTCGCAGGGTATCGACAGCCTGATAAAAGACTTAAAAACCCGCGTTGACTTAACGGGCGTTGTTTCAAAAGCTCATGGCAAGCTTGCGTGGTATCGCACCACCGGGGTCTTTGATGATTGGCAAGCCGATAATTTCAATCTGATCGAAGATGGCTTTGTAACAAAAACGGGTGTTTTCTCGGCCGACGGCATTGATCCGGCATCGCAGCTTTTGGCCGCTTCACTGCCGGATGATCTGCGCGGCAGGTACGCTGACTTTGGGGCGGGTTGGGGATATTTGACACGCCGATTATTTGACTATCCAGAGATTGAGCATATTGACTCCATCGAAGCGGATAGTGCGTCCATAGACTGCGCACGGCAGAATTGTGGCGATCACAGGGTGGCGTTTCATTGGAGTGATGCCACCACATGGTGCGCCAAGACAGCGTTGGATGGTATTGTGATGAACCCACCATTTCATCACGGNCGGGCAGCTGATCCGACAATTGGACAAGCGTTTATTGCATCAGCGGCGCGAAATTTAGCGGCGAAGGGGCGTCTATTCATGGTTGCCAACCGGCAATTGCCATATGAGGCAGTGCTGCAAAGCTGTTTTGCAAATGTAAAGCAAATGGCGCAGAATAATCTATTCAAAGTTCTGTTTGCAAATCGCCCTCTCGAACATTTGCGAAAAACTCGCTAATCTCTCGCCGAGAATCAAGGAGCTGATATGTCATTCTCGATTGATGGAAAGACGGCAATTGTGACAGGTGCTGCCAATGGGATAGGCTTGGCCATTGCTCGGCATTTTGCCGAACATGGTGCCAATGTGATGTTTGCCGATATGGATGAGGCCAGCTTGCAAAAGGAAGTTGANAACGAATCCAGTCAAAGTAACTTACGGTATTTCGCCGGTGATCTGCGGGAAAAACTCACCATTGCTAACCTGCTATCAGCTACGCTTGATAGCTTCGACCGCGTTGATATTTTAATCAATGCATCGCGGCAAATGATGGCCTCGGACCTTTTGGATTTGAATGACAANTCGGTTGAAACTTTGTTGAATCAAAACTTCATGACCAGCCTTCGATTGTCGCAATTGATTGCCACCCGAATGATCAAGCAAAGCGGATCACAGACCGAAGGGCAGGCGGGCGCGATCGTCAACCTGTCNTCAATTGCGGCCCGTCGGGCGCATCCACAGCTTTTGGGATATTCTGTATCCACNGCNGCGCTNGATCAAATGACACGGGCNNTGGCGGTNGCNCTNGCGCCGCACCGTATCCGGGTCAATGCGGTTGCTTTTGGTTCGGTNATGTCNGCAAGCCTACAGGATATGCTCAAAGACAATAGCGACTATCGCAGTGATATCGAAAAGCACACTCCGATGGGGCGGATCGCACCCGCTTCCGATGTCGCTGAGACGGTGCAGTATCTTGCCTCTGAAAGCGCAGGGTTTGTTACGGGCCAAATACTAACAGTGGATGGTGGGCGGACGTTGATTGATCCAGTTGAAGCTCCGGCACACTAAGGACGGAATATTGGCTTAAAAGGCTGTGGCTTAGCGCCGCGAAGGGGCAAGTCCGCTTGACAAGTCAGTGGGTTCCCAAGAGACAGATTCTATTAAAGCGCAAGGCAAAAAGACTGAAACTATGGTGACAATATCGGATCAGCAAAAGCAACAGGCCAGTGCGTGGTTTCATCAATTGCGCGATGAAATAGTTACTTCTTTTCAACAGCTTGAAAATGACCATGCCGATGGTTCGATGGCTGAAATGCCTGCTGGAAAGTTTGAGGTCACAACCACACAACGGCAATCAGATGATGGTAGTGATGCAGGGGGCGGTTTGATGAGCGTGCTGCGCGGCGGGCGTGTGTTTGAAAAGGTTGGGGTGAATGTTTCAACAGTTTATGGCCGGCTTGGCGATCAGGCGCAGGCGGCCATGCGCGCGCGGCCGGGGCTGAGCGATATCGCAGATGACCCGCGCTTTTGGGCCAGTGGTATTTCACTGGTGGCGCATATGCAAAATCCGCATTGTCCGGCAGTNCACCTGAATACACGCATGTTTTGGACCCCGAAAGCATGGTGGTTTGGCGGCGGGTCGGATTTGAACCCTTGCATCGAATATGCCGAAGATACCGCCCATTTTCACACCACTCAAAAAGCCCNTCTAGACCCGCATGATCCAGCGCTCTACCCAAAGCTAAAGGCTTGGGCGGATGAGTATTTTTACGTTCCCCACCGCAAACGCGGGCGCGGCGTGGGCGGGATATTTATGGATGATCGCTGCACTGGCGACTGGGCAGCAGATTTTGCACTGACCCAGGATATAGGCCGCGCATTCTTGCCCGCCTATCTGCCTTTGGTGACCAAACGCATTGCGCAGCCGTGGAGCGACGAAGACAAGCAAACTCAATTGAGCCACCGCGGGCTTTATGCAGAGTTTAATCTGGTTTATGACCGTGGAACAAAATTTGGTCTGGCAACAGGGCATGATCCAGAAGCGGTTTTGATGAGCCTGCCGCCACTGGCCAAATGGGATTAATTCGCCCTGCTCATGGGCTCTAAAAACCGGTAAAAAACGGGCTCTGTATCGCGTTGGTATTGCGTCGGTATGACGGTGGTGCCATTTTGCGCATGGAACCCAAAGCTTTTAGGCGGTAAGTTGCTTGCAAAGAGCAGATTTTTTTTGTTTTTCTGGCAAAAATGACATAGCAAAGGAACCCCCAATGACGCAGATAAATGCCCTGATAGACATTGTTGGTCCTTCGCATGTGCTCACTGGCCGCGATTGTGAAAAATATTCCAGTGATTGGTTCAAATTACATCCTTTCACCCCTTTGGCAGTGGTGCGCCCTGCAAATGTGCATCAGGTGTCAGAGATCGTTAAATGGGCCAATTTAGAAAAGATCGCTGTGGTGCCAATGGGCGGCAACACGGGTTTAGCGGATGGCACCTACGCCGAGGGCGCACTGGTGCTGTCACTAGAACGGATGAACGCCATTCGGGAAATCCGATCTGATGCACGCCTTGCAGTGGTCGAGGCCGGAGTGATCCTGTCTGATCTGCACGAGGCGGCAGAAGAGCACGATTTTATTTTCGCGATGACGTTTGGTGCGCGCGGCTCAGCCATGATTGGCGGCATGCTGTCGACCAATGCGGGCGGATCAAATGTGCTGCGCTATGGCAACACCCGTGATTTGTGCCTTGGCATCGAAGTTGTGCTGCCCAACGGTGAGATCATGGATATGATGTCCGAACTGCACAAAGATAATTCTGGCTATAATCTTAAACATCTGATGATCGGCGCAGAAGGNACTTTGGGCATTATCACCGCCGCTGTGCTACGGTTGATGCCAAAGCCGCGTGCCTATGCCACCGCTATGTTGGCTGTGCCTTCGCTTGATGCGGCGCTGAGCATTCTCAATGCGCTGCAATCAGCCACGGGCGGTTCGGTTGAAGCCTATGAATATATGCCGCGGTTTTATATTGAAAAATATGCCGCCCATTTTGCNGACCGCCANCTGCCATTTCCGATCCAATATGATGTGAATATTCTGGTNGAGGTGGCCACCACTGCCGAGGACTTATCTGCCCCTGATGACAGCGGCCAAATCCAGCTGTCGTCGCGGTTTGAAGCGATCCTAGCCGATCAATTGCAAAGCGGCGCGATCTTGGATGCGGTTGTTGCCCAAAACGACACACAGCGCGCCCAAATGTGGCATCTGCGCGAAAGCGCGGCAGAGGTCACAGTTGCCCAAAAGCCTCTGGTCAATCACGACATTGCTGTGCCACTTGATAAGGTGGCGGTGTTTCTAAACCGCATGCAGGATCGTTTGACGGCGCTGGACCCCGGGGCTGAGACCATTGTTGTCTCGCACCTTGGGGATGGCAATATCCACTATCCGGTTTGGCCAAAAAGCCATGACCCAAAGGTGCATGCGGCGATCACCGAGGCGGTGGAAGATGTGGTTCTTGACCTNGGCGGCAGTTTTTCCGCCGAACATGGTATTGGCCGCAGNAAATTNCNATCAATGCAGCGGCGTAAAAATCCCGTCGCGGTTGCGGTGATGCGGCAGATCAAACAGGCGCTTGATCCGAANAATATCCTTAATCCGGGCAAGGTCCTTCCGCCGCCGACTGCCAAAGGTTCCTAGGTTTTATCCTCGCCGCGCCAATCGAAAAATCCCGGCCCGCTTTGGGTCAGCAATTGCGCAGCCATTTCGGCGCCAAGGGCGGCACTATCTTCGATCGGGGCGCTTTGATCATCGCTGATCGCTTCGGACCCGTCCGGGCGCAGCACTTCACCACGCAGGCGCAGCGTGCCGCCGCTGAGCTCGGCCAAGCCTGCAATCGGGGTTTCGCACGATCCGTCCAGTGCCGCCAAAAANCTCCGCTCAGCTGCAAGCCGATGGCCCGTATCCGGATCATGAANGGCTTCAAGCAGTCCGGCTGTTTGCAAATCATTANGGCGCCGNTCGATCCCAATCGCCCCCTGCGCCACAGCCGGCAGCATGGCGTCAACAGCAATCGGCGCTTTGGCCAGATGCGCCATGTCCAACCGGTTCAGGCCAGCGATGGCTAAAAATGTGCCGGCGGCAACCCCCGCATCAAGTTTTTTCAGGCGGGTTTGTACATTGCCGCGAAACTCGACGATCTGCAAATCAGGGCGGCGGTGCAAAAGCTGCGCGCGCCGGCGCAATGACGACGTGCCCACCAAAGTGCCNNNNGGCAGGCTGTCNATGCTGCCGTACCGGGGTGAGATAAAGCCGTCGCGCACATCTTCGCGTGGCAGGTAGGTATCAAGCAGCAGACCCTGCGGCTGTGCCACCGGCATATCTTTCATCGAATGAACCGCGATATCAATGCCGCCTTCAAGCAGCGCGGCTTCAATNTCGCGGGTGAAAAGCCCTTTGCCGCCGATGTCTTTCAGCGGGCGATCCTGAATTTTATCNCCGGTGGTTTTAATCACCACGATCTCAAAGGCGCTTTGCTGCAATGCGAAAGCTGCCGCAAGCCGGTCGCGGGTTTCATAGGCCTGCGCCAGCGCCAGCGGAGAGCCGCGGGTGCCAATTTTAAGCGGCGCGCTTGGATTTGGTAAAGTCTGGGTCATATATCTGGTTTAAGTCGGTCAACACATTCTGATAAGAGCTTAGCGGCGATGCCCGCCAAGAGGGCGGCGAAGCAGAACCAGTACCAAGGGTGACATATGGCAGAGCAAAAGAAAATACTTCGCGCGCTTGCAGGTGAAATTTTAGACNCCCCGCCGATCTGGATGATGCGGCAGGCAGGGCGTTATTTNCCCGAATACCGCGCGGCCCGCGCCGAGGCGGGGGATTTTCTATCACTGTGCTACAACAGCGATTTGGCGGCCGAGGTTACCTTGCAGCCAATCCGCCGCTATGGGTTTGATGCGGCGATCCTGTTTGCTGATATCTTGTTGCTGCCGCAGGCGCTGGGCGCTGATTTGTGGTTTGTCACTGGCGAAGGCCCGCGGCTGTCAACGCTGACCCAAGATCGTGATCTGGCGGCGCTGCGGCCCATCGCTGACATTGATGAAACCTTGGCACCGGTCTATCAAACCCTGCGGATTTTGACCAAGGCGTTGCCGCAAGAAACCACATTAATCGGCTTTGCAGGTGCGCCATGGACGGTGGCCACCTATATGATTGCAGGGCGNGGCACCCCGGATCAGGGNCCAGCGCATGCTNTGAAACAGGAAAACCCACAGCTTTTTGACGGGTTGATGAATCTTTTAACGGGTGCAACGACCGAATACCTAAGCGCCCAGATTGAGGCTGGTGCCGAGGTCGTGAAACTCTTTGACAGCTGGGCCGGATCGCTGACAGGTGCGGATTTTGAGCGCTATGCAGTTGCCCCGACAAAAGCGATTATCGCCGCCCTAAAGGCGCGGCATCCAGATATCCCGATTATTGCGTTTCCACGTGAGGCTGGGGATAAATACATCGGCTTTGCTGCGGCGACAGGCGCCGACTGTGTGGCGGTTGATAATTCGGTTATCCCTAAGTGGGTCGCGCAGCATCTGCAAAAGGACAGCTGCGTTCAGGGTAACCTTAAATCGTCTCACATGGTCACAGGCGGTCAGGCATTGGTTGATGATGCTCGCCAGATTTGCACAGCGCTCAGCGGTGGGCCGCATATTTTCAATCTGGGGCATGGGATCACGCCAGATGCCGATCCAGAAAATGTTCAACTGATGATCGACACGGTGCGTGCAGTAAAGTGACGGAGCGTCGTTTCTTTATTTGCGCCGGAAACGACGGTTGTTGGATACTAATTTGACTATCCAAGCGTATGTTTATCAAATAGATTCAGCGCATTGGTTTAGTTTGTGAGGTTGGATGAGTAGTGTTGTCGAGGTTAAAAACCTTTCGAAATCATTTCCCGGCGGACTTCAAGCGCTGAACAATGTGAACCTGACCATCAATCAGGGGGAAATTCTCGCTCTTTTGGGGCCNAATGGGGCTGGCAAAACGACCTTGATTTCNNNNATNTGNGGNATNTGCCTNGCNACNTCGGGTGAGGTTCTAGTGAANGGCCATGATATCATCACTAATTATCGTGAAACTCGCAAACTCATCGGGCTCGTGCCGCAGGATGTNTCGCTTGAGCCGTTTGAGACGGTGTTCAACACGGTGCGGTTTTCGCGCGGGTTGCATGGCAAGNCCAGAAATGATGGCTATCTTGAAAAGCTGCTCAAGCAACTCTCGCTCTGGGACAAACGCAACTCGAAAGTGGTTGAGCTTTCGGGCGGTATGAAGCGTCGGGTGCTAATTGCAAAAGCCCTGAGCCATGAGCCGCGCCTGTTGTTTTTAGATGAGCCGAGCGCCGGCGTTGATGTGGAACTGCGCAAGGATATGTGGGATATTGTGGCCGAATTGCAGGCCAGTGGTGTGACCATTGTGTTGACCACGCATTATATCGAAGAAGCCGAAGCCATCGCCGAGCGTGTCGGGGTGATCAGCAAGGGTGAGATTTTGCTGGTGGAAGAAAAACAGGCGCTTATGAAGCGGCTTGGCAAAAAAACACTGACTATTGAGTTGCAAGATACGATTGATAAAATACCTCAGGCGCTGGGCGAGTATGACCTTGTGCTCTCCGATGACGGCACAGCGCTAAGTTTTACCTATGACACGCGCAGCGACCGCACCGGTATCACGCGGTTGATACATGATTTTTTTAATGCCGGATTGCAGGTGAAAGATTTGCAAACTGATCAATCCTCGCTCGAAGAGATTTTTGTCAGTCTAGTGCAGGCCGACAAGGCCAAAACCCCGAGTGAAGTAGAGGTATAGGTATGAATATCCACGCTATAAAGGCCATCTATCAATTCGAAATGGCGCGCTTTTTTCGCACTGCGGGACAAAGCCTTGCCTCACCGGTGATATCCACATCGCTGTATTTCATCGTTTTTGGCGCTGCGATTGGCAGTCGCATAGATCAGGTTGAAGGGGTCAGTTATGGCACTTTTATTGTGCCGGGTCTGGTGATGCTCACGGTAATGACGCAAGCAATATCGAATGCTTCTTTTGGGATATATTTCCCAAAATTTGTCGGCACGATTTATGAATTGCTTTCAGCGCCGGTTAGTTTTCTGGAAATCGTAGCTGGATACGTGGGGGCGGCGGCCACCAAAGCGCTGTTGATCGGCATGGTTATTTTGGCCACCTCGACACTTTTTGTTGATCTGAAAATCCAATATCCGTTCGCCATGTTTGCATTTCTGGTTCTGACCTGTTTCTCGTTTTCGCTTTTGGGCTTTATTCTAGGCATATGGGCAAAGAATTTTGAACAATTGCAAGTGGTGCCCCTGCTGATTGTGACGCCGCTGGTGTTTCTTGGTGGTTCGTTTTATTCAATCTCGATGTTGCCGCCGATCTGGCAAAACATCGCCATGTTAAATCCAGTTGTGTATTTAATCTCTGGCTTTCGCTGGTCGTTTTTCGGAATGGCTGATGTGTCTGTCTATACCAGCTTGATCGCTATTTTTGGCTTCACCGTGCTGTGTCTAGCGGTGATTGGCTGGATTTTCAAAACCGGATGGCGGTTGCGCAACTAAAGGCTTTCCTGCGGTCAAAATTTAATTTCAATGGATCACCTAGGGTTCTTGTTTGTTTGCGCCAAGCACTCTACATCAGGACCATGAAACTTAAAATTCCATTTCTAAAACCTCAAAAGTCCGTGGCCGTGGTGCGGCTTTCTGGTCTTATTGCGGCCGGGTCGCGTGGGCAGCTTAATGATCAGGCTTTAGCGCCAATGCTTGAGAAGGCCTTTCGCAAAGGCAAACCCGACGCTGTAGCGTTGGTTTTAAACTCACCCGGTGGCTCACCAGTTCAATCCTCGCTTATTGGAGCGAGAATTCGCCGGCTTGCAGAAGAACATAAAGTGCCGGTTCTGGCCTTTGTCGAGGATGTGGCCGCCTCGGGCGGCTATTGGCTGGCGGTGACAGCGGATGAGATCTTTCTCGACCATAGCTCGATCGTTGGGTCCATTGGAGTGATCTCTGCCGGATTTGGCGCGCCAGAGTTCCTTGCCCGTTATGGCATCGAGCGGCGGGTCTATACAGCGGGAAAATCAAAATCGACGCTTGACCCGTTTCGCGAAGAAAAGCCCGAAGATGTGGCCCGCATGAAAGCCACCTTAGAGCAGGTCCACAAAGCCTTTATTGACCATGTTACTGCGCGCAGGGGCGACAAGTTCAGTTCTGATGAAGATTTGTTTAGCGGTGAATACTGGGTCGGTCAGACCGCTGTTGACTTGGGGCTGGCGGATGCAATTGGTCATCTGGTGCCTATTCTAAAAGAGCGCTATGGCGAAAAAGTACGTTTCCGGCTTTATGGCCAAAAGAAAAGCTTGGCACAGCGATTTGGCACATCCCTGTTTCACAGCGCATCGATTATGTTAGAGGAAAAGGCGGCCTTTGCCCGCTTTGGGCTTTGATATGATTTTTAAGATTGTCGTCTTGTTTTTGGCTGGCATGGCGGTCTTGGCCATGCTTGGCAGGTTGCGGATGCCAAAGGTTGGTCGTCGCAAAACTGTAAGATGCCCCGAGTGCGGCCGGATCATGATCGGTAAGCCGCCCTGTGTATGTGGTGCTAAATAGGGACCTGTGATGGATTGGCTGCTGTCTGCGATTGGTCTTGTTATATTACTTTTGGCTGGGGATGCGCTGGTAAAAGGCGCGGTCAACCTAAGCTTGCGGCTTGGGGTGCCGGCTTTGATTGTCAGCTTGACCATCGTGGCTTTTGGAACCTCAGCCCCTGAGCTTTTGATTGCAATCCGGGCCACTTTGGATAATGCGCCAGGGATTGCTTTGGGCAATGTGGTGGGCTCGAACACGGCTAATGTGCTTTTGGTTCTTGGCATTCCAGCGATCATATCTGTGTTGGATACCTCTAGCTGTAACAGCCGCAAAATCTATGGCTTTATGTTGCTGGCAACGCTTTTGTTTATTACCTTGGCCTTTACCGGAGAATTTGGTTTGTGGCAGGGCGCTGTGCTCTTGGCTGCACTTGGCTATTCTTTGCGAGATGCCTTTATGCAGGCCCGCGCCCACCGGCAAGAGACCGGCACAGATCAAGCAGATTTAACCAATCTAGAGGCTGCGGATCAGTCTATGAGCGGTTGGTGGATTACGCTTTATTTGTTGCTTGGGTTGGTTGGACTACCGCTGGGCGCAGAAATTCTGGTGAGCAGCGCAACTTCTATTGCGCTGAGCTATCATGTTAGCGAAACAGCCATTGGTTTGACATTAATTGCTATTGGAACATCCTTGCCAGAGTTGGCCACCACAGTGATGAGCGCTATTCGAAGGCAAGCAGATATCGCAATTGGCAATGTGATTGGGTCAAATATGTTTAATCTGCTGGCCATCATTGGGATTACCGCATTGATTGGTGACGTGCCGGTACCGCGCGCGTTTTTGACCTTTGATCTTTGGGTCATGCTGGGGTCTTCGCTACTGCTTGCGCCGTTTGTGGTTTGGCGGATGAAACTGACGCGATTATGGGGCGTGCTCTTGACCGGCAGTTATTTGGCCTATGTGACTATTGTGCTATCCTAAAATTTGAAAGGTGCGATCATGCGGGCATTGATAACCGGAGGTGCGAAAAGGCTTGGCCGAGAAATGGCGCTATATGTGGCGGCGCGGGGCTATGATGTGGCGGTGCATTATGCCAGCTCGCAAGCGGCAGCAGATGAGGTGGTAGCAGAGATTCAAGCCTTGGGCTGCAAGGCAAAGGCGCTTCCAGCTGATCTGCTCATAGAGGCAGAGGTACAAGAGCTCTTGCCTGCCGCAGCCGCGGCTCTTGGTGGGCCAATCACCTGCCTGATCAACAACGCCTCGATTTTTGAATATGACACCCTTGAGACGGCTACGCGGACAAGCTGGGATCGCCATATTGAAAGCAATCTACGGGCACCTTTTGTTCTAAGTCAGGCTTTTGCCGCGCAGCTACCTAAAGTGCAGATGGATGCAAATAACGAACCGCTCGCGCAGGGGCTTATTGTCAATATGATAGATCAACGGGTGCGCAAGCTCACACCTGAATTTGCCAGCTATACAATCGCCAAAATGGGACTTTGGGCGCTGACACAGACCGCAGCACAGGCGCTTGCGCCGCACGTCCGGGTCAATGCAATCGGCCCCGGTCCGACATTGCAAGGCGCTCGGCAAACTTTGGAACACTTTCAAAAACAACGTGAAAATACGGTTTTGACTCGCGGCGCTAACCCATCCGACATCACGGCGGCACTGGGCTATTTTATTGATGCGCCGGCGATAACAGGGCAATTACTGTGTGTCGATGGCGGCCAGCATTTGGTCTGGCAAACCCCAGATATACTCGGCATTGAGTAACGGCTCGAAGAATTTATCGGACAAGTTGTGCACCGGTGTAAGGTTTTGTTAAAGAGTTGTTACAAAAATGTATTGTTTTCAATAATTTGCAGGAAGGCATGAAAAAAAATACAATGATTTCAATATGTTAATTATATGCCTAATTTTTAGGCATATTAGCGAAGTTGCAGACTTTGCAAAGAAAAATCCAGATTCTCATTGCTTTTCCCCAGAGTTATCCACAGGAACGGTGGACAGCTTTTCTCTTGATCCCAAAGCTATAACATTGCAGCTAGGAAAGAATCATTATCAATTCGATAGATACCCTTAGACTAATGCGCACATCATGAATAAAACCGGCTATAAAATTATCCAAAAGTATGTAGCAACGCTGGACAGCTCGCCTGGTGTGTACCGTATGCTGGATGATCAGGCACGGGTTTTATACGTTGGTAAAGCGCGTAACTTAAAAGCGCGGGTCTCAAACTATGCTCGTCCAACCGGTCATTCGGCGCGTATCGCTCGGATGATTTCTGAAACATCTTCGATGATGTTTCTCACCACGCGCACCGAAACCGAAGCTTTGCTGCTAGAGCAGAACCTGATCAAGCAGCTGAAACCGCGCTATAATGTTTTGCTGCGGGATGATAAATCCTTTCCCAATATTCTTGTTACCACCCAGCACCGCTTTCCCCAGATCAAAAAGCATCGCGGTGCAAAATCAGAAAAAGGCGCCTATTACGGGCCCTTTGCCAGCGCCGGATCAGTGAACCGAACCTTATCGCAATTGCAGCGGGTGTTCATGCTGCGCAACTGCACCGATGCGATGTTTGAAAGCCGCACGAGGCCGTGCTTGCAGTATCAGATCAAGCGCTGCAGCGGGCCTTGCGTTGATCGTGTTTCACGCGATAATTATGCCGCGTCGGTCAAGGATGCGCAGCGGTTTTTATCGGGTCGCTCGACCGAGGTGCAAGAAACGCTGGCCGCGCAAATGGCCGCCGCCTCTGAAGCGATGGAGTTTGAACAGGCTGCTTCCCTTCGCGACCGTATTCGCGCGTTGACGCAAGTGCAAACCACCCAAGGGATCAATCCCAGAACTGTCAAAGAGGCCGATATTGTTGCGCTGCATCTCGAAGCGGGTCAGGCCTGCGTGCAGGTGTTTTTCATCCGTGCCAATCAAAACTGGGGCAACCGGGATTTTTATCCGCGTGTGGCTGCTGATATGGGCCATGCAGAGGTGATGGAAGCGTTCTTGGGTCAGTTTTACGCCACCAAGGAATCGCCGCGCGCCGTGATCCTGTCCCACGGTATTGAAAATGCCGATCTGATGCAGCAATTGCTCAGTGATAAGCTCAGCCGCAAGGTTGATATTATCGTCCCCTTGCGTGGTGAAAAGCTTGAACTCATCTCGGGCGCGCTGCGCAATGCAAAAGAAAGTCTGGCGCGCAAAATGGCCGAAACTGCGACCCAGGCAAAACTGCTGCGCGGTCTGGCGGACGCCTTTGAACTAGATCAGCCGCCGCAGCGTATCGAGGTTTATGACAACTCGCATATCCAAGGCAGCAATGCAGTGGGGGCGATGATTGTGGCCGGCCCTGAGGGGCTGATGAAAAACAGCTACCGCAAGTTTAATATATCCGATGAAAACGTGACCCCGGGCGATGATTTCGGCATGATGAAAGAGGTGCTGAGCCGCCGGTTCAAACGGCTAATGAAAGAAGATCCGGATCGCAGCTTGGATCACTGGCCTGATTTACTGCTGATTGATGGNGGCGCGGGTCAGGTTTCCGCAGTGGCCAAGGTNATGGCCGAGTTTGGGGTTGAAGATATNCCTATGGTGGGGGTTGCCAAGGGCATCGACCGGGATTTGGGAAAAGAAGAATTTCACATTCGCGGCCAGCGCCCCTTTGCGTTGCAGCGCAATGACCCGGTGCTGTATTTCATCCAAAGACTGCGGGATGAAGCGCACAGGTTTGCAATCGGCACCCATCGGGCAAAACGTGCAAAAGCCATTGGCGCAACGCCGCTAGACGATATTGCAGGGGTCGGCGCATCGCGAAAACGCGCACTTCTGGCCCATTTTGGCTCGGCCAAGGCGGTCAGCCGCGCAAATTTNGCNGATNTAAAAGCGGTCGATGGTATTTCTGCTGCCATGGCCGAGAAGATTTTTGGGTTTTTTCATGAAAAAGGCTGATCAGCGATTGAAATCAGCCCAAGTGGGTAGCGTATCATTCTGCTCTCTGCTTGCTTCAAATATACCGCGTGCTGCGGCGCGCGCGACGCATAGGCTGGCCGCGTGACACAGCTCGGCAAATCCCAACCGGCCTTCGGGTGCTGGCTGCCTGCCGGTTGAAGCGGCAAAGATTAAATCCCCATCCTGCGGCAAATGTGAGGGCAAAATGGCGCGTGCAAAGCCGTCATGCGAAATGGTAGCCAAGCGTTTGGCTTCGGCTTTGGTCAAAATGGCATCGGTGGCCACGATGGCCAGTGTGGTGTTGGCGCCGTCAACCAAACGGCCAAGTTTGCTTTGCGCAAGTCCAACGGGGCCCTTGGGGTTTGGCACACCGCAGCCGCCAAACTCTGCGCCAACCTCAAACGGGGCAGCCCAGAACCGTTNGCCCTCCGGTTCCACTAGGTTGCCAACCGGATTGGCNGCCACCAACGCCCCGACGGTGATCCCAGAGCTAAGCTGAAATGAAGCAGAGCCAAGACCACCCTTCATCATTCCGCAGAGCGCGCCGTAGCCTGCGCCTGCAGTGCCTATATCAAAACTTTCGCTGCGGGCCTCAAAGGCGGCGNGGCCAAGAGCCGCATAGGGGTTGGTCGACCAGTTTTTATCGCCGCCGTTGAGCAAATCAAACAATATAGCAGCGGGCACAATCGGCACTTTGGCGCTGCCTACCCTATAGCCGCGATCTTCACTGGCCAGACCTGCACTGACACCGCTGGCCGCATCAAGCCCGAAAGCAGATCCGCCAGACAGCACCAGCGCGTCAACCGCCGGTACGGTTTTGTCGGGTTCAAGCAATTCGGTATCCCGGGTTCCAGGTGCACCGCCCATCACCGCACAAGAGGCGGTCATGGGGGCATCGGACAGAACCACGCTGACGCCGGATTTCAGCGCCGCATCACAGGCGTTGCCGACTTCAATTCCTGCAACATCGGTGATTAAATTACGTGGTCCGGGCTGCATTAGATACACCGCCCGCCATCCACTTCCATGCAGACCCCGGTCACCATGCTGGCTTCGTCCGAGCATAGATAGCAGGCGCTGTTGGCAATATCTTCNGGNGTGGAAAACCGCCCCAANGGAATGGTNGATAGGAANTTGGCGCGNATNTCGGGNGTATCTTCGCCCATAAANGACGCAAGCAANGGCGTTTCACCNGCCACNGGATTGATNGCATTCACGCGGATGCCAAAGGGTGCCAGTTCAACTGCCATGGTTTTGGTCGCTGTGTTCATCCAGCCTTTTGAGCTGTTGTACCAATTCAGGTTAGGCCGCGGTGATACGCCTGCGGTGGATGCGATATTTAAGATCGCCCCTGCGCCGCGCGCTTTCATGGCCGGCACAAAGGTTTTGGCGGTCAGATAGACAGATTTGCAATTGACCGAAAATACACGGTCAAAATCTTCTTCACTGACCTCGTCTAGCGGCGTGGGCAAATGGGTCACCCCGGCGTTGTTAATGACAATATCAACCGCTCCGACATCTTTTTCAGCTTGGTGGGCAAGCGCGCTTACCAAGCCCAAATCGGCAACATCCACATGGGCGGCATAGGCTGCTGTGCCTAGCTCATCGCTTAGGCTTTCTGCCGCTGCAAGATTGATGTCTGCAATCACGACCTGTGCGCCCTCGGCGATAAATTTACGCGCTATCCCGGCGCCAAATCCCGAACCTCCGCCGGTAACAATGGCCGTTTTTCCGTCCAGTCTCATCCAAATGCCTCCGCTGTCCTCATTCAAAGCTTGCGCTCAAATCCAATGATATTCAAGTTAAACACGTTCGATATCCNATCTCAGCGTGCTTAAGCCNGCAAACCTGCCAAACCGGCGCAGTTCNNCTTCCAATTTATTCCAGCGCGCAGTGCTCCACTGNTGACCCGGTTCTTTCCAAAAACCGATTACAGCAAGCAGCTGCTTGCTGCGGTCGGCCTTNAGCTCAATTCGNCCAACAAACCGCGTGCCTTCGAGCAGGGGATACACATAATACCCCCAGATGCGTTTGGCCTTTGGCACAAACATTTCATTGCGGTAGGCAAAGCCAAACAGCTTTTCNAGTCGGCTACGGTCACGGATCAGCGGATCAAACGGGTTTAAAATACGCAGTCTTGATGTGGGCTCAGGCGCTGCACGCAGCCGTTTTTCTATGTCCNGATGCGCTATTGCGGCATAGGTCGACCCATCTGCACAGGTGACTTCTATCGGGATAAGGTCCTTGGTTTTCGTGGTCCACTCTCTGGCTTCCTGCGCGCTCATTACATCCCAAAACCGCTGCACCTCGCCCTGCGCGGCGAAACTTAACCTGTCCATCGCNGCAGCCGCGAGCCAGCGCAGCGCCTCGGCGTCTGNGCGCTGCTCATGGGGCGGGAAAACACGTTCGGCCAGATCGTAGAACTTTACAAATTTTTCACGATGCGAGGTGGCCAGTTTTCCGGCATACCAAAGGTGATCAAGGGCCTTTTTATGCGGNGGCCGCNCCCACATCTNACGGNTTTTAGCNTTTGTNTCGAANGCATGNGTGGATAGGGCGCCNTCGNCTTTGATGCGCGCAACGATTGCGGCCACCTGGTCTTGGGCCAGACCTGACTGATGCCAAGTGTTGCGCGACATCGCAGCCTCTAATCGGGCAAACTGCAGGCCCCAATAGGGCAGCACATCAGCCGCGATCAGGCTGGCATCATGGGTGAAATGCTCAAACACATCGCGGGCCGCTAAGCGGTCCCAGATCGCCCCTTCGCGGTAGTTTTGATTGCGCGACCATAAAATATGATTATGGGCGCGGGTGACATTGCGAATGGTATCGATCTGAACGAACCCCAAACGGTTCACAATATCCATCAGCTTGCATGGACCTATTGGCGTTTCGGCCAGTCCATTGGTCCAGATCCAGAGCCTACGCGCATCGNGGTTCGTCAGGCGAAGCCGTCCGTTAGCCATGATGCGCGGCAACGGTTTTCAGCGCTGAAAACCCGTAAAGCGCCTCAAAGCCTTTTTCGCGGCCGTGACCCGACAGTCCGCGCCCGCCAAAGGGTAGCTCAACCCCGCCGCCAGCGCCGTAGTTATTGATAAATACCTGACCCGAGCGCAGGGCCTTAGCCATGCGCATCTGCCGCCCGCCGTCACGGGTCCAGACACTGGCCACCAGCCCGTAATCGGTGCCGTTGGCTATGGCGATTGCTTCGGCCTCATCCTCAAACGGGATCACCACCTGCACNGGNCCGAACACCTCATCGCGNGCCAGCGCGTGGGNNGGGGCNACATCGGCAAAAAGATGTGGNGCNACATAGCTGCCNCCNTTTGGCGCATCCTCGGCAATNTGCCCTNNGGCGNCGCAGGTCAGATCGCTCGCCTGTTCCAAAAACCCGTTCACGATGCCCTGCTGACGCGCTGATATTAGCGGCCCCAAATCGCCATCTGCCATTGCGGGCCGCCCTGTCAGGCTTTGATAGCGTTCGGACATGCGTTCAACCACCTGTTCATAAAGGCCGCGCTGCACCAATATCCGGCTGCTGGCCGAGCAGGTCTGACCGGCATTTTGTATCCCGGCATTGATTAAAAACGGCAAGGCGGCGTTAAGATCAGCATCTTCAAAGACCACCTGCGGGGATTTCCCGCCAAGCTCAAGCGTGACTGGCACCACGTGCTGCGCGGCTGCCGCCTGCACCCGCTGTCCGGTTATCACGGATCCGGTAAAGCTAAGATGATCAATGCCGCCGTGCGCTGCCAAGGCGGCACCCGCGCTTTGACCTGTGCCGGGCACCACATTTAAAACCCCGTCGGGCAGACCTGCCTTGCCCGCCAGATCGGCAAAGGCCAATGCTGTCAGGCAAGCCTCTTCTGCGGGTTTCAGCACGCAGGCATTGCCCATGGCGAGGGCCGCACCCACCGATCGGCCGATGATTTGCATTGGGTAATTCCACGGCACTATATGGCCGGTAACCCCATGTGGTTCGCGCAGGGTGTAGACCGTATAGCCCTGTTGATAGGGCAGGGTTTCGCCGTGCAGCTTATCCGCCGCGCCGCCATAAAACTCCATATAACGCGCCAGAGCGATGGCATCCGCATGGGCCTGTTTTAGCGGTTTGCCCACGTCCAGCGCCTCAAGTTCGGTCAGATAGGCGCTATGCTCTAACACCAGCGCCGACAGCTTGCTTAAGATACGGCCGCGATCGGTTGCGGTGGTTTGGGACCAGCTGTTGTCAAAGGCGCTGCGGGCTGCGGCAACCGCGGCGTCGATATCTTCCGCACCACCTGCGGCAATCGCCGTCAGCGCGCTTCCGTCCGAGGGGTTGATCAGATCAATTGTATTGCCGGTTTGCGGGGTAATCCACCGGCCACCAATAAGGCATTTATCTGCGGCAAAGGGCAGTTTGGGAAGCGACATGTCTTTAGGCTCCTATGGAAATTCTGGGCAGCTTGGGGGCTGCCGCGATCAATTCTTGGCTATAGGTATGCTGCGGATTGTCAAGGATA
>PBSX01000006.1 GCA_002726375.1 Marinovum sp.
ATAACCAATGCGCAAACCCAAGTAAAAAAGATCATCTTTCACCCCAAGGTTCTGCCCACCGTAGTGATTTGCGACCCCGAACTTACTCTTGATTTGCCGCCCGCCATCACAGCCGGCACCGGTCTGGATGCCTTTGCCCATTGTGTTGAGGCATTTTCCAGCCCGCATTATCACCCCATGAGTCAAGGCATCGCGCTGGAAGGGATGCGCCTGGTCAAAGAATACCTGCCGCGCGCCTATGGCGATGGTCACGATATTGAGGCCCGGGCCCAGATGATGAGCGCCGCAATGATGGGGGCCACGGCGTTTCAAAAGGGGCTGGGTGCNATCCACGCCATGAGCCATCCGGTGGGGGCAATGTTTGGAACCCACCATGGCACCACAAATGCGGTCTGCATGNCCGCCGTTTTGGATTTTAATGCCCCCGCAATTGCCCTGCGGTTTGATCAGGCTGCAGCCTATCTTGGGATCGCGGGCGGATTTGACGGTTTCTGCCGGTTTGTCCANGACCTAAACGACAGCCTTGGCATCCCCAAAAAACTATCAGCGCTGGGGGTCACCGCAGAACCTNTTGNGGCTTTAATCAGCGGNGCGCTTGATGATCCATCCTGTGGCGGCAACCCGCGCCCTTTGACCCGCGCTGCGCTCAACGACTTGTTTATGGCCGTGATTTAGGACGCAGACCAATAACTTGACTAAAGCTGTAAAGCATCAGCCTTAAACCAATTTAAAAAAAGCCAATACTTTTTGGATCGAGGCGGCAATAAGAANTCAACAGATTATGGTANTTATTCAATAAACTCATTTGTAACATTTGGTAGAATGGACCCTTATTTACTTACTAACCTCTCTGCGGATACATTTTAAATTACCTTAGGTAAAATTAACTAAATTTGGCTTGGAATCCATATTATGCACGTGATAANNACGCNANCGTGAAGTGATAGCAGCCACTTTANAGCTTTATTATACCGTCATCTAAGAAAATAACTGAGATGATANTTTCTAATTACATATTCGGGCCTGATCGGAGCTGCTTCTGTGTTTGTTGCAGCATTACCTGTGGCGAAACTNAAAGCCGGTATGCCTCACACATAGTTGGATATGCTTCAAGGAGACGAAGCCATGATAATAAATCGCCGAAATTTTATGATCGGGACTGCAGCATCTTGCGCTACATTGGCCGGAGTGAGCAAAGCCCAATCGGCCACACGCCCACTTCCCATTCTTCCTTTGACAGACCTTACCAATGGCTTTGATCAAAGGCTTGCATTGAAATTAGCCCCGTCGAGCCATGATTTTGGTACCGGCGCAGCCAGTTCGACACTAGGGATCAATAATTCTTATCTTGGACCGGTNCTGCGCGTGAAACAGGGCCAAACGCTTCCGTTCGATGTCACCAATCAAATCGAAGAGGTCACCACAATTCATTGGCACGGACTTCATATTCCTGGCGATGTCGATGGTGGCCCCCATCAGCAAATCCAGCCGGGGGCAACCTGGTCCCCGGATGTGCCAATCATCCAGCGCGCCTCGATGAATTGGTTTCATTCCCATGCGCATGGCAAGACCGCACAGCAAGTGTATAAGGGATTAGCTGGGGTGATGCTGATCGAAGATGATGCAAGTTTATCAGCCGATTTGCCTAAGACTTATGGCGTGGACGACTTCANCCTTGTTCTGCAGGACAAGACGTTCACTGATGCAGGTGCGCTGAATTACACATTGACCGAAACAGCGCTAGAAGACGGGTTCATGGGCGAAGCCTTGGTGATCAATGGCGCCATAGCACCCGTTGCGCAGACTGTCCCAAAGGGGCTGGTCCGCTTGCGTATTCTTAATGCCTGCAACGCCAATTTTCTGACATTATCCATGGCGACAGGCCCTCTGAACGTGATCGCGTCAGATGGTGGATTTCTTGGCNCAACCGTTCAAACAGANACAATATTTATGTCCCCGGGCGAGCGCTATGAGATTTTGGTGGATATGCGCCAAGTTGACACCAATCAGTTGATTGTAAACCATGAGCTTCCTGAGCTTGGAGGGATTAAAGGCATCATGCGTGAGTTGCTAACTGACGGTGAGGCCCAGATTGCGGCGCTAACATTAAATAGGAACGACAAAGCCGGATTTGACGGCTCAGTTCCTAATAACCTTGCCAACTTATCTGTGCCGGACCCNAGCAAAGCAACCGTTACAAGGTCGTTTGAGCTTGAGCAGGAAACAGGCGCGGATCTTGCGGCTCTTGCTGCGGCCGGTGATAATTATTGCGGTGACGGCAGCGCCATGGTCATAAATGGAAAACCAATGGACATGAACCGCATCGACGAAAAGGTGCGCAAAGGCGACACCGAGATCTGGCGCATCTCGGTTGATGATTTTCGGCATCCATTCCANGTTCACGNCTGTTCGTTTAGAATCCTAAGTCAGGAAAGTGNTGAGCCGCCAGCTTATGCGCAGGGNTGGAAAGATATGGTTCATGTCGATGGTGACCAATGGTCCGAGGTGCTTGTTCGCTTTGATTATGAAGCGCTCGCTGAAGCACCCTATATGTATCATTGCCACATCCTTGAGCATGAAGACTGCGGTATGATGGGGCAGTTTACCGTAACATANTGCCGAGATAAAAAATAACCGCGGCGCACAGTAGTTTGTGCGCCGCGCAANGATTTGTTTTTAGCGGTGATCTAGGGTGCTCTCAAATCAGTGCGCACCATTATGCGCTTTAATAGCGANAGCGATTGGCGATACACCAGCAGCAGTCCAGCAATTGAGAGCCTGTTAATTACGTCCCATGGTAGGCTTNGCTTACCGCAAAGCTGTCTTCGAACCAGTTCCAAAGCACAACTTTCCCATTGCGAACTTTTGCACGCAGAGCAAAGGTAAAATCACCAATTTCTTGCCCGGATTTGGTCGTGACCCCATTCATATCACCAAATATAGCAACAGTGTCGCCTGAGGCTAAAATATCGGTGTTTTCCCACTTTGTGGTTTTGAAGTTTTCGCTGAATACCCCCAGAAAGCCAAAGATCGCCTCTTTGCCGTTCCATGGGCCAATCCATGGGATGCT
This sequence comes from Marinovum sp., assembly GCA_002726375.1. GTDB lineage: Bacteria > Pseudomonadota > Alphaproteobacteria > Rhodobacterales > Rhodobacteraceae > CABZJG01. The sequence continues at coordinate 3,071 of PBSX01000006.1, forward strand.
TGGATCGCCTTCGTTTAANCANACCATGTCATCGGCCATCAGNTCATCCATTTTAGCCATGTCACCGCGACCCATAGCGCCCATTAGCGCCATGACGGTATCAAGACTTGCTTGGCTTTCGTCGTCATTTGATTGAGCCGATGCTACCGTGGCAAGAGTTGCGCCGGTTGCTGCGGCGACGGATACCTTTAAAGCTTGTCGTCTATTCATTTCATTATTCCTTTGTTGATTGATGCTTAGCGGCCGGAAAGCTGCTGCAGTGCGCCTGCCCAGTCTTCAACATGGAAGGACTGCACAATCTTACCGTCAGAGATTTCATGAATATCGATGGCCATAATATCAAAGCTGCGACCTTCGCCATTTANGCCAAAGAATGGCGCAACAGGTGTGCCAGTCGCACGGCTGCGAACCGTAACAAAATCACCGCTCTCATGAACTGATTGGATTGCCCAGTTCAGATCTGGCAAAAGCCTGGCAAAACCGCCCACTTGCCCCAAAAANGCTTCACGAGATTTGTTTTCACCCGAGTAGTCCCCNACGCTTGTCCANTTGTCAGCGGTTGCTGCGCGAAATGCAGCTGCATGGGTTTCTGACCCNGGATTACNAAGCAAATCATAGAATACTTGAACCGTATCACTGTTGTCAGCAAACGCATACGAGGCAATTGATGTGATGGCTAGTGTGGCCACAGCCAGTGTGGACTGTGTTTTTTTCATATGTGTGATCCCTCTTAATAATTACGAAGATCATGCTTTTGCGTGATCTCTGTNCNAATANGATAGACAGGATCGAATAAAATNATAATNTGCCATTATAAGAATTAACTGTTCTGGATTTTTACATAATGATTGATCGTCTTCGTCAAATGGCCATTNTTGCAAAAACCATTAACCATGGATCATTTCGCGGTGCCGCTCGCGAATTAAAGCTCTCTCCATCGGTCGTAAGCCACCATATTTCGCAATTGGAAGAACACCTAGGCGTTGCTCTTATTTACCGTTCAACAAGAAAACTAACCCTTACTAAGGAAGGGCAAAGATTGCTAACGGCAACGCGCAATATGTTAGAGGCGGTTGAGGGTGAGTNGCAGGCCCTAACATCCACGGCAAATGACCCCAGTGGAGAGCTGCGTCTAACGGTGCCATCCGTTTTGTCACACTCTCAGATCACAGATAAGATTGCTTCATTTTCGATTGCCCATCCGCGGATTAAGCTGCACTTAGACTTTTCTGACGCCCGACGCGCCTTGATAGATGACGGCTTTTATTTTGCAATACGCATGGGGGCAAAAGCAAAGAACTCGGCAACCTCGCGCCGGCTTTTCACAGTGAAACGAATATTGGTGGCTTCAAANTCNTACCTTTCAACCCGTCAGAGTGTTCATAACCCAAAGATGCTGGTTAATTGGGAATGGCTTGCATTGGAGCCAGTGCAGGCAATCCCGNTAAAATTCNGCCATAAAACAGGCGAAATTGTAAACATCAAACCAACCCCACATTTGTATACCAATGATGCCCAAGCCCTGCACCGCCTGGCTCATGCCGGCGCTGGCTTGGCTATCGTACCCGAATTTCTTGTCCAAGCGGACATTACAACAGGAAATATGGCGGTAGTTTTGCCAGAATGGACATTACCATCAATTAGCGTGTTTGCTCAGTGGCCCGCAAATGCCCCCAAACATGGGTTAATTCATCTTGCGTTGGATGCATTAACCCAATAGGGCAGCGCAACACTTATCCGGTCGCCCTAAGAATCTATCGCCGCTAATAGAATAGATGAAGAGTTTCGGCCTTGATCTCGGCTGAAACTCAAAAAAGTGATTAAAGTCGAAAAATCTTGCCCATGAGTCCAAAGATGCAAATATAGCCGCTTTGATGAAGGGTAGCTAATTGGAGAAAACGGGCTTCTTGCTACGCTCCCAAGACTTCGGAGATGGTTGTTTCGCTGAGCCGTTCAACAAAGCTTTGCTCGATTTCCTCCATCACACTTAAAACGCGGCGCTGCAAAGCATGCTCTACTGAACACGTAGGGGTGTGATTTTCATTTTCAGTTAAAATAAGGCTTTCACCTAAAGCAAGATACACATCCGCAAGGCTNATGTTCTTGGGANCACGNGCCAGCCGCCAGCCACCTGCATGACCTTTTTCTGACGTCAAAAGGCCCGCTTCGCGAAGCCGCCCCAATACGCGGCGCACGACAACCGGGTTCGTGCCTGCATGATCGGCAATCTCGGCAGATGTGCGCACACGGCCCGGATCTCCGGCCATGTGACTGAGCGTGTGCAGGGCGAGGGATAGGCGGCTGTTGCGCTTCATGTGGATTTTTTCTCCTGGCAAGCATCACATGTAACAATAGCTGTTGCATTCGTCTAGTAACAGTATAAGTTACATGACTTACTAGGCAGCCAATGGAGCTTACCCATGTCAAATACCCGTCTTCCCGTAACTGTTCTTTCAGGTTTTTTAGGAGCGGGTAAGACCACCCTTTTAAACCGGGTGCTAAATAACCGTGAGGGCCGCAAGGTCGCTGTGATCGTTAATGATATGTCCGAAGTGAATATTGATGCTGACCTTGTGCGCGCCGATACCGAGCTTAGCCGCACGGATGAAACACTGGTNGAGATGTCAAATGGNTGCATTTGCTGCACNTTGCGNGANGANTTGCTTGANGAAGTTCGGCGCNTGGCCGCAGATGGGAGGTTTGATTATNTGNTGATTGAATCGACCGGCATTTCCGAACCCTTACCGGTGGCTGCAACCTTTGATTTTCGCGATGAAAACGGNGAAAGCCTGTCCGACGTNGCGCGGCTAGACACGATGGTCACGGTTGTTGATGCCGTAAACCTTCTTAATGACTTTTCATCGCATGACTTTCTCAGTGATCGCGGTGAGACCATGGGTGAAGAAGATGAGCGTACGTTGGTACATTTGTTGACCGATCAGATTGAATTCGCTGATGTGGTGATCCTCAACAAGGCGGAAGATGCCGGAGAAAGTAAATTNGACGCAGCGCGCAAGGTCATCCGTAGCCTTAACGCCGACGCTGAGATCATCGAAACCAACCATTCCTNGGTTGCTGCCGAAAAAATCCTCGACACTGGACTTTTTGATTTTGATCAAGCGCANGAACACCCNATGTGGGCCAAAGAGCTNTATGGNTTTGCAGACCATGTTCCCGAGACCGAAGAATACGGCGTNNCCTCATACGTTTATCGGATGCGTCGGCCGTTNGTGCCGGACCGTATTCTTGAAGTTCTCAATGGTGAACTGCCAGGGGTGATCCGGGCAAAGGGGCATTTCTGGATATCGACACGGCCCGATTGGGTCGCAGAATTTTCACTGGCAGGGGCATTATCTAGTATTAAACCGCTGGGCACCTGGTGGGCTTCAGTTCCGGAAGACAAGCGTCCAAACCACGAAAGTGCACAAGCCTATATGAAAGCCCATTGGCAAGAACCTTGGGGCGACAGACGACAAGAAATTGTTTTCATTGGTGCTGGCATAGACTGGCCGGCCCTAAAGGCGCGGCTGGACAACTGTCTCGTTNCCGCCGTTGCAGCCGCAGGGCCCGACACCTTGCCAAATTATCCAGACCCATTTCCGATTTGGCGGCGAGCAGAGGATGCTGCATGACTTTAGTCCAAAACTNCATAAAGGGCGGGATTATAGACGTAGGAATTGTGGACGACCCGGCGTCTTTAGACCGATTTTTGCGGCCCGAATGCGCCGCTGCGATTTGGCGCCGACAAACCCCTAAAAATGTCCAAACTTGGCTGGATGGCTTGGATGCAGAGGTTNTGCCGCGCGGACGGGTCNTTTTACCATTGCAAACAGTCGCACATACCGTTGGNCANCTTTGCGATATGTCTGGCCTGCCCGCCGGACCAGAGCGTGACTGGCTTCAGCAGGATATTGTATCGCTTGCAACCATGTTTTCGGGTCTTATAGATGCAANATTCCTAAGATTGCGGCTGGATGTTGTGACCACAAATGCCTGCCGNAAATTTCACATTGATGCAATTACTTCCCGCNTGGTTTGNACCTATAAAGGGACCGGGACGCAATACGGCACTTCAACCTNCGGCAAAGATCCTANGCGTGTNTTTACGGTTCAAACCGGCTCTCCGATACTTCTCCGAGGAACACTTTGGCCTGCAAAGCCAAACTCTGGGCTATTGCATCGCTCGCCTCCAATCGAGGGAACAGGTGAAACCCGGCTCGTTTTGGTGCTCGACCCGGTANATGATCCNATGGAAGAAGCATGAGCAGAAATTTGGGTCAGAGNAGCTTGAGACGGAGACGCCGTTCTGACAATCCTATGGTCACGTTTGACGGCCTACCCGCCCCATTGAGGCAATGGCTTTCTGAGGCGGCCATGCCTTGGTCCCCTGCATCGGCACGGCGAATTTGGTCAAAGTCTTTGGCAAGAGGGCTATCACCAGAAGATATACTTTTATCGCTGAGCCAAGCCGAAACTAGAACATTGGCGCGGGATCGACAATCTACCGTTTTCAAGATTAATTCTCAAATTTGAAAGAACCCGAAGTACTCTACCTCCGCCTCCATTGCGACCAAATGTTATTTTAGAGGAGCAGCTTGCACCGCTTTTCTCAAAGTGAANCGCTTTCNGCATTGGCCAGCGAGCGGCGATACACCAGCANTAGNCCNNCAATCGCCAAGCCCAAAACAGCCGCAGGCAACAGAGTGATTGAGACATGCAGCGCCGAGATGGCCTCGGGCAGCTGATCAATTTTGCCCTCAGTGGTTTCCTGCCAGCCATAGCTTCCAAGAATGGCNCCCAAAATCAGNGGCGCCAATGCATTTGCGGCCTTTTGACCAAAAAGCCATATNGCACTAAACGCACCTTCGATGGCNTCGCCNGTNGCCTTGCGGGTNACATCCATNAAATCGGGNTACATCGCCCAAGGNATCTGCTGATAAGCGCCGTTGGTCATGCCNGCCAAAACAAACATTCCGGCCATTGCCGTGACATTCACAGATGGCATCATGGTATAAAGCGCGAAAAGCAAAACGATATAAAGCCCCAAACCCAAAACCAAGGCGCCAAGNTTGCCAAGACGCGCNGAAATCCACACCCAGACCGCTTGGCTTAGGATCGAGCCAAGCACAAANCAGGCAAACATGAGCGACAGAACCGTCAANGCATTTGCCNCGCCGGATAGCATCGTATCGCCGCTGTCCATAATCAGGTAGAGCGCCGCAAACGGCAGCCCGGCCGTGATCAAAGCAATGGCCATGGTCATCACACCATAGAGCACCACTAAAACCATAAAGGGTGCATTGCTAAACACCATATTTGCCATCGTCCAAAAACTTTGTGTGCTTGGGGTTTGCACCCGNGGGGCTTTACGCGTGGCCCANATGGATAGCCAAATTGCAAGAATAATCACGGGGGCCACCATGACGGCCGCTTGCAGATGCCCTTCGCGGGTGCCNCCTGCCAAAAGCGGAATAATCGCGCCGCCCAGTAAAATGCCGATACTGGCAAAGGCCATACGGTATCCGGTCATTGCCGAGCGTTCTTGCGGGTTTTGCGTGATTTCCCCGGCCATGGCGCCATAGGGAATTGCAACCATCGTAAACCCGACGGTGGCCAGCACGAAAAACGCGGTTACCCAAAGCAAATTACCAGTTGTTGAAAGCCCCAGTGGAACACCAAAAAGACCGACCGTTCCGCCTGCTAGCACCACGGCCCCAAGCGCCATCCAAGGNGNGCGCCGTCCCCAGCGTGTNTTGGTGCGATCCGATAGATAGCCAATAAGAGGATCTGTCACCATATCGAAGATCAGCACCAAGGTTGTCACCGCGCCCGCAATTTGAACTGGCACCCCAAGATAGGTGGTCAAAAACGCCATCACCAAAAGCTGCTTCACGATCACAAAGACCACGATGCCCATATCGGCAAGGCCCCAGCCTGCCTTTTGGCCAAACGAAAGCCGAGGTTGCAATTGGGTCATCTTGTTCCTCCTGTTATNTTGCTNTGCGGATTTCACTNACCAAGGTTATGCACCTTAAGCCGCCGCNCNCTTTTGGAAGGCTGTATCGCATTAACAGCGCCTAAAAGCAAAACTGCATTGCTGGTCCTTCNCAATATGACCAAAGGTAATTTNCTTCTAGCCGGAAAGCTTNTTGGAAAACTCTTGTTCTAATTCGCGCAGCTCTCGNATGACAGCAACAATNTCGGATGATTTTTTNATATAAAGCTCAAGTGAGTCGCTTTGGTGCACCAGACCTGTTTCAAGCTCTTCGTCAATATCTTGTAACGCAATGCCTTTATAAACGGGGACTGGTTTAGAAAAGCCTTTGATGTTGAAGTCATCAAAAAATTCGCTTTTCACCTTATCGCTTAATATATTCGCTGTGGCTTGGGTCATTAAAACTCCGCCTAAAGGACAAATGGCTTCCAGCCGCGCTGCCATATTAACCGGACTGCCAAGTGCTGTGTAATCAAGACGTTGGTTTGAGCCAAAATTACCAACCGTGCAATATCCTGTGGCAATTCCCATTCTTACATTCAATCCGCCTGGAATACCCTTTTTGGACTGCCAAACCCGGCTTATGGATTTAATTTTTTCCTGCATTTCGAAAGCCATTTTCAAACAACGTAATGCGTCCACTTCTTCACCGCTGCTATCGGGATCGCCAAAGAACACCATAATCGCATCGCCAATGAATTTATCTATGGTGCCGCCATTGCTAATTGCAATCTCGGTCATATCGGAAAGATAAGTATTGATTAATTCAGCCAGTCGTTCTGGTTCAAGCGTATCAGATAAATCCGTAAAGCTTGCGATATCTGAGAAAAACACAGTCAAGTTTTTCCGTTTATAAGTTTGGCCATCAATGATTTTATCGGAAAAGATGCTTTGATACACTTGNGGTGACAGGTATTTGGCCAGCCGNTTGGCGATGGTTTCCAGCTTTTCGCTTTTTTCGGTAAGAAGAGTGTTTGATTCTTTGTTTTCTTCCAAAAGCTGTTGATTCTGCGCATGAAGTTCATACTCGGCGGTTCGATCGATCAGCTGGCCTTGTACCCCGTTTAAATAGGAAAAGTTTTCATTTTTGGTATATGTCGACAGCAGCGAATATGTTTTCATCTTACCTTGGACTGTGATTTTTAGATCGGGAATTTGAACCCGATTTTCTTTGGTCAAGGTTCTGCTAAACTCATCAACGCGTTCTTGTGGAAGTCCAAGCTTATCCAAAAGGAAAAGCATGTTTAATCCTTCAAACTTTTTAATACTTGGAAACAAAGCTTGGAAGTTTCTATTCGCGCGTATTATGTTTAAATCGCGATCTGCAAAATAAGCGGCGGTAATTGAATTTTCAAAATTGAAAAAGCTAACTTCAAAAACAGCTTCGTTTTGAAGCATATCCTGCAATTTAAGTGTCATTTAATACCACCTTTTAAACTCCAAAATATTTACCAGACGCAGATTTTAAAACCCAGAAAATACTCTGAATTACTTTAAACCCACCCACAAACTTAATCTAGTATTCAAGCTAATCAAATCCCTATGACGACCGTATAAACAGCTTGAATGACAAGTTAAAAAGAAAAAGATCAACATTTTGATCCAAATGTGGCATAGAGAGACCACTGGCAATAAAGATTGGACAGAGTTTGCTTATAAGAATGCACGGCACGCGGGGGTCGATCCCGCAACCTTCGCAGACAGAAAAATACGGCGGTAATACGTCGTGTTATGAAGTTTTATTGGACGGTTTTCAGATTGTTTTTGACACAGGAACTGGTTTCCAAAATGTAAAACTGGATCTGGAAAGAGAATCTTTTGTTCTTTACAGTCATTTTCATCATGATCACCTTCAAGGGCTACCATTTAACTCAAGCGTGTTTTCGCATAATGAACCCATCTATCTGTCCAGTGCGTTGGTGAACCGCAATGTTTTGCGTAATATGATCCAGACATATTTTTCAGGCGGTTATTTTCCTGTCGATATCGTCACGGTTCTCAAGCAATTGAAGTTCATGAACGTGTCGACAATTCAACGAAAACTTGCCCCCGAAATCGAACTNGATGTGATAGAGCTTAATCACCCCGGGGGAAGCATGGGCTATTCGCTCAAAACGAAAAATGGTAAGTTTTCATACCTTTTGGATAATGAATATCAAGAGAGCCAGTTAGAGCCTTTGCTCGACTTTGTAAAAGGCTCTGATCTTGTTATTTGGGATGGAATGTTTACTGAAGAAGAGCTCAAAACCAAAGTCGGCTGGGGCCATTCATCCATTGAGCAAGCCTGCACATTTGCAGATGCTGCAGATATTGGGCACCTGTCAATAAGCCACCATAATCCACCGAGAAGCGATGCTGAGTTTGACAGTATTGCAGCTACACTTTCCTCATCAAAAGTCAGCTTTGCAATCCAAGGCAATGAGGTCCGCATTTGAAATGAAAAGACTAAATTTAGAGCCCAATAAGTTTATTTTTCGAAAGGGCGATGCGGCAAACGGCGTTTATTTGGTTATCTCGGGTCAAGTGGGAATTTTCCTGCCCAGCAATGCCACAAAAGAGCCTGATTTTCTTGTNCGGGAAAACGAGNTATTCGGCGAAATGGGCGTTGTAAGCGAGCAATCNAGAATGGCGAATGCCGCCACGGTGACCGACTGTGATCTTTTGTTCGTCTCGCGTGATGAATTCGAGAAAATGCTGGACGACTCCCACATTGTAGTGAAGGGCATTCTGCGCATTCTATCAGAACGCTTAAGAACAGCGCAGATGCCGAAAAAGTAATCGAGCTAGAGCTAACGCGGCACTTTGACCGCTGGAACTATCTTTAGGTACTGCGCAATGGCGTTACGGTCTTCTGGCGTTAATTGGGCTAGGTTTTCGACCACCAAAGCCATATGTCCGCCGACCATATCAAATTCGGGTGTGAATCCTGACAGCAGATACTCGGATATTTCTTCGGTGCTCCAATCCAGTGATGCGGGTGTGATATTCGGTATCCGGCCCGTGCCTGCTGGGTTTTTTGCCCCTGCAAGCCATTTTGCATGCTTAAGCCCGCCCAGCGCATTTCGCGGCGTATGGCATTCGCCGCAATGGCCGAGCGCCTCTACCAAGTAGCGACCTTTTTGTTCAATCGGGTTTAGATCGCCCATTATAGCCCAATTACGCGCCATAAACATCCGCTTCCAAAGACCTAAATTTCGCCGGACACCCAACATTAATGGCAGATCATGCGCTATGTTTTTGGTGTCAGTGGTTGGCAAGCTTTGCCAATATTCCCACAAATCAACAATATCCTGATCACGCATATGTTGGTAGGCTGCATAAGGAAAAACAGGAAAATAATGGGTGCCGTCGGGGGACACCCCTTGGCGCACAGCGCGTTCAAAGTCTGTCAAAGACCAGCCACCAATGCCGTAATTGACTGACATGGAAATATTTGGTGCATAAAACTTGCCAAATGGGGTTTTAAATTGTCGTCCACCAGACAGAGCTAACTTTTCGTCTTGGCTCGCATTGGGGGCAGCGTGGCAGTTGCCGCAACCGGCGGCTAAATATACAGTCCGCCCGTTATTTGTGTTGGAGGCCAATGCCTCAAGTTGATAGAGTCTAGCTGATCCAGGCGCGGATAAAGCAAGGTATAGCGCGGTAGAAAATACCGCTATTGCAAGACCCAAATAGGTGATTTTGGCAATCATTTCGACTTCAACCCTATGATTTTCATAGAGTAGAATCTTTCTGGGGATCAGGCAACATCGCGGTACATTTGCGTCCAAACCCTTTAGTTAGGCTGACCGCGCCCTTTCAATCTGCCGCGTCGCTACATATTCGCTATCAAAAGCGGCCAAGCTTACCATGGCATTGCTGGAAAACACCAAACCGGGTTCGTCTGTTTCCACCGAGATGGTAGGCATATGGCTTACTCGGA
>PBSX01000007.1 GCA_002726375.1 Marinovum sp.
GTGATCTATCCATGAAAGACCGCTATGGTAAAGAAATCTGGAAGCGAAGCTTTGCGGTCAACACTTGTGCTGTGTCTTTTTTGATCAAGCGCTGTTGCCAAAACTGCGTCAGGCAAAAACTACAAAGAGCGCGATTATTTCAAGTATGATGGCCAGCCGCACCCGTGCGGGCGGGCACACTTATGCCTACTGCGCCTCAAAAGCGGCAGTGCTAAACATTGGCCGCTGAACTTAGGCCAGACGCAGTCAGCGTTGGCGTTTTAAACCGGGATGGGTGCTGCACAATGATGGGAATTGATCAAGCGCCACTGGATGTCAGTACTGACTACCGGCAGCTCAAGCGCAAGATCACCGGGCTCAATGCGCAGGATGGCAGCGATCATCCATTTTGAGGGGCGTGCAACCGTTGTGAAGAGCACTGCGGATCCAGCCTATCAATACCTCCAACTCGAAGTTACCTTCTCCTGCGCGACACTATTTTCTCAAATTTTCTTGTCAAGGTGACCCAGAGGTCCTAAACCCCCTAAAAACACTGAATAAAGGAATAAAATGCCGGTTCTTGTGATGAAATTCGGTGGCACCTCTGTGGCGACGCTTGATCGGATTAAGCGTGCGGCAAAGCGTATCGGTTTGGAAGTGGCCAAAGGCTATGATGTGATTGTGATTGTGTCGGCCATGTCCGGCAAAACCAATGAGTTGGTTGGCTGGGTCAATGAGACATCTCCGCTGTTTGATGCACGCGAATACGATGCTGTGGTCTCTTCGGGCGAAAACGTCACCGCTGGGCTTATGGCCCTAACCCTGCAGGAGATGGATGTGCCCGCGCGCAGTTGGCAGGGCTGGCAGGTGCCGGTTTTAACCACCTCAAGCCATTCCACCGCCCGTATTGAAGATATTCCAACAAAGAATATATCTGCTAAATTTTCCGAAGGGATGCGGGTGGCGGTGGTGGCCGGCTTTCAAGGGGTCAGCCCCGAGGGACGGATTACCACGCTAGGACGCGGCGGGTCGGATACCACAGCCGTGGCCTTTGCCGCGGCATTTGGGGCAGAGCGCTGCGATATTTATACTGATGTTGATGGGGTCTATACCACGGATCCCAGAATTGCCGGCACAGCGCGCAAATTAGACCGGATATCGTATGAAGAAATGCTTGAGCTGGCCTCATTGGGGGCTAAGGTTCTGCAAACCCGTTCGGTTGAGCTGGCGATGCGCTACCAAGTGAAATTAAGGGTTCTGAGCAGTTTTGAAGAACCCGCAGACAGCGCCGGGACATTGGTCTGCGCAGAGGAGGATATTATGGAATCCAACATTGTTTCAGGCATTGCCTATTCGAGAGATGAGGCAAAAATGACTTTGGTTTCGGTGGCGGACAGGCCTGGAATTGCCGCTGCAATTTTTGGCCCCTTGTCGGAGGCCAGCGTTAATGTTGACATGATCATCCAAAATATCGCCGAAGCGGGCCGCACGGATATGACCTTTTCTTGCCCAACGGATCAAGTCATTCGCGCTGAAAAAGCGCTGCAAGATGCTAAAGATACCGGCGTAATAAATTTTAGCGAGCTCATTGCAGATACGCAGGCGGCCAAAGTTTCGGCAGTTGGTATTGGCATGCGCAGCCAGTCAGGCGTTGCCGCAAAGATGTTTAAAACACTTTCAGATGAAGGCATAAATATTAAGGTGATCGCAACCTCAGAGATCAAAATTTCTGTGTTGATTGACAGAAAATATATGGAACTTGCGGTTCAATCCCTGCATGATGCCTTTGAATTGGACAAAGTATCATAAGGGGCGCCTTTGCCCATGTCAGAAAGATCAGAAAGCGAAAGCCGTAAATTACTTGGCCGGTTGCGCGACACCATGGCCGAAGATGCAGCCGGACAAACTCGGCTGGATAAAATCACCCATTTGATCGCCGATTCAATGGGCACAGAAGTGTGCTCAATCTATCTGTTCCGGGATGCAGAAACGCTTGAATTATGCGCGTCTGAAGGCCTACGGGCGGGTGCGGTGCATAAAACCCGGATGCGCCTGGGCGAAGGTCTGGTTGGGCGCGTGGCGCAGCGCAATTCAGTGATCAATGCCGCTGATGCGCCGTCGGCCAAAGGCTTTCGCTTTATGCCGGAAACCGGCGAAGAAATCTATTCGTCTTTCTTAGGCGTCCCTATTCAGCGCCTTGGTGAAGGCATGGGCGTTTTGGTTGTCCAGTCCAAAGTTGCCCGCGAATACACCGCAGACGAAATTTATGCGCTCGAAGTGGTGGCTATGGTTCTGGCTGAAATGACTGAATTGGGTGCTTTTGTTGGGGAAGGAGCCGCCCTGCGGGCGCGCCATCAACAGCCAGCCCTCTTTCGCGGTACACCAGTTCAGGAAGGCACGGCGCGCGGCAATATCTGGCTGCATGAACCGCGCGTTGTTGTCACCAATCCGGTGGCCGAAGATCCGGTAGCGGAAAAAGCCCGTCTAAGTGAAGCCATGGCGCAATTGCGGCAGAACCTAGATGCAATGATGGTGGGGGTCGACGCCCGTGAAACCGAGCAGATTGAAGTGCTTGAGGCCTTTCGAATGTTTGCTAATTCGCGCGGCTGGATGCGGCGTATAGAAATCGATATTGACCAGGGTTTGTCGGCCGAAGCTGCGGTTGAAAAAGAACAATCCACCGCCCGTGCGCGGATGGCACAAGTGGCCGATCAATATATGCGTGATAGGCTGCATGATCTTGATGACCTGTCTAATCGGCTGTTGCGGCTTCTCACTGGTCAGGGTCGGTTAACAGGCGCCGAGATGCCGAAAGACCCCATCCTTGTGGCGCAGAATATCGGGCCGGCCGAGCTTTTGGATTATGGCCGCAGCCTGCGCGGCTTGGTGCTTGAAGAAGGCTCGGTTGGCTCGCACGCGGCAATTATTGCCCGTGCGCTTGCCATTCCCTTGGTGATCCATGCAGACAACATTACCACTGAAGCCTTAAATGGGGACCGCATCTTGGTGGACGGAGAGCAAGGCATTGTCCACCTTAGGCCAGATGAAACCATTATTACGGCCTTCAAAGACAAAATGGCGATGGAAGCGCAAGCCCAAAAACGCTACGGCGCAATCCGAGATAGACCGGCTGTTACGAAATGTGGCAAGCGGATAGAACTGCAGATGAACGCCGGTTTGATCGCTGATTTGCCATCTTTTAAGGACTCTGGCGCGGAAGGCGTCGGGCTATTTCGGACCGAGTTGCAGTTTCTTGTGCGCAGCAAAATGCCACAACGGTCCGAGCTTAGCGCCCTTTACAGTCGGGTTTTGGACGCGGCTGGCGGCGCGCGCGTAGTGTTTCGCACCCTTGATATAGGATCGGACAAAGTGCTTCCCTATATGAACCATATGCAAGAGCCAAATCCTGCGCTTGGCTGGCGCGCCATACGCGTTGGACTTGATAAACCCGGTGTAATGCGGATGCAATTGCAGGCGCTTTTGCGAGGCGCCAATGGCCGGCCCCTTTCGGTGATGTTTCCCTTCGTGGCAGATCCAAACGAATTTCGAGCCGCACGGGCCGAAATGGACAAGACACTAGAGCGTGAACGAATTTTGGGCCACAATCTGCCCAAACACTTGGAAGTGGGGGCTATGCTTGAAACACCGTCACTTGCCTATGCACCGCAAGACTTTTTTGAACAGGTCGATTTTATCTCGATCGGCGGCAATGACCTAAAGCAATTCTTTTTTGCAGCGGACCGCGAAAATGAATTGGTGCGTAAGCGCTATGATACCTTAAGCAGTAGCTTTTTGAGCTTTCTTGAGTTTATCGTCGGCCGCTGTACAACATCTGGTGTGCGGCTTTCATTTTGTGGGGAAGACGCGGGGCGGCCCGTCGAAGCGCTGTGTTTGGCGGCCATTGGGATTAATTCTTTGTCAATGCGTTCGGCATCAATCGGCCCTGTAAAACATATGCTAATGCGCACGGATCTTGATGCGCTCAAACATGTCATTGATGAGGCCCGAAATCGTGGTAACAGTTCGGTTCGTCAAGCTGTAATGGACTTTCTTTTGAATGGTGATAAGGGGTAGCCTTTGGCGCGAATTCACGGTTTAGACTTATTACGAGCCGCCGCAATGCTAATGGGCGTATTGCTGCATGCTTTGGTTTTATATCTTGAAACCGAGGATGGATCGGAACCCTTGGCGTGGGTTGGGATTTTGTTTCTTTGGATTCACAATTGGCGTATGCCCTTGTTTTTCATGCTAGCCGGATTTTTTGCGGCTTTATCGCTTGATCGCAAAAGCCCCATAGCGTTTTCATGGGACCGGCTTTATAGGATCGCTTTCCCAATTGTTATGTGGTGGTTGATCGCCGCGCCGATTGCGCTGTGGTCCGCTGTGCGTCATGGCACAGACCTACCAACGTTAGATCATCTGTGGTTCTTATATTACCTTTTGCTCATGTATGCTGTGGCCGTTGTTATCCGGCGTTTCATACCCCAACAAGTGATTGCACTGATAGATTTAAGCCTGCGATCCCGTTGGGCACTTCTCCTTTGGGCGATTCCAATCACTTGTTTTTCAGTTGTGGGCCGTGATAATGGTATGTTCAATATTCACCCCGAGTATATCGGTGAAATTGAGCTTGGATTTTTCTTTTTCAGTTTGACTTTTTTCTGCCTTGGCTGGCGGCTTTTCTATCACCAAAGTCTCTTGTCGAGCCTTACGAGCTTTAGGTGGTCGATCACTGCCTTAATTTTAGCAATGGTTGCTTTGCTTTTGGCGCTTACAATTTGGCTAGCATTTGAGGAAGAGCTTTCTTCGCTGCCAGCCCTCTTGTGGGTGAATGGGCTCAGCGGTAGCGCGACATTGCTTAGCATACTCGGGCTTACGGGGCTCTGCTTAAGGCTGGTTGCAGTGCCGTCTACACGGCTTAGCTTTTGGGTTGAACTTTCCTATCCAATCTACTTTTTTCATGGAATGGTAGTGTTCTCCCTTGGTGCATTTTTCTTAGAGGCCGATTGGCCTGCCTTTGGTGCCATTGCTGTTAACACCGTGGCCAGCATTGTTATTTCCATCCTGCTCTATCTTGTGTTCATCCGTTATACGCCGCTGGGATGGATGTTCATGGGCTATAAAAAGGCATGGTTTAGATGGTCTAAACTGCGCTGGGTTTATCGCAGGCAAAACGCCTAAATTACAACGTAGCTATGGTTATCATTTTCCGCCAACGGCGGTATCAACCAAGTAGGTAAAATTGGCGTAAATCAATGTTGCAATTGTCCCGCAAAAATCAACGTAAGTTGGGCGGCTGTCCTGTTCTTTGCCGCGCCTGCTCAATTCCAAGTTTCAATCCCCGCCCGATGCGGTGCGCAAGCTCTGACCAAAGCTGAGCGGTTCTCTGTTCTAAAACCTCAAACAGGGTTTGCTCAAACAAACCAAGCCAGATGTCAAAATGCTGCGGCTTGATCGCTGATATCCCCGCATGCACCATCATTGGGTTACCGGAGTATTGGTTTTCATACAGCAAGGCATTGGCCCAAAAACGGGCAATTTTTTCCTCATGCTCCCGCCACAGGTCGGGGTCATGAGNNATNNNCNAAGTANGTAAAATTGGCCCTAGCAGTGGGTGGCCNCGCACCCGNGCATAAAAATTGCCAACAACTTTTTGTATATCTGCATGGGTNACAGGCACCCTTGGCTGTCTTGCGCTCACATGAATATCCAAAGTGCAGATAGAATAANAACCAGATAGATCAACATATTGAACATAGACCGGATGAGCCCCTGATCGCTTTCCGGTTCTATTCCCATACGCCGGCATACCAATGTACTCGGCAAAAGTATTAAATCGACAAAAGTCATNGTGANCTCCTATATTTAGTATTTCAAATACGTATTTATTAGCACTTTTTATTCCGCATTTCAAATGCTANTATTATTCTCATGCAACTGGGTAAATTTACAGACTTCGGACTTCGTGTGATGCTGCATTTGGNGGTGGTGCATCCNCAAAAGCTNTCNGTGCAAAAAATNGCTANAACNTTCNANCTATCGGATCATCATCTGGCCAAGGTTTGCTCAACCCTTGTCAAAGCCGGCCTGATCCGCTCTGAGCGCGGACGAAACGGAGGGTTAAAGCTTTCAAAANCGCCCNAAGACACNANTTTGGGCGAGATAACGCGCGTACTGACCCAAAACACTGCTCTGGTCGAGTGCGACAGCGTAGGGGATTGTTCCTGCTTGATACTGCCGGTATGCAGCCTTTACCAACCGCTCAAAAAAGCTCAAAACGCGTTCTTTGAAGANCTGGATAAAACATCACTGGCGCTGGCCTGCGGCAAAAACTCGGGCTTGCATAAGCTTTTGTCACTTAGTGAGCAGAATCACACTTCTAGACCCTAGACCACAGCTCGACACAAGTTTATAAGCAGCTGCAAATGACCTATATGTATGCGATCATTATACGAATTATATGCCCGGCGCTCTAATCCAGACGAGCCGCCGGGATAAGGCGCTTGAGACATCGCGCTGCCCNTCCTTCAGNCCTAAAGNTTATTCAAGGACGACGTGAAATGTGCGCCGAGACCCCCGACTACAAANACACTTTAAATTTGCCAAAAACCGACTTTCCAATGCGGGCTGGCCTACCAAAGCGAGAACCCGACTGGCTTGCCCGTTGGGAAGAAATGGGCATTTATGACCGACTTAGGGAAAAAACCGGCCGCAAGCCCTATATCCTGCATGATGGCCCTCCCTACGCCAATGGCAATCTGCATATAGGCCATGCGCTGAATAAAATTCTAAAAGATATGGTTGTGCGCTGCCACCAAATGATGGGACATGACGCGCTTTATGTGCCAGGCTGGGATTGCCACGGGCTACCCATCGAGTGGAAAATTGAAGAAAGCTATCGCCAAAAGGGGCGCAACAAAGATGACGTGCCAGTTGTGGATTTCCGTCAGGAATGCCGCGCCTTTGCGGATAAATGGGTGTCCATCCAGCGCGATGAGTTTAAACGCCTTGGGATCACCGGCAAATGGGAAAAACCCTANCTGACCATGGATTTTCATGCCGAACGGGTGATTGCCGAAGAATTTATGAAATTCCTGATGAACGGCACGCTGTATCAGGGCTCAAAACCCGTCATGTGGTCGCCAGTGGAAAAAACNGCACTGGCCGAGGCGGAAATTGAATATCACGATCACAAATCACACACCATCTGGGTGCCATTCGCGTTCAAAACCGCCCCCAAGGGACTTGAAACTGCGCGGGTTGTAATCTGGACAACAACCCCCTGGACCATTCCGTCTAACAAGGCCATCGCCTATAACCCCGAGATTTCCTATGGGCTGTATCAAGTCGGTGCCACCGAAGAAGAAAGTTGGACCAAGCCCGGTGAAATATATCTTTTTGCCGATGCTTTAGCCGAAGACTGTCTGACCAAGTCCCGGGTGACCGAGTTTACGCGGCTGCGCGACGTGGCAGGCTCTGAGCTTGCCGAGGCAACCTGTGTGCACCCGTTTGCAAAGCTGGATGNNTTTTGGGCCTATGATGTGCCGATGATTGACGGCGATCATGTNACNGATGATGCCGGCACAGGTTTTGTACACACCGCCCCGTCGCACGGCGCCGACGACTATGAGTGTTTTGTCAAACGCGGCTGGACCGACCGCATGACCCATAATGTTGGCGAGGCATCCGAATTTCTACCTCATGTCCCCCTTTTTGCAGGGCTTGAAGTTTTTGACCGAAAGGGAAAAGAGGGCAAAGCCAACCAAGCAGTAATCGCAAAATTGGTTGAAGCCGGGGGCATCATCGCACGCGGCCGCTTAGAGCATAGCTATCCCCATTCTTGGCGTTCAAAAGCACCAGTGATTTTTCGAAATACGCCACAATGGTTTGCCGCCATCGACCGCCCTGTGAGCGATGGTCAAGACGACTACGGCAAAACCATCCGTGAGCGTGCATTAAATTCAATCGACCAGTTGGTCAAATGGACACCGCAAACTGGACGCAACCGGCTGTATTCGATGATTGAAGCGCGGCCTGACTGGGTGCTGTCACGACAACGCGCGTGGGGTGTGCCACTGACCTGCTTTACCAAGGTTGGCGCATTGCCCACAGACGAGCACTTTTTGCTGCGAAGCCCCGAGGTTAACGCCCGGATTGCCGAAGTGTTTGAGGTAGAAGGCGCAGATGCGTGGTATAAAGATGGCGCCAAAGAACGGTTTCTGTCCGGCCTTGTGGATCCAGACGCCTATCAGCAGGTGTTTGATATTCTTGATGTGTGGTTCGATAGCGGATCAACCCATGCCTTTGTGCTGCGCGACCGCGAAGATGGTTCGCACGATGGTCTTGCCGATCTTTATCTGGAAGGCACCGACCAGCACCGAGGATGGTTTCATTCGTCGATGTTGCAAGCTTGCGGCACGCGCGGACGTGCGCCCTATCACGGCGTGCTGACCCATGGCTTTACNCTAGATGAAAAGGGCATGAAAATGTCCAAGTCCACGGGCAACACTGTAGCGCCGGACCATGTTGTGAAACAATATGGCGCAGATATTCTTCGCCTATGGGTGGCGCAATCGGATTACTCAGCTGACCTGCGCATTGGCCCGGAAATCCTTAAAGGCGTGGCTGACAGTTATCGCCGCCTGCGCAACACGCTGCGCTTCATGCTCGGTTCACTTTCCGATTTTAGCGAGGCAGATCGGATTGATGCAGTAGAGATGCCAGAGCTGGAAAAATGGGTTTTGCACCGTCTGGCGGTTCTGGATGAAACTGTGCGAAAGGGCTATGCCGCGCATGATTTTCAGGGCGTCTTTCAGGCGGTCTTTACCTTTGCGACCGTGGATTTGTCAGCGTTTTACTTCGATGTGCGCAAAGATGTGCTGTATTGCGATGGGGACACGTCCGAACGCTGCGCGGCGCGCACGGTTCTTGATATACTGTTTCACCGTCTGACCACTTGGCTCGCACCAGTTCTGGTATTCACCATGGAAGAGGTCTGGCTTGAGCGGTTCCCCGGTGAGGATAGCTCAATCCATCTTCAGGATTTTTCAGACACGCCGTTGCTGTGGCGTGATGATGCTTTGGCCGAAAAATGGGCAAAAATTCGGGCAGCGCGGCGGGTGGTCACAGCCGCTCTGGAAGTCCAGCGCACTGAAAAAGTCATTGGCGCAAGCCTTGAAGCGGCACCAACGGTATACCTCCGCGATACTGACGCGATACAGACCCTGCAATCTGTGCCTTTTGCCGACCTTTGCATCACCTCGGCGATCACCCTAAAAGCCGGCCCAGCGCCCGATGGTGCGTTTACGCTGGACGGCGCAGAGGATGGTATTGCCGTGGTTTTTGCCAAGGCAGAGGGCCAGAAATGCCAGCGCTGCTGGAAAATCCTGCCCGATGTCGGTCTTCATTTACACCCAGGCACCTGTAAGCGCTGTAATGATGCGTTAGGCTAAACAATCCTACAAGCAAGAGCCGGTATTTTTCATCGGCTCTGCTTTGGGTACTGTGTTACCCTCTGATATTATTGAAAAATTCTTTCAGCAGCTGTTGGGATTCTGCTTCGGATATATTGGGGTAAACTTCTGGCTTATGGTGACTTTGTGGGTGACTAAAAACCCGTGCACCATGCTCAACACCACCTGACTTTGAATCCGAAGCAGCATAATAAAGTCGCCGAATGCGCGCTGCTGCGATCAAACCGGCGCACATGGCGCAAGGCTCAAGCGTGACATATAAATCATGCCCGCTCAGCCGCTCTTGGCCCAGTTCGGCGCAGGCTGCGCGGATGGCAAGCAGCTCTGCATGCGCCGAAGGATCACAGGTTTCCCGCATCCGGTTCCCCGCCCGCGCCACAATCTGCCCCTCAGCAGAAACCACCACGGCCCCTACAGGAACCTCACCCCGCTGGGCTGCGGCGCGGGCCTCTTTAAGTGCGATTTGCATAAAACTTGTAAATGCCATTTGATTTAGATGACTGCTGAATGCCCCTTTCACAAGTCGAAAAATTGGCCTAAAGCCCAAATCATGGAACAAAAAACACCTTCTGGCGACCGTATTGCNAAAGTCATTGCCCGTTCTGGTCTNGCCAGCCGCCGCGAAGCCGAGCGCATNATCANTGCTGGCNGAGTTTCGGTGAATGNNAAGAAAATANCCTCTNCGGCCTTAAACGTGACCGANAAGGACNAAATCTTAGTTGATGGAAAGCCTTTAGTGGCGGCTGANCCCNCCCGTCTTTGGCTNTTTCACAAGCCAGTCGGAGTNGTGAGCACATCGCAAGANGAGCAGGGCCGCAAGACAATTTTTGATGTATTGCCTCCGGACATGCCACGGGTNATGAATGTCGGCCGGCTTGATCTAAATTCAGAAGGATTGCTATTGCTGACCAACGATGGAGAGGCCAAACGCCGACTTGAGCTGCCCTCGACCGGTTGGCTGCGGCGCTATCGGGTGCGTATCAATGGCAGGCCAACAGAAGACATGATGAAGCCACTGGAAAAAGGCATCAGCGTAGAGGGCGAAAAATTTCGCCCAATGTCTGTGGTAATTGATCGCCAACAAGGCGCCAATGCCTGGCTGACGATCGGGCTGCGCGAAGGTAAAAACAGAGAAATTCGCCGTGCCATGGAAAGCCTAGGGTTGAATGTTAATAGACTGATCAGAATTTCTTACGGTCCATTTCAATTGGGCAATTTAAAAACCGGCGCTGTTGAGGAAGTGCGCAGACGCGTTGTGCGAGACCAATTGGGCATTGAACAACCTTCTGAGCAAAAACCCTCAAANCCGGTTCCCAAAAGAAAACGTACGCGCTAAAACTCCTAACCACATTCAAGTTATAATCATCTCATTGNAGCAGATTTAAGGAAAATCACTATGGCAGACTTATTAACTTTGGAAAATCTTGGCAGCTTGCTTATGCTCTGTTTCCTGCAAGCGGTTTTAGGATTTGATAACCTGCTTTATATCTCGATCGAAAGCCAGCGGGCGCCAGCTGCTCATCAGAAAGCTGTTCGATTTTGGGGCATTATTCTTGCCGTGGTATTGCGTGTCGTTCTCCTGTTCGCAATGATCCGTTTGATTGATGCAATGGCGAGCCCGTTTTATGTTTTTAACTGGGTTGGCGTGATTGAAGGCGGCGTTAATTTTGCCACCTGCGTCTTTATTCTTGGCGGTGTTTTTATCATTTACACGGCGGTTAAAGAAATCTCACACATGCTGAGCATTGAGCATCTTGATAAGGACGTGAACGGCAAAGGTAGCAAATCTGCGGTTCNGGTGGTGCTAATGATTGTCTTGATGAATCTTATTTTCTCTTTTGATTCAGTCTTATCAGCTTTGGCCATTACAGATGTGTTCCCAATTTTAGCGGCCGCAATTATTATGTCCGGCATTGCCATGCTGGTCTTAGCAGATGGGGTGACAAAATTTCTTGAANGAAACCGCATGTATGAGGTTCTTGGCCTTTTCATTTTGCTTATTGTTGGCATTGTTCTGTTGGGTGAAAGCGGCCAAGCAGCAGCGCATGCGATGCATGATCCATCTTTAGCGCTTAAGTTTTTTGGCTATGAAGTTATACCCATGTCAAAAACAACATTCTACTTCAGCGTANTGGTTTTGGTCGGGGTTGAAATTATTCAATCCGGCTATAGCCGCAAACTGGCAATGGAGCGACAGCATAACACAAAGTCATAAGGCTATGATCCCTTTGGCTGCTGCCTTTCTTTCACTTTTGTGAGGTGATAGTGTTGGGATCAGGGCAAGGAACTTTGCTATGCAGTTGATTTACAAGACTGAACATCATCAAATACGTCGAATCCCACGTGAGGCTCAAACCGGCGGAATTCGATGCTAGTGTCTTTACGTTTTCTTTGCTTAAAAATAGCAGCGCTGATCCTGCTTTCAGGGTGCGCCGAGCGTCCATCACCGCTGTCTTGGCCGCCACCAGAGTACGAAATTGGAACTCCACAGGCGTCTAAAGCACTGGAAAAGTACTATCGACAATTAGAAGTAACACTGCGCTCACGCGGACTTTTGCGAACGGATCAGCGTGCAAAGGATGTACCTTTTGACATGAGAGATCTTTTGGAAAATTTCGAAACTGTGGTTTTTTATGATGAGTATCAACGCGGCAGCACTTTTGAAAAATCCAAAGGCGAAAACGCTAAATTATCAAAATGGGTTTCTCCGATCAGGGTCAAAGTACATTTTGGCCCTTCAATTTCTGAACTTACCCGGGCAGAGGATGAAAAAAATATTTCTGATTT
>PBSX01000053.1 GCA_002726375.1 Marinovum sp.
GGTGAGAGGCTGGACAACGACCCAAGCGGGGCTCGTTACGGCTGCTTCCTTCCGGATCTGACCGGGTTGGCGAGGTGCCTGCCCGCGCCAACCTCTCAACATTAGAATATAGGCAACAGGCATAATTTACAAGGGTGGGTTGAGGTCGGCTTGGTAAAGATTTTGGTGCGTGACAAACGCCCATAAACAAGGTAGGCCCGCGGGCTATGAAACTTGCAGAAACAGTCACATTTGGCGGATCAGGGCTTGACCGGGCAGCGCATCTGCGCGGCACGGATGCCGGCGCGCCGCAGCCCGGTGATGCCGCAATTGTCCTTTGGCGCGGCAAGGTTTTGATGCAGCGCGGCGCAGAGCAAGGGCTTGTGCGCATTGGTTTGCCGCATCCAGACTGCGCTGATGCGCGGTGGATTTTTTTGGGCCATGACGCTGATCAAAAAATCTTTGCCTTTGATATTTCGCCCTGGCAGCCGGACAGCGGGCCACTGCCGGATAAGGATGTTTTCTTTGATCCCTCAGAGCAGCAGCACCCGGGATTTGGACCGCAGGCGGCGTTTTGTGAATTGCGCGGGGAAATGACAGTGCTGACCGCGCGGGAAGCCGAATTGGCCGCCACCGCAAAAGCGCTTCTTCATTGGCATAACGGGCATCGCTTTTGCGCTCGCTGCGGTAGCGCATCAGATATGGTGATGTCCGGCTGGCAGCGCAGCTGCAGCAATTGCGGGGCACAGCATTTTCCGCGCACTGATCCGGTGGTTATTATGTTGATCACGCAGGGTGATAATGTGCTCTTGGGCCGCTCGCACCATTGGCCCGAGGGGATGTATTCGCTGCTCGCTGGTTTTGTGGAGCCGGGTGAGACCTTTGAGGCCGCCGTGCGCCGTGAAGTGATGGAGGAAAGTGGTATCGAAGTGGGTGCAGTGCGCTATCTTGCTTCGCAGCCTTGGGCGTTTCCCAATTCGCTTATGGTGGGTTGCCATGGTGAAGCTTTGAGCACGGACATACAGATTGATCCGGCTGAACTTGACGATGCGCTTTGGATCACAAAAAGCGACCTCATGGATACATTTGTGGGATTAAATACGAAAATAAAGCCGGCGCGGGCTGGATCAATTGCACATTTCCTTTTACATAACTGGTTAGCTGATCGGCTCGATTGAACATATTTTTACAAGGTCATTTTTCAGGAGCGGCAATGAAATTTGTAGCAAAAGAGGATGTGGCTCTGCCACAGAAGGTTCTTTTCGAGATTATGGCGGATTTTCAAATGTTCGAGCGGGTTGCGATAAGGCGGGGGGTTGAGGTTACGCGAAGCGGATCAATTGCCGCGGCAGATGGATTAAAATGGGACTGTACATTTGAGTTTCGAGGGCGTGACCGCACCGCCTGTGTTCGTTTGGCTGAATTCAGCGCCCCAGAAAAAACGATGTTTTTTATCACCAACCCTGCCTTGGACAACCGCGTGGAAATTACCGTTTCGGCGCTCTCGAAAAAACAATCACGGTTTCAGGTCAGCACTGTCCTTGAACCCAAGACCCTCACCGCGCGGCTCTTAGTCCAGTCGATGAAATTGGCGCGATCAAAATATAATAAGCGATTTCAAAAACGGGTCGCCGAGGTGGCCAAAGAATTGGTCGCGCTGGGGGCAGCATAGGGGTTTTGGGCTTAGCCCCCACTCAGCGCGATTTATCGGCCGGATACACCCCAAGAATTTTGACCATGCTTGAAAAATAGCTTAGCTCATCCATAGCCATTTTCACATTTGCATCCCCAGGGTGGCCTTGGATATCCGCATAAAACTGGGTGGCGGTGAATGAGCCGCCCACCATATAGCTTTCCAGTTTTGTCATGTTCACCCCATTGGTGGCAAACCCGCCCATGGCTTTGTAAAGTGCGGCTGGAATGTTGCGCACCTGAAACACAAAAGTGGTCATCATCGTGTCGCCGCGCACCGCCAGATTAGCGTCCCGCGCCATCACCAAAAACCGGGTGGTATTGTGCTGATGGTCTTCGATATCGCGGGCGAGAATGTTTAAATCATAAATATCGGCAGCCAATGCGCTGGCCAAAACCGCGCTGCTGCGATCCCCAGAACCGGCAAGCTNGGCCGCGGCGCCGGCGCTGTCCACTGCAGAGACGGCGCGAATGTTATGCTTATCAAGAAAGCTGCGCGCTTGAGGCAGCAAAACCAAATGCGCCCGTGCGGTTTTGATTTCGTCAAGTGTGACGCCAGGCAAAGCCATNAGNCTGATCCGCACCCGNGTGAAGCTTTCGTCGATAATATGCAGACCTGATTCTGGCAAAAGCCGGTGAATATCGGCCACTCGGCCATAGGTNGAATTTTCCANTGGTAANATGGCCAAATCGGCAGCGCCGCTGCGCACGGCCTCAATCACATCCTCAAAGTTGTCGCAGGGCAATGGCGTCATGTCNGGGCGGGCCGCTTGGCATGCCGCATGCGAATAGGCCCCAAGCGCCCCCTGAAAAGCAATATGATTGGTCATTCTTCACCTATTTTTTCATATTTGGTCGTTTGGTCGCGGCTTCTACACCTTGCATAACCTGAGTGGAAGCGGATAGAAAGCGGCTAATAAATAAAGAATGGAGTTCGGGCGATGTTCGATACAATGACGTTCACAAAAATTATCGGNGGCTTTTGCGGTGCACTGCTGGTATTTTTGCTGGGCAGCTGGGTGGCGGAAAGCCTTTATCATGGCGGTGGTGGTCATGGTGAAAAGCATGCCGAAGGCTATGCGATCGAAGTCGAGGATGCGGGNGCAAGTGGCGATATGGCCGCGGCGGCCGAGGACGGTCCAGATTTCGCCGAGCTTTACGCTATGGCAGATACCTCTAAGGGCGAAAAAGTGTTTGGTAAATGTAAAGCCTGTCACAAGCTCGCCGATGGTGCCAATGGTACTGGGCCGCATCTTTGGAATGTGGTCGACCGCGAAGTCAGCGTGGTTGAAGGCTATCGCTACTCGGGCGCATTGGTCAAAGTGGCCCAAGTCTGGTCGCCAGAAAACCTAGATGGCTTTCTGAAAAAACCAAAAGCCTACGCACCGGGCACGAAGATGGGGTTTGCCGGGCTGAAAAAGCCTGCAGATCGCGCCAATCTTATCGCCTATCTCGCGACNATCAAGTAATTCCGGCCAATACCTTCAGCCTTCTAAACCGCAGAGATCCCTCTGCGGTTTTTCATTTTGNAAATTTATGATTATGCGTCCTNGATTATGGTAATTTTGACATTTTAATCTATGTTAAAGTTAAATCATTATNNAGGGAGTGATTATCGTGAAAAATGCTCAAGTCGCCGTACAGACGCAAGAACTGCCAANAAGAACAAAGGTGTTGGTGTTTGGCCTATTCTTTGGGATTTCTGCCCTATTGCTTGCCAGCATAAGCTNGGCAGAAGAAAAGATTATCAAATCGCATGGGTATTCCTTTTTTGGAGATCTGAAATATGCGGCAGNTTTCACCCATCTCGACTACGTCAATCCTGATGCGCCCAAAGGTGGNGAAATTTCGATCTGGGGTTTTGGAACCTTTGATTCGATGAACCCGTACTCGCGCAAAGGCCGCGCCGCTTCGCTTGCGTCAGCGCCGTTTGAAAGCCTACTGGCGGGAACCGGAGATGAGGTTGGTGCATCCTACGGGCTATTGGCGGAAACACTGGAATATCCTGAAGATCTGGCTTGGGTCATTTTCAATATGCGCCCTGAGGCAAAATTTTCCGACGGCTCCCCTGTGACGGCCAAAGATGTGGTGCATACCTATGAGCTCTTTCTCAACGAAGGTCTGCCCAGTTACCGCGCTATTCTTGGCCAGATGGTCACTGGTGCTGAAATCCTTGGACCGCACACAGTGAAATATATGTTTGCTGATGACGCACCAGAGCGGGACCGCATTCCGCTTGTGGCCGGTTTGCCGGTGATGTCGCAAGCATGGTTTGAAGAAACCGGCGCAGGTCTGGAAGAAAGCCGGATGGAGCCTGCTCTAGGTTCGGGCCAGTATGTATTGGACGAATATGAAATTAATCGTTGGATCCGCTATGTCAGAAACCCTGATTACTGGGGCAACGATTTGGCACTTAATCGCGGACGTGGAAATTTCGACACCATTCGTGTNGAGTATTTTGCCGACAGCAATGCCGCATTTGAGGGCTTCAAATCTGGCGCCTATACGTTCCGCAGCGAAAATTCATCAAAAACATGGGCCACCGGCTATGATTTTCCAGCCCTGAATGATGGCCATGTGATCAAGAAAACACTGCCAGACGGAGGTATTGGCACAGGCCAGAGCTTTGTGATGAACCTGCGGCGGGACAAGTTTTCCGATCCGAAAGTGCGCGAGGCGCTGGGCCATCTGTTTAATTTCGAATGGTCCAATGAATCGCTGTTCTATGGGCAGTATGCGCGCATCCATTCGTTCTGGGAAAATTCGGACTTTGCTGCAACCGGAACGCCAAGCGAAGGTGAACTGGCATTGCTCGAACCAATTGCTGACAAATTGCCAACTGGCATTTTAACCGACACGGCGGTCATGGGCGTTACGTCTGGGCCGCGGGCGATCGACCGTAAAAACCTGCGTGCGGCTTCGGCTCTATTGGAAGAGGCTGGTTGGAGCGTTGGCGATGATGGCCTGCGCCGCAACGCAGCCGGCGAGACATTGCAGATCGAAGTGCTTGAGCGCAGTCCGGCGTTTGACCGTGTGGTGCTTCCGTTCATTGAAAATCTGCGGGCGGCCGGCGTGGATGCCACCTATAACCGTGTTGATCCGGCGCAATATACCGATCGCCGGCGCAATTATGATTTCGATATGCTGACCACGCAGATGCCTATGGGGCTTGAGCCGGGATCAGGGCTAAAGCAGTACTTCGGCTCGGCCACGGCGGACGAGTCTGTATTTAACGCAATGGGCATCAAATCCGAAGGCATCGATATCTTGATCGATCATGTGGTGAATGCCACCGATAAAGAGACCCTGCGCGTATCCGTCAAAGCCCTTGATCGAGCGCTGCGGGCCTATCGCTTCTGGATCCCACAGTGGTACAACGCCACCCATCGGGTGTCCTATTGGGATATCTTTGAGCACCCGGAAGACATTGCGCCATACTCTCTCGGCCAGCTGGATTACTGGTGGTATAATGCCGAAAAAGCCGAAGAGCTTAAGGCCGCAGGTGTGCTGAGGTAAATCTCAAATGGGCGCTTATATCGCGCGGCGACTGTTATTGGTGATCCCCACGCTGCTGGGGATCCTAATCATCAACTTCGCCATGGTACAATTTGTCCCGGGCGGACCGATTGAGCAAATTCTGGCTAACCTAGAAGGTCAGGGCGATGTGTTTGAAACCATCGCCGGAGGCTCGGATGATGCTGTTGATAAGTCCGAAAGCGAAGACTATATCGGTGCGCGCGGCTTGCCGCCTGAATTTATAGCCGAGCTGGAAAAAGAGTTTGGCTTTGATAAACCGCCGATGCAGCGGTTTTTGCAAATGATGTGGAACTATATCCGCTTTGATTTTGGCGAAAGCTATTTCCGCTCGATCAGCGTGGTGGATTTGGTGTTGGAAAAAATGCCGGTGTCTATATCGCTAGGGCTGTGGTCGACCCTGATTGCCTATCTGGTGTCGATCCCGCTAGGCATTCGTAAAGCCGTGAACGATGGCAGCCGGTTTGATACTTTTACCAGCGGCTTGATCATCGTGGCCTATGCGATCCCGGGGTTTTTATTTGCGATCTTGCTGTTGGTGGTATTCGCCGGCGGTTCGTACTATCAGATTTTTCCCTTGCGCGGTCTGACCTCGGAAAACTTTGACCAGCTATCGCTGCTGGGCAAAATCGGTGATTATGCCTGGCATATAGCCCTGCCGGTCATTGCCTCGACGATTTCGGCCTTTGCAACTCTGACCTTACTGACCAAAAACAGCTTTCTCGATGAAATACAAAAGCACTATGTGATGACCGCAAGGGCCAAAGGTCTAAGCGACCGCCGCGTGCTNTATGGTCATATNTTTCGCAATGCCATGCTTATAGTGATCGCCGGATTTCCGGGGGTGTTCATCGGCGTGTTCTTTGGCAGTTCGCTGATTATCGAAACTATCTTTTCGCTTGATGGTCTGGGCCGTATGGGGTTTGAGGCCGCTGTTGCACGCGATTATCCAGTGATCTTCGGCACNCTTTTNGTCTTTGGCCTGATGGGGCTGGTGGTCGGTATCCTTTCTGATTTGATGTATGTCTTTGTCGATCCGCGCATAGATTTTGAAAGCCGGGAAGGATGATGCGCCTGTCCCCATTAAATCAGCGCCGCTGGCGTAATTTTTGCGCCAATCGCAGGGCCTATTGGTCGCTAATGATCTTTTCGCTGATTTTTGTGCTGTCGCTGTTTGCCGAGTTTATCGCCAATGACAAGCCGGTCTTGGTGAATTACCGCGGCGCGTATTTCACGCCGGTGGTGAATTTTTATCCCGAAACAGCCTTTGGCGGCGATTTCAAAACCGAAGCGGTCTATAGCGATCCGGTGGTCAAATGCCTGATCCGAAGCGGCGGTCTTGAGGGGTGTTTTGACACCCCCGAAGAGCTGATCGCACAAATTGACGACGGCAGCTTTGATCCCCAAACCGCCGGTTTCTATCCCGGCTGGGCGCTGTGGCCGCCAATCCCNTATGCCTATGATACATCGGTTGAGCGGGCAGGGCCTGCGCCGTTGCCGCCCAATGGTCAGAACTTGCTGGGCACCGATGATACCAAGCGCGATGTGCTGGCGCGGATTATCTATGGCTTTCGGCTGTCGATCCTGTTCACTATNATTGTCACCACCGCCTCAAGCATCATCGGCATCATCGCGGGCGCTATTCAGGGGTTTTTCGGCGGTCTGACCGATTTGCTGTTTCAGCGGTTTATTGAAATTTGGGGCGGTGTGCCCTCGCTTTACGTGATCATCATCATGTTTGCCATTCTGGGGCGAAGTTTCTGGCTGTTGGTGATTTTAACGGTTCTGTTTGGCTGGGTCGGATTGGTGGGCGTGGTGCGGGCTGAATTTTTGCGCGCCCGCAACCTTGAATATGTNCGTGCCGCCCGCGCTTTGGGCGTTGGCAACTGGACCATTATGTTTCGCCATATGTTGCCCAATGCGATGGTGGCCACATTGACCATGCTGCCATTTATCGTCACCGGCACCATNGGCGCTTTGGCCAGCCTTGATTTTCTNGGCTTTGGGCTGCCGTCTACTGCGCCGTCACTGGGCGAGCTGACGCTGCAAGCCAAACAGAACCTGCAGGCGCCATGGCTTGGCTTTAGCGCATTTTTCACCTTTGCGATTATGCTTGCGCTGCTAGTGTTTATTTTTGAAGGCGTGCGCGATGCCTTTGACCCGCGAAAGATCTTTCGATGAGTGATCTGCTAAGCGTTGAAAACTTGAACATCCGCTTCCGCCAAGACGGCGCGCAGGTGCATGCAGTGCGCNGCATTGGCTTTACGGTGAAAGCTGGCGAGGTGGTGGCACTGGTGGGCGAAAGCGGGTCGGGCAAATCGGTCACGGCGCTGAGCACCGTGGCCTTGCTTGGCGCAAGCGCAGAGATCAGTGGATCGATCACCTATCAGGGCCGGCAGATGGTCGGCGTGCCCGAGGCCGCGCTGCAGCAGGTGCGCGGCAATGACATCAGCTTTATTTTCCAAGAGCCGATGACCTCGCTCAATCCGCTGCATACAATTGAAAAGCAGCTCAGCGAGGCGATTGAACTGCATCAGGGCCTTTTCGGCAACCGCGTGCGTGACCAAATTATATCGTTGTTAACCCGCGTGGGTTTGCCAGATCCGCAAACNCGTCTGGGGGCCTATCCGCATCAGCTTTCTGGCGGTCAGCGTCAGCGGGTGATGATTGCCATGGCCTTGGCCAACAAGCCCAAGCTGTTGATCGCAGATGAGCCGACCACTGCGCTGGATGTGACCATTCAGGCGCAGATTTTAGAGCTGCTGGCAGATTTAAAGCGCCGCGAAGACATGGCGATGCTGTTCATCACCCATGATCTAGGAATTGTGCGGCAGATCGCTGATCGGGTCTGCGTGATGCAGGACGGCATTATTGTCGAAACCGGCCCCACGGGCGAGATTTTTGCAGCGCCCTCGCATCCCTATACCCAAAAGCTGCTGGCGGCGCAGTCGGCNGGAACGCCCGATCCGGTGGCCAGTGGTGCACCGGTAATAGCCGAGACGCAAAACGCAAGGGTCTGGTTTCCGATCCAGCGCGGGCTTTTAAAACGCACGGTGGGGCATATCAAAGCGGTGAACGACGTCTCGCTCAAGGTGCGCGCCGGGGAAACCATCGGCATCGTTGGTGAAAGCGGGTCGGGAAAATCATCTNTAGCGCTNGCGCTGATGCGGCTGATCNCATCGCAAGGCGATATCTATTTTGAAGGGCGCGACATTCGCAGGCTGAAAACCAAAGCCCTGCGCGCCCTGCGCCAGGATATGCANATCGTGTTCCAAGATCCCTTTGGATCCCTTTCCCCNCGNATGACCTGCGCCCAGATTATNGCCGAAGGCCTTGGNGTNCATGGCACACCAGAGGGCCGGGACGCCGAAGGGTTGGTGCAGGACATTATGCAAGAGGTGGGGCTTGATCCGCAGATGATGCACCGCTACCCGCATGAGTTTTCTGGNGGTCAGCGGCAGCGTATCGCCATTGCCCGCGCCATGATATTGCGGCCCAAACTGGTGGTTCTGGATGAGCCGACCTCGGCNCTTGATATGACGGTGCAGGAACAGATCATTGACCTGCTGCGCGCGCTGCAGCGCCGCCATNNGCTGGCCTATCTTTTTATCAGCCATGACCTCAAGGTGGTGCGCGCCATGGCGCATTACGTTTTGGTGATGAAAGACGGCGATGTGGTCGAAGAGGGGCCAGTGGCAGATATCTTTGACGCGCCCAAATCCGACTATACCGCCACGCTGATGCGCGCCGCCTTCGAGCTATAGCGGGCCCGACTAAAGGCAACCGGCGGGGGTTTTAGGATGCGACCTCGTAGCCGGCGGCCTGCATCACCCGCAGCAATTTCTGATGGCCGGTTTTGGCCATCGCAAGCGGAGGATTGGCCACCGGATCCTGTTCGGCTTCCACCACGAACCAGCCTTCATAGCCATAGCTGGCAAGCCGTTTGACGATGGCTTCAAAATCCAATGTGCCATCCCCGGGAACGGTAAAGGCACCGGCAATCACCGCATCGAGAAAGCTGGCGGTACTGCGATCAAGCCCTGCGATCACGTCGCCGCGGATATCTTTGGTATGCACATGGTTGATGCGGGCGTGATGCTTGTCGATCACCCGCAGCACATCGCCGCCGGCAAAGGCCATGTGACCTGCATCAAACAAAAGCGGCAAGGCCGCGCCCGAGTTGGCCATCAGCATATCCAGCTCGGCCTCGGTTTCTATTGGGGCAGCCATATGGTGATGATAGCTTAGCGGCATGCCTTGCTCGGCGCACCATTCGGCAAATGCGGTCATTTTATGCCCGTAGCTGCGGGTTTGCGCGGCGTCCAGCTTTAGCTTGGTGGCCAGCGGCGCTGCGCGGTCGCCCTGAATGGTGCCAGCAGTTTCGCCGTAAACAATGCAGGGCGCGCCCATCGCCTTAAACAGCGCAATCTGTGCGCTGATGCTGTCTTTTTCCCGTTCCAGATCGCCGGTCAGCAATTCACCGGAAAACCAGCCTCCGCAGACTGATATGCCGTATTGCAACAGAACTGGCCCCAGAACCTCCGGATCCATCGGAAAGCGGCGGCCGGTTTCCATGCCAGTATAGCCTGCCACGCTGGCTTGGCGCAGACATTCGTTGAGCGAGACATCATCGCTCAGCTCTTCTAGATCGTCGTTCCACCACGCGATCGGTGCAATCCCCAGTTTTGCTTTCATCGCTACACCCCAATGCGCTGCTGCTTGCGGATCGCGTCATGATCGGCGCGCGCATCGCGCACCTCTTGGCGCGCGCTGACCTCGGGCACGCCCACATCCCATGGCGCATCACCCGGGGTCCATTCATAGGCATCGGACGGAATGGTTAAAACCGTTGTTTTGTCATTCTCCTGCGCCCATTTCATCGCTTCGTCCAATTCGCCAAGTGTTTCTACACGGCGTCCGTAGGCGCCCATGGATTCGGCATGTTTGGCGAAATCCACAGAAAAAGGTTCTTTCACACGGCAGTCTTTGATCAGATTGTTAAACGACGCCCCGCCTTTGAAATTCTGCAGCCGGTTGATGATNGCAAAGCCGCCATTNTCNGGNACGANGACAATGATNTTNTGGCCGGTCAGCACGGTGGAATAAATATCCGAATTCATCATCATATAAGTGCCGTCTCCAACAATGACGATCGGGGTGCGGCTGTCATCGGCCATGGCGGCGCCCCAGCCGGCGGGGATCTCATAGCCCATGCAGGAAAAGCCAAATTCNGTATCCACNGTNTTGGGGGCTTTGACGCGCCAGCCTTTGTTGACCTCACCCGGGGGGCCGCCTGCTGCGGTGATCACCAGATCATTGGTTTTGGCATTGTCTTGAATGACTTTGATAACCTGCGCATAAGACGGCACATGGGCATTGCTTGGCGCTTGCAGCTCATCAAGCTGCGCGTTCCATTTGGCCATCTCATCGCGCCCCTTGGCCATCCAGCTGCTTGGCGCTGTCCAATCGCCCAAGGCCGCCTCAAGCTCGNGCAGGCTTTCGCGTGCATCGCCCACCACCGAAATGGCGCGGTGCTTGGTGGCATCAAAGCGTGCTGCATTGATGGAAATAAACTGCNCATCGNGCTGAAAGCTGCTCCATGAGCCGGTGGTGAAATCCTGCAATCTGGTGCCGATGGATAAAATCACATCCGCCTCGGCGGCCATGGCATTGGCCGAGGCTGATCCGGTCACGCCAATGCCNCCCACATAGGCGGGGTGCTCATGCACCACGGCGCCTTTGCCAGCGATNGTTTCACACAGCGGAATGCCGCGGGTTTTGGCAAAATCNCCCAGTATGGTTTCGGCAAAAGAATAGCGCACGCCGCCGCCGGAAATGATNAGCGGCCGTTTGGCAGCTTTCAGCGCGGCGATGGCNTTGGCCAGTTGCNGCAGATCGGGGCGCGGGCGCGGGATACGGTGCACCGTGGGTTCAAAAAACGCCTCGGGNTAATCAAANGCAATTTCCTGCGTNTCCTGACACAGCCCGATAAAGGCGGGTCCGCAATCAGCCGGATCAAGCATCGCAGCAATCGCCTGCGGCAGCGATGAAATAATCTGTTCGGGATGGGTAATCCGGTCCCAATACCGGGTCACGGCCTTAAAACTTTCGTTTACCGTCAGGGTTGGGTTGTTGAAATGCTCGACCTGCTGCAGCACCGGATCGGGGCGGCGGTTGGAAAATGTATCACCCGAGATCAGCAGCACCGGAAGGCGGTTGGAATGGGCCACGCCTGCGGCGGTGACCATATTGGTGGCCCCGGGGCCAACCGATGAGGTGGCAATCATCAATTGCCGCCGCCGCTTGGCCTTGGCATAGCCGATGGCGGCCAAAGCCATGGATTGCTCATTCTGGCCGCGCCAAGTTGGCAGGGTGTCTTGAACCGCTTCCAAAGCTTCGGCAAGGCATGTCACATTGCCATGCCCGAAAATACCAAAGACGCCGGCAAAAAGCGGAACCCGCTCGCCGTCAATTTCGGTAAACTGGTTGCAAAGATAGCGCACCAATGCTTGCGCCATTGTCAATCGAACAAAGCCTTTGGCCATATCACCCTCCTGCGGTATTACTTTTAATATTATCAGCCCTGCGCAGTGCCGATTTGATCCTGTGCAGACAGGCAGCGGCGAAATTTTTTTGGGGTTTTCCCAGATCAGTTGCAATATAAACAGGGTTTGATATGAAATGGAAGAACCCTTTGCAACCGGTTGCAATAAAACTTTGAGAGAGCGTATGATACCAAATAAATTAAAAACCAAATGGCAAAACGGCGTGCCGACAGTGAACGGATGGCTTTCCATTGGTAACGCCTTTACCGCCGAGATTATGGCCGAGCAGGGCTTTGACAGCCTAACCATTGATTTGCAGCACGGGTTTTTAGACTACAGCGATGCCAAACCCATGCTACAAGCACTGCGGGCAAGCGGCGTCACGCCTTTGGCGCGCGTGCCCTGGCTGGACCCCGGCATTATCATGAAAATGCTCGATGGCGGCGCTTATGGGATCATATGCCCGATGGTCAACCGCTCTGAGCAAGCGGCACAACTGGTCGAGGCCATGCGCTATCCGCCATTGGGCAGCCGCAGTTTTGGCCCGACACGGGCCAATATCTCAAGCGGTGGAAACTATGCCAGTGAGGCCAATGAGACGGTTCTGGCTATTGCCATGATCGAAACCGCTGAAGCGGTAGAAAATGTCGATGCGATTTGCCAAACGCTGGGGCTTGATGGCATTTATATTGGTCCGGCGGATTTAACGCTTGGGGTGAGCAAGGGCGCCTTGCCACCGGGCTTTGACCGCACCGAACCCGAGATAGTCGCGGTGATCAAAAAAATCCTCGCCGCTGCGAAAGCCGCAGGTATTCGCGCAGGGCTGCATTGCGGCACGCCAGAATACGCCGCCAAGGCCGTTGGCTGGGGCTTTGATATGGTGACCATGTCTGGCGACGTGGCCTTTCTGTCCGGTGCGGCCGCCAGTAATGTAGGCGCAGTGCGATCCCTGCTTGGTCAGTCCACCGAACCCGAAGAGCCAAATAGCAGCGGGGGCTATTGATGCCCCATATCGTTGTGGCCGGCAAATTACATGAGGCCGGTCTTGCGCTACTGGATCAGGCCGCAGGGGTCAGCTATGACTATGTGCCCGATGCAGATCCAAGTGCTTATCTGGCATCATTGCCGCGTGCCGAAGGCTTGGTGCTGCGCACCCAGCCGTTGCGCGATGTTGATATTGCCGCCGCGCCCCAGCTGCGCATCGTATCGCGTCACGGCGTGGGCTATGACGCAGTGGATACCGCAGCTTTGGCCGCGCGCGAGATACCACTGGCCATTGTCGGGGATGTCAATTCACGCACTGTGGCCGAACACACAATGATGCTGCTTTTGGCTGCATCGAGGCGGCTGGTGAAATCTGCGGTTGCCCTGCGTTCTGGTGACTGGGCCCACCGAAATGCCTTTGAGCCGCAAGAGGTCGACGGCAAAACTCTACTGATTATCGGCTATGGACGCATTGGCCGCCGGCTTGCAGAACTGGCCAGCGCTTTCGGTATGCGGGTTCTGGCCTATGATCCATTTGTGCCAGAGGGCGGGTTTGACGGCGCGCAGCGGGTTGCGGATTTGGCCGAAGGCCTGCCGAAAGCGGATTGCGTTTCGCTGCATATGCCAAATTCAGACGCGCCGGTTCTGGGCGCCGATGCGCTTGATCTGCTGCCCAGCCATGCGGTGATTGTAAACACCGCCCGCGGCGGCCTGATCGATGAACCGGCCCTGTTAGAACGTTTGCAACAGGGCCGCATCGGCGCGGTCGGGCTTGATGTTCTGGCCGATGAACCGCCGGGGCTTGACCATCCGTTTTTAGGCTTGGATAAGGCCATTGTTACCCCACATTCAGCCGGTCTGACCGAAGAATGTGCAGCCCGCATGGCGCGGGTGTCGGTGCAAAATGTGCTTGATTACTTCGCGGGCCAACTGGATCCGGCGTTATGTGTGAACTTG
>PBSX01000054.1 GCA_002726375.1 Marinovum sp.
TCTATCATAATTAGGTCAGTATTAAATTGCGGTAATTTGCCAATCGAGGTTCAAATTTTGACAGGGAGCGGTTTTGATAGGGAACGGTGCGTAGATATCGTATGTTTAGCTTCAAGATTAGACTTGACTCTTAGGGCGTGATTACTACACTTTTGGTTGAAAGGGGGTAAACTATTGGTTGAAGTTGCGCGTATCTCAAAGGAAACTTGAGCATATTTGAAGATAGGTTTGTTAGAGTAACCGCGCTTGGTCCTGAGTTAAAATCACGCATATTAAAATATCTTAATACAGGAAGTAATTTATAAAATTTTAAATAAATATTAAGATATTTTCCGGATGTAAGTAATACCGGATGTAAGTAATACATGATCGAGTTTTTAAAACTAAAAATTTTTACAGATTAAAAGACTAAAATGATATTAATGATCTCAAGTATCAAGCCACANGCGTTCTNGTTNGACACNTNTTTTTNGAAAATNAAAATACAGTNATCNTGATATNANTGAATAANNTNCATCGCTTTTTATGAGTTAAANTTNNGCCATATTNTTNGAAAATTTTATCTTTTATATCGTAANTNACTNNTAAATTGNNANGGATTAAAAANTTNTANNCATCAGNAATCTGAANNTAAAATATTTANTTTGTAAAGNTATTTTNNCGTNTTGNGTCACNTNAATANTTTATAATTTTAGGAAATTTTAAAATGGCAATCATNACTATTGGTAATTTTTATATAATTTTTGCTGGTTGTATCGCCTCATTGATTGTTTTATGGACAAAGCCTTTGCATATTAACCATACAGCCAAAGGGCATACCTCTTTGGCGCGGCAATCCTCTCATTGCTTGCCGACACCCAGGATCGGTGGTCTGATAATCATCTTAGGTTATTCTGTNGGAGTTTGTTTTCTGCCTAAATCTGACGCAACATCAATTGCCANACTTCTCGGCCTGTCTGCGCTTCCGGTTTTCNTGGGTGGATTCGGGGAAGATACCGGATTTAATATTAGCACGCGATTGCGACTTATCTTGTCTTTTGTCTCGGCTATGATCGCTGGGCTCTTGTTTAACAGCTGGATTCCTAGTTTGGGTATTTCTGGCCTGGCATTCGTAACCGATTATGCCATTCCAGCTGTGCTGTTGACCGTTATAATTTCCGCTGGCATCAGCCACGCATTTAACCTAATCGATGGATTAAATGGCCTTGCNATGGGCATCGCATTGATTGTGGATATAGGTTTGGGGAGCCTCGCCTATTTGGTTGGCGATATTGCCATAGCGTCTATTTGTTCAATTCTGGCAGCCAGCTTGGTGGGAATTTTAATCTTTAATTTCCCGCTTGGAAAAATTTTTCTAGGAGACGCGGGCGCTTATTCNGTNGGGCATATTCTGGTCTGGATCGCCATATTGTTGCTAAATCGAAACTCTGACATAGCGCCTTTTGCAATTTTGTTAATGTTCTTTTGGCCAATCGCCGATATNCTTTTTTCNATNTACAGGCGCTATAGANGTGGGCGCCCAATTGATCAGCCAGATCGGCTGCACTTTCATCAAATGGTTATGCGCGCCNTGGAGCTCACGTTTCTGGCTAAAAAAACCCGTGAGCTGACCAATCCGCTGGCGACACTGGTTATTTTGCCTTTGGCAGCGGCACCGGTCNTCTTGTCTTACTTTGTCAGATCAAACAATACGNAGGCGTTGATTGCTTGTTTCATCTGTACGGGGNTGTTTTTGNCAAGTTATTGGGGTGGTTTAATGCTGGCCAAGCGCTTTGCGCGGNCCGGTTCTCGCAAAGCGAGAGGATTTGCGTTTGGGCACAGCCTTGCGGATTTGGNTGCGCCNAGTATTTCCAAAAGGGAAAGCCGG
This sequence comes from Marinovum sp., assembly GCA_002726375.1. Classification (GTDB taxonomy): domain Bacteria; phylum Pseudomonadota; class Alphaproteobacteria; order Rhodobacterales; family Rhodobacteraceae; genus CABZJG01. The sequence continues at coordinate 1,868 of PBSX01000054.1, forward strand.
TTTTNACCAAATAGNGATTAAATCCCTTCNATTTTCCGCGTTGTGTCCAGCAGTCCGGTAAAAGTGGAAATCAATTGACCGGCGATCGTGTTAAATTCAGTGAGAGGCTGGGTTGAGACNTANACAATGTCATCGGGNCGCATTTCGAAATTACNCGCCAGAATTAGTCGCGATGGATTGGATAAATCTAATTGAAAAGCGTCATAGGCCTCTCGGTTTTTCCGCAATACAAAGACCTGCCGCAAGTCTGCTGTGATTTTTGTGAGGCTTTTACTGCCGTAAATTGCATCTGCCAGAGACGGTCGACTTTCGGCGTTTAAGGCAAACAGTGATGGTGTTGTCCCTGCTCCGGTAATCATGGCAGACTGACGGGCATAGATCAGCGGTTCGGCAATAATATTGTCGCCGCCTTGCACATAGAAAACCTCATCGGGATTTTCGAGCAGTAATCTGCGGGCCGAAATACGGTATTCTGCGCCGTTACGAATCAGACGAATTAGATAATTTGAGTTTCGGGTGACATTGAGACCTGCCTGTATCAGTAACTCCTGGATGCTCATCGGTCGNGGACCTAAGGGTANCACGGTTCCCCCTTCACGTCGCGTCACCAGCACCTTTTGGGAATTGTACTGGGTGATTGAGAGGTCAAGCTTCAATGCATTAAATAAAGGTTCGACAGTAATTTCATCGCCCGGTTCTGCAAAATAGGTCTGGTTCATTCNGCCCAAAAGCAATTTGTTTGCAGACAATTGGTATTGTTCACCTCTGCGGTACAGCCGAATAGCTGAGTCNTTTCTGCGGTTTGGTTTCACCCCNCCCATNAGTAATATCTGCTTNAAAGTAACAGGAAGCTCGGTGTAGNGAACCGATATAGGCTCAGGCACGGCACCANCAAGTAGAATTTTTTGGGAATTATACTCGCTGATAATCAGATCAAAATTGGTATCCAAACCCTCTCTGATAAGAGCCAGTTCGATCGCTTCGCGCGCCGCGCTCAGGCTCAGGTTCAGAACGTCCACTTTGCCCGCATCGAGCAAGTTCACAAAGCCTTCGCTGGAGACCATTAACGCCCTGCTTTTAAACGCCTCGATAATATCGCCTGTCTTGGATATTTCGGGTTGGTTGCCTCCGAACATCAAAACGTCACCCGCACCCAATCNGTATATACTTGGTGCAGCGGATGGNGGGATTTTTTCTTCTAGAAAGACGAAATTTGATCTTTGGTCCTCACGTACCGCGTTTTGTATCNCTGCACGGGCTTTCTCGAGGGTCAAACCCTCTAAAAAGACGGGGCCNATTCCGTCAAACGTTATGCTGCCATCAGGCCCGATCGTAACTGTTTGTTTTTTNAANGCANTNAAAGCCGTCGNTTCGGTCGTNCCTTCTGGCTTTTGCCAACTGACCGACAGGATGTCTCCGGGNCCCAGNCNNTATTGCGGTGGGCGGGTGACGGTTGGCCACCGTTCGCTCACNGTGCTTTTTTCACTTCTGGTGACGGCAGGACNGTTAAGGTTATTACCAGAAATAACGGGCCGGGAATACGGGGTTTCATTTGCCTTCAATACCGCATTTTGATTGAGGCTAATGATTTTNATGTCAAATTCTTGCTGGNTTCCGGCAGTCGGTTTGCCGCGCAAAGGTAGGGATTGTGGAATATATACCCCGTCACAGCCGATTAAGGNGATGGGCAGAATGAGACAGCATAATCGGCTTAAAGTCGGCATAAAAATATCCTAATCACAGATCAAAAGCGGTGCCGNCACTGACATCCGCCTTAAGAGGGCTTTCATGCGCTCGGCGTTTTCCCGCAAACAAAGCCGTGGTGTGGCCACGACCAGCGTTTTCTGCACATGTTTACGGCTGGCGAGTGCGAGTGCGAGGCCGTTTTCAAGTGGTGGAAACACGATAACCAGATGGGAAGACCCTGTTTGTAATTCAGATAAAGCGGGTTGATATTTACCAGAGAACGCCGCGTCTAAACCGGACGTCAATCTAAACACTGTTAGCCCGTCGGTAAGTTGCCATCCTGTCAAACCGGANGGGCTGCGTTCTAGTGGTTTTAGCCCTTTGGTCGGGATCGTTTCGGCAAGATCTAAAACAGCGGTTGCACCACTGAATTTTGCTAGTTTNTGGCCGATATACAGCGCGGCACCGCGCGCGGTNCTTGTTTGATTTAAGGCGTAAACTCCTANTGTTTTCACCTTGTCCCCAGCAGTGGTCACAGCAAAATCATCCAGGTCCGGATTTGAGTGGCCAAGCACAGAAGACACCAGCTTGCCGACATCTGCNGGATNTTTNCTCAACGCAGATAGTGATTTTTGCGGGCTGAATGGCAAGCCTACGGNGGCTGAAACAGTGTTTTTTGTATANAGCACCCCGGAACGCAGGGCTANAACCAGTGCTAGGCCACTGCCCAAGAACAAGCCCAAAACAAGCCCGAGGGCAAGAATAAGCNTTATTTTTGGCGTGGTGGGCTCAAGCGCGGGAACCGCAACTTCGTAAAGATCTCCGACATCAGTTTGATAACCCGATGTAAGATTGTGGGTCTCGAATTGCCGCACCAAAACGTCATAGACGGTTTCTTGTACTTTGATGGTGCGCTGTAATCCTGCCAGTTTCACCGCGTTCTCAGCATCGCGTTTTGCCTGGACCTCTAACTCAGTCATTGATTGCCTGACCCGTTCCAGGCGTTGGTTGATCTGCAGGGCAGCCTTATTAAGCGTGTTTTCTGACGGCAGATTTGGANGAGTGTTTTTGGAAGACCACNCCATAAGACTNTGGAACCCTTGGTCTTGTGCGGCTGGAAAATTTGCAAAAGCCGACTTTCTTGCCGCGTCATCCCATTGGGCGTTCTGTGATCTGGTCTGTCTTAGAAAGACAATGATCTGATTGTAGNCTTCCAGCGTCTTTACNGTTTCCCTGATCCGTGACANCTGNANAGAGGCACGTTGAAATTCCTGGGTGACAGCAAGATTATTTTCAATAGCATACGCCTGCATATCCTGAGCAGCGGTTTCAAGTTTTGCCTGCGCAATGAAAAGCTCTGAGGCGAGGTATTCGATTTGTTGTCTGTCTTTTGATCGTTTTTCCAGCAAGAGGTCATCGAGCACTTTAGTCACAATATCATTGGCCAAACGTGCAGCTTTGCGCGGATCGCTATGTTGGGTTTTGATCTCTATCAGGCCGTTTGATTTCACATCGACCGTCACAGTTTTACGGAATGTACGAACGAGACTGGCGGTGATTTGATCTGAGGTCAGCGGTGTCTTTTCTGAGTTGGAAATTCCCAAGAGGCTGCGCAGCCTATCCCGCTTGCCTGGGCCACTTAAAGCAGGGTTGAAAAAGGGATCTTTTGACAATTCCGAATGTTCTGCCAATTCGACTATGAAACCCCGCGACAAGATACGGTCCATCAAGGTCGCTGCCTTACCTTGGCCACCGCCTGTGAGACCCGCCAGTGACGCCAAACCCCTTAGGTCACCCAAATTTGGCAGGTTGGATTTTTCGTTTAGGACAAAACTGGATTGTGATTCATAAAGAGGTTTGACCACAAAAAAGGCGTAGACAGCTGCTAAACTGAGGGTGATACTGGCAAGTGCCACGATAAAAAACTTGCGTGCCCACAGCGTGGCAAACAACTCACCAAGATCGATTTCATCGTCTTGATATGCGGTATTATCTGTACTTGGTGCATGTATTTTTACAAGATCTGCGGTCATAATATGAAAATATTTGAAAGGTTAAGCGAAGCTAAAAATTACTCATGCGCCAAATTTGACAGATATACAATGTATAAGAGTGAACTTTGTGGGTCTATCCCTTTAAGTTTGTGCCAGACGCAGCTTGTCGTGTTCTGAACGTTGATGACTTTATAATCTCTGTATTCGTCAAAGCGGCGGCAACTCTTAACCGGTCAAGAGTTTGCTAGAAATATGTGGTTTGAGGGCGCGCAAATGAGACTGTTCTGTTAAATTTTTCCTATCTGAAAAGAGCAAAAAATAAAATTTTTGGTTGAAATGCTGGCCGTGGTCTAGCTTAAGGTCAAAATGTGACATACGATTATTATATGTGACAGATTATTTTTTTATAGTTTAAAATTTATTGTTTATAATTAGGTCTTTAAATGAAATTTCTACGATTGGCACGGCGGTCCAGCCAGGGCTTGGTTCTGATTTTCATGCTTGATACAGGTGGTGTGGTCGCAGGTGTTGCCAACGGCCCGACCCATGGCCTGTATGGCACTCCGGGTCTGATTGACATGCCAACCAGTGAGAACGCGCCTGATGCAAGCGTTGCGTTTAGCCTGTCCGGTTTTAACGGCCAAATCCGGTCGACGCTGACGTTTCAGATACTTCCCGGCTTGTCGGGGAGTTTCCGGTACTCAACTCTTTACAAAGAGTGGACAGGCGATGCGCGCCAGCACTGGGATCGGAGTTTTGACCTACGCTATCAAGTGAGGCCGGAAACGCGCTTGATGCCGGCAATTTCCTTGGGGGTGCAGGATTTTATCGGCACGGGGGTGTTCAGTGGGGAATATGTGGTTGGCACCAAGACCATGGGCCCGCTTAAAGCCTCTGTTGGTTTGGGGTGGGGCCGTTACGGATCGCACAACGGTTTTAAGAACCCNNTGAGCGGGGTTTCATCCAAGTTTGATACCCGNCCGGCCCGCGAAGTTGGCGTGGGTGGTGAAGTGGAAGCCAATGGTTGGTTCCGTGGCGATGCCGCAGTTTTTGGGGGTCTTTCCTGGCCGGTGAATGATCAATTGACCGCAAAACTTGAGTACAGTTCCGACGCGTACACACATGAGACACAAACATACGGTCATGTGGTGAAGACGCCATGGAATTACGGCGCGACATATGTGGCCAAAAGCGGGACAAGATCATATGGATTGTACTGGCTTGGCGGCAGTAAGCTGGCATTTTCTGTTTCTGTTATTGCCGATCCCAAAAAAACTTCAAACGGATCAGGATGGGATTTGGCGCCGCTTCCGGTTCGCCGTGATCTCAGTCGCCCGCTCGGGTTGCCTCCTGCACAAACCGATGTGCGCACTTTATATACAGTATTGAAGGCAGACGGATTTAATCCGGTCGGTCATGAGATAACCGGCACCACAGCGCGGTTGCAAATCGAAAACCTCCGCTATCGGTCGTCATCGCAGGCCGTGGGGCGCGCGGCCCGGATTGCCAGTCGGTATTTTGGGGATGAGATCACCATATTTGTCATTGATCTGGTTGAGAAAAACCTGCCGCTTACCTCTGTTGAAATTTCGCGTGAGTCTCTGGTTGCGTATGAATTCAACCTCGCACCAGCCAAAGAATTTATGGATCAAGTGGCTTTCAGGGATGTCAAATCGCTGGTATCCGCTCCAGAGGAGAAATCATCATTTTATTGGCGCATTCGGCCCTATTTTGATTATGGTCTTTTTGATCCTGACCAGCCAGTTCGCTTTGAATTTGGCGTGGCTTTGGAATCGGAATACGTCTTTTCGCCCTCCAGTTTTGTTGAGTTTGGGATCCATAAACAGGTGATCGGTAACCTGGATAGCATAGAACGCGATTCAGACTCTGTGCTGCCACATGTCAGAAGTGATCATAAGCATTATCACAAACAGGGTGATCCGGGTCTGGAATATCTGACCCTAAATTATCTGACAAAACCTCATGCAACCGGATATGTCAGGCTGACCGGCGGCTATCTAGAAGAGATGTATGCCGGGGTTTCAGCCGAATATTTGTGGCAGCCGACCAACCAAAACTGGGGCCTTGGCATCGAGTTGAACAAAGTGCGTCAGCGTGATTTTGATATGCGATTTGGTCTCAGGCCCTATGATGTGTTTACCGGACATGTCAGCGCCTATTATGATTTTGGCGGCCGTTTCGAAGGTCAGCTTGATATCGGGCAATATCTGGCAGGTGACAAAGGGGTAACGCTGTCGGTCAATCGCGTGACCAGTAATGGATGGCGGTTTGGAGCGTGGGCCACATTGACCGATGTGCCGTTTGAAACCTTTGGTGAGGGATCTTTTGACAAAGGGCTTAGGGTGGATATTCCCTTGGACTGGATCCTTGGAAAACCCAGCCCTCTGGTGATGCAAACGCCAATCCAAATAATCGGTCGGGATGGTGGCGCCCGGTTGCATGTAAACCACCGTTTGTACCCGTTGATCCAACATGCGCAGCGGGTTGATATGGGGCGGGAATGGGCGAGGTTCTGGCGATGATACGACGATTGATAGGTGTCGGGTTGATTATGATCAGTGTCGGCTGCAGTTCGGCCAAAGACCGAGACACCGCACTTTCAGAAACGGTCAAAGCTTTTGTCTCTCAATTTAAAACGCCCGCCCCGGTCGATCCGAGACAGGTTCTTACACGGGCGGCCATTGATGCGGCAAATATACCTTTGCTGCTCACTGAAATTCCAAAAATTCAGTCTGCGGGCACTCTGGCGCTGCTTCCCGGGCAACGCCAGCAACCAGACACTTGGTTTGGGGCCGATGGCGCGTCATTTACCTTGCACAAAGGTGTGGTTGTCGCAACACGTGGGCTGCCATTTGATCTTATGTTTGCCGATTCTGTTCCAACGATAGAGGCGTTGGAAAAAGGCGGGGGGCGCTATGATCGAACCTACAAATACCTGACCGGCGATAATCGGGACCAAATCGTGACATATCAGTGCCGTTTGCAATTCCAATCTGTTGAAACCGTGACGATTTTTGAGATCCGTATTGAAACAAAAAGGTTTTCTGAAACATGCTTCAATCCAGACCAAAGTTTTACAAATATATATTGGGTGGATCATGCCCAGGTTGTGCATAAATCGCAGCAATTTTTGAATTTTAGCTTGGGATATGCCTTGACCGAAAAACTTCTTTAGTGTAGCCGTTTTACTTAAGGTTGTGTAATAGCGTAGCTCGTTTTATTTTAATTTAGTACGAATAATCACCTTTGGAGGTTCATATGTTTAAGAAAATAACGACGGCAGGCATTATGTGTTTGGCGCTTGCCAACAGTGCAGCAGCACAGGGTGCAGCTGGTGCCGCTGGTGCCGCTGGTACTGGTGCAGGGGGTGTCGTGATTGGTGGTGTGGCAATTGGTG
>PBSX01000055.1 GCA_002726375.1 Marinovum sp.
CCACCATTTTTGCGCGACCGTCAAGATTATTTTCCGCTTCCTCAAAGGATGGGTAAAGCGCAATTGAGATAGCTGATGTTGGGCCTGTCTTGATGTTTATTACCTGCTCAAGGTTTGGAAAGTATTCGTCAACAATTGAGGCATAGAGCGCCTCTATCTTATCATGCATCCCTTCTTCATTCAATTCGTGCATGGTTACTCGCGCGATGCTCATTTCATAATCTCCCAATAATTTAAGTGAACCCTAGGGGCAAAAAATGAACGAAACAATACCTGACAAAGAAGCCTACCAGACCAACCGTCGCCGTATGTGTTGGGCTGCGCTGGGCATGATGATCACGTGTACTATTGCAACGATTTATGACCCCGTGCGGCTTAAAGGACACCCAAGACAGAGGCTTTGGCTTAAAGCTTGAAGCCTTTAAAGTATTCTTCCATATCGGAACCCTTTACATTGGTGTCTGAAAGTCTCCACGGTAAAGTTTTGGAATTATAATCCTCGAGATCAACATCTTGCTGGTTTTGAAAGTGCGCCTTGTTTGCTAGGCTTCTGAAAAATTTTGCTTCCTCAATTTTTGTGGCTGTGACTTCACCCTTTGGATCATCGTCATGCATGAAACCGTATTTTTCTGCTAATTCGCCTGTAAATACTATTTTGCCATTCATAGCATTTAGATCGTCACCCGAAGCCTTGTCGGATATAGACAGCGCGGCACGCCCAACAAAGACAGTGCTTTCTGCGCCAGGCCACTTCATCAGTTCGGTATTACACCCACCCTGGGGATGAAGGGTCACGGTTTTTACACCATGTTCGCGCAATTCAATGCCCATATCAGCGGTAAGTTTATCCATGCCCGCGTGTGCCACTCCATAAGCGACGTCAAAGGCGTATATAAAGCTGCCCAAACTCGACGTTTGAATAATCAGACCTTCTTTTTGGCCTACCATTATTGGTGCTACAAATTTACTCATGACGTAAGAACTTCTAACGCCAATATTCATGGCGTCATCAAACACGGCTGTAGGACGTTCCCAAAATGGTTTTCCAAAATGAGGAGCGATTGCGACAAGGCCACCGTAAGAGCTGTTAACTAGAACATCCACTCTGCCCTCATTGGCCGAAACAATAGAGACAAATTGTTCAACGGCGGCATCATCGTTTTGATCCAAAACATAAGGGTGAACAACTCCGCCCAGTTCATTTTCAGACGCTTCGGCGGATAGCGCTTTTAGAGCTGCTCCGTTCCTCGCAGTAGCATAGACAGAGTAGCCGCCTTCCTTTGCCAAAGTAAGGGCAATACCGCGCCCCAATCCGCGAGACGCGCCGGTAACAATAGCAACTTTTCCCATAATCAAATCCTTCAAAAACCGATAGTTGAGTAGCCCCTACCTTGATGTGAAACATATTTTCGGGGTTTTAGCCACTAAGTCAATCTTTGTAGGTGGTTAAGCTTTTTTCAAAACTATTTGTTTTGAAAAGAATGCTGCACGTCCATTTCCAGACCCGAATACGCTTGGGTTCTGCTTCCACCCACATCTTTTTCTAGGAGATGATCAACGCTATCTAACCATTCCATACCTTCGATTTGGCCTTCTAAGGTAGCCTCAATACTTGGGTTTCGATTAATTTGTACGATTTCACCATTATCTAACTCTATCAAACTCCAAGTGGCAGAGTATTTTTCCATCATTTCTGCCAAACGTGTTAGGCCATTTTTCTTAAACTCATCCTCACAGCCAGCTTTTGGTTTGTACTTTATAATCGACCAAACTGCTTCTGACATCTTTACTCTCCCAAAATTTCGAAAACCATAGAGGCAAAAAATGAATGAAACAATACCTGACAAAGAAGCCTACCAGACCAACCGTCGCCGTATGTGTTGAGCTGCGCTGGGCATGATGATCGCGTGTGCTATTGCAACTATTTACGACCCCGTGCGGATGTCTGAAGCCGATGGCTCAGTACCTAGCATTGTTGGGTCTGGTAGGCGCTTACTTTGCGCTGGGTGGGAAGAATTAATTAACGAAGTCGAGTTGGAATAGGTGATCTTTTAACTATGGATCGCCAAGTTAAACCATCTTTTTTTAGGTTGACGCGGACAACAAGTTCATCGCCGTCTATCCATTTTGTCTCCATGACGTGATTATTCTCGTGGACTAATTCGATGTTTTGCCAATCCAGCTTGCCTTGTTCCATTAGCTCACCAATAGAAGCGCAAAACTCATCACGTGTTACCAAATCCGTCTCTCGAACAAACATAAATTCTTCGTGAAAACAATTTTTAAAAGCAACGGGGTCCCATTTTTCTGCAGCAAAAATTTCTGTCGTTCTGGCGAAACTCGTCATCTGTTCATCCTCTAATATGCATTTATTAAAACCGTATCCAACCCGCTCTAAAAAATCAACGAAAGGTGGGCTCATGATTGGGCAGATACTTGGATCGTTTGGCGCTGTGAAAAAACTGTAAATTTCAATAAAATTTGGTTTTTGAAAAGTTGCCTGAATCATATTAAAATTACAGTACGTTTTAGAAAGTGGGCCAACTGCGACCATGGTCGCACTTTTGCCGTTCTCTCAATGTTCTTTATTTCGTGTAAGTCATTGATTTTAAATGGTGCCACAGGGGAGGATTGAACTCCCGACCTCACCCTTACCAAGGGTGCGCTCTACCACTGAGCTACTGCGGCATCATGCGCAGGGTGATTAGACCGAAACCCGCCGATGCGCAAGAGCAATCTAGACCCTTTTCGCCGGATGGTGTAACCTTTGCACATGACNGNGAAATCACAAAANCAAACTGAGCAGAAACCACAGAAAAACCGTAAAGACCGGCTTAAACTGGCGCTGAAGTCCAATATGGCCAAGCGCAAGGCACAGGCCAAGGCACGGGCAAAAATGGTGCCTGCCGAAACCGAGGCAGAAAAGGACTAGGCAGATGGATGCAATATTGGTGACAGGCAACGGTCCGTTGTCCGGGCAAATTCCGATTGCCGGAGCCAAAAACGCCGCTCTTGCCTTAATGCCGGCCACGCTTCTAAGCGAAGAGCCCTTGACCCTGACCAATGCGCCGCGCCTTTCGGACATCAAAACCATGTCGGATTTGCTGCGCTCGCTCGGCAGTGAAGTGACAAGTCTTAACGATGATATGGTGATCGCGCTCTCTTCGCAAAACCTAGATAACTTAACAGCAGATTATGATATCGTACGCAAAATGCGGGCTTCTAATTTGGTACTTGGCCCGATGCTAGCGCGGGCAGGGCAGGCGGTTGTTTCGCTGCCGGGGGGGTGCGCAATCGGGGCGCGGCCAATGGATATTCACATCACTGCGCTTGAGGCGCTGGGTGCAAAAATTGATCTTAAAGACGGCTATTTACACGCTAAAGCGCCGACCAAGGGGCTAATTGGCGCCCGCCATGAGATGCGCTTTGCCTCGGTCGGTGCGACAGAAAACTTTGTCATGGCGGCGACGCTGGCCAATGGAACATCGCAATTGGTCAACGCCGCCCGCGAGCCTGAAATTGTCGATCTTGTTGAATGCCTACGCAAAATGGGCGCCCAGATTGAAGGCGAAGGCAGCCCTGTTATTACCATTCAAGGGGTGGACTGGCTGCATGGGGCGACCCATCCGGTGGTCAGCGATCGGATCGAGCTGGGCACCTATATGCTGGTTCCGGCGATCGCTGGCGGTGAGGTCGAGCTGATTGGTGGCCGGATGAATCTGGTGGCAGCATTTTGTGAAAAACTGGATGAAGCCGGCATTGACGTCAGTGAAACTGCAAACGGTCTGCGNGTGAAGCGGCGCNATGGGGCGGTGAAGTCTGTGGATGTCAAAACCGAAGTGTTCCCCGGGTTTCCAACCGATCTGCAAGCCCANATGATGGCCCTTATGTGCACTGCGCAGGGCACATCTATGCTGGAAGAAACGATTTTTGAGAACCGGTTTATGCACGCTCCCGAATTGATGCGGATGGGGGCCAATATAGAAGTGCATGGCGGTANGGCGCGCGTGAGCGGGGTAGAAAACTTAAAAGGCGCGCCGGTGATGGCAACCGATTTACGGGCTTCGGTTTCGCTGATCNTCGCAGGTCTGGCGGCTGAGGGCGAAACCTTGGTCAGCCGCGTTTACCATCTGGATCGCGGCTATGAAAAGCTTGAGCAGAAATTGCAAGCGGTGGGCGCCAAGATCGAAAGGGTTGCAGGCAAATGACGCTGGACGCCAAGTTCGAAGATGGCGGTGAGGCGCCGCTGAATATCGGAGCGCTGGACAGCGAAGACCTCACGGTGATTTCGGCAATGGTGCAAGATGCGGTTTTGCCGATNGGTGAAATTAGCTGGCAAGCAAATCAACGCCGTCTTGCGCTGCTGATCAACCGCTTTCGCTGGGAAGATAAAACCAATGCTGAACGGCAGGGCAGGCCGGTTGAGCGTGTACAATCTTTGCTGGTTATTGAAACTGTGCTTTCCGTTGCTTCGCAGGGGCTTGATCGTAGTCAAAAGGATCTGGTTCTTTCGGTTCTGTCGATCACCATGNAAAATGCCNAGAACGAGGATTGCTTTTTAACCGTAACCTTGGCCGGTGATGGCGCACTTCGCATCCGGGTAGAAGCGGTCCAGGTGCAACTGCGCGATGTCACACGTCCATATTCCGCCCCCTCACGTAAATCCCCAAATCACCCTGACTAAAGCGCGGGGGACTTGAGCCCAAGCGCGTTCGGGGCTATGTCCAGCGCAACTATCGGAGAACAGCATGGCCGTTTTTTTGAACGCAGACGATCCGGACTTTGAAACCGCATTTGCAACGCTTTTGGGAGCAAAGCGTGAAGACAGTCCTGATGTGCAAAATGTTGTGGCCGAGATTATTTCCGAGGTGCGCGCAGGCGGTGATAAAGCTGTCCTGCGTCTGACCGAAAAATTCGACCGTCTGGCCCTTACGGCTGATCAGATGCGGTTTTCGAAAGATCAGATTGCACAGTACTGCGCCGAGGTTAGCCGCGAAGAACGCGCGGCGCTTGAGCTTGCCGCCGAAAGGATCCGCGCCTATCACCAGAAACAGCTGCCCGAAGATGCACAATGGACTGATCCGAGCGGCGCTGAACTGGGCTGGCGCTGGACGCCGGTGTCGGCCGCTGGTCTTTATGTACCTGGTGGTTTGGCCAGCTATCCTTCTTCAGTGCTAATGAATGCCATTCCCGCAAAAGTGGCGGGCGTTGAGCGGCTTGTGNTGGTTGTGCCAACACCGGATGGTGCGGTGAACCCCTTGGTACTGCTTGCCGCCGAAATAGCAGGCGTTGACGAAGTTTACCGCATTGGCGGAGCCCAGGCGATAGCGGCGCTGGCCTATGGAACTGATACCATCGCGCCAGTGGATAAAATCACTGGTCCGGGCAACGCTTATGTGGCTGTGGCCAAGCGGCAGGTGTTTGGTAAAGTAGGCATTGATATGATTGCTGGCCCGTCAGAAATCCTTGTGATTGCCGATGCCGATAATGACCCTGACTGGATCGCCTTGGATTTGCTAAGCCAAGCGGAACATGACGCCAGTGCGCAGTCCATTCTCATTACAGATGACGCAGAATTTGCAAAGGCCGTNGATAAGGCTGTAGAGGCGCGCCTTGNAACACTTGAAAGGCGCGATATTGCANNGGCCAGCTGGCGTGATTTCGGGGCAATCATTAAAGTCCCCTCGCTAGAGATCGCCGCCCAACTGTCTGATCGGATTGCGCCGGAACATCTTGAACTGTGTGTTGCAGATCCAAAGGCTCTGAGCGAAAAAGTCACCCATGCAGGCGCGATTTTTCTGGGNATGTGGACGCCNGAGGCCATTGGGGATTATGTGGGCGGNCCCAATCANGTTTTGCCAACGGCGCGATCTGCGCGCTTTAGCAGTGGGCTTTCGGTACTGGATTTTGTCAAACGTACGACCTTGGCCTCAATGAGCGCCGAAGCCCTGAGGGCAATTGGGCCGGCGGCAGAAACGCTTGCCATTTCAGAAAGCCTTGAGGCGCATGGGCTTTCTGTGCGCGCCCGATTACGTAAACTGAATGACTAGCACCTTTATCGCATTAGGCAGTGTTCTGCGTTTATCCGTTGCGCTCTATTCTCTCTTTCGTTAGGCCGTTTATAGGTAGTAAAAGAGAACAGCATGACGCGGATTGTCCATATCGAAATCGANGACAGCAATTTGCCTCCNCCCACGCCCGAGATCGAACAGGAGCGGCGGGTTGCGGTTTTTGATCTGCTTGAAGGTAACCATTTTTCCCTGCCGGCGCGCACGGATCGGGAACAGCCTTCGGGGCCTTATCGCGTGGGGCTGTCAGTCAAGGAAAAACGGCTGGTGTTTGATATCCAAACCGAGGCAAAGCAAAAGGCAGCCGAATTTCATCTGTCCCTCTCTCCCTTTCGGCAGGTGGTCAAAGATTATTGGTCGATCTGCGAAAGCTATTTTGATGCGGTCAAAAACATGCCGCCCAGCCAAATCGAAACTATTGATATGGCCCGCCGCGGGATTCATAACGAAGGCGCAAGGATCTTGACTGAACGTTTGGCGGGCAAAGCGGATGTGGACAATGATACGGCGCGCCGATTGTTCACACTCATTTGTGTTTTGCATTTCGGAGGCTGATCGGAATGACGCTGGACCTTCCACAATCGGTCCTTTTTTGTTGTGATCATAATGCTGTGCGTTCGCCCATGGCGGAAGGCATTATGAAAAANTTTTATGGCACCGGGACCTATGTGCAATCGGTCGGGGTGATNAATGATCTTGAAATAGACGGCTTTGCCATTGCCGTTTGTGAAGAGCTCGGTATCGAGCTTTCGCGCCACCGTTCGCGCAGTTTTGATGAAATGCAAGAATGGGGGGATGATCTGTCATCTTTTGATCTGATCATTGCGTTGTCACCGGCCAGTCAGCGGCGGGCTTTGGATTTAACCCGTTTGTTTCACCTTACTGTTGAATACTGGCCGATTATGGACCCAACCGGACTTGGTGAAACCCGCGAAGCGAAGCTCGTCTCTTATCGTCAAACCCGCGATCAAATCGTTGACCAACTATTGCGGCGTTGGGGTAAAGGTTAAGCTGCGCCCTTTTGCTAGTGTTGAAGTGCCCTGACCAGATAGGGCAGGCTCTTGTCAAATCGGTAATCAAGACCAAAGTGGTTATCTGGGAACTCTTCGTAATGATGCGCGATTTGTGCCCCGTCGAGTTTTTGCTTCAACCGCCGTGCAACATAGACAAAATCAAACTGGTCTTGGTCGCCGCAGTCAATCCACAGACCTTTTAATGAGTGTAGCGCCTTGGCATGGCTGTCAAATATATGTAGCGGGTCCCAGGCCTGCCAATGCGCCCAGCGGGCATGATCCAATTCACAAGTGTGCAAATCCACTGGCAAACGGACACCGCAAAAGGCGCTTGGGTCAGGATCATAGCTGGCCCCCATGGCAAGGATCATCAAAGCATGAATATCCGTATGGCTCGGGCTGTGATTGGCCCAGGTGGATTTTACAAAATTTTCGGCCGACATGTCATGTTTGGCCAGAGCTCTTAAGGTTGCAGGAAAGTCGCGTTGATAAGCGATTTCAAATCCCATGTCACCGGAATGACAAGCGATGGCCGACCACACATCNGGATGGCGCATCGCATGGAGCAAAGCGCCATAGCCGCCTGAAGATTTTCCAAAAAGCCCGCGNTTGCCCACACCGCCGCATCCGAACCGGCCTTCAATGGCGTTCAGCATATCGGTGATTAAAAAATCNTCCCAATTGCCCATAGCGACCGAGTTTATATATTGGTTGCCGCCCAGCCGGGTGTAGCAGTCGGGAAAGGCTATAACNGCGGGCGGCATTTCCCCCGTTGCGATTAACCGATCAAGCCGCTCTGGCACATTTTCGCCAAAGTTCTTCCAGTTGAGCTGTGACAGACCGCTGCCTGTGTATCCGGCCAGTGATACCAGAAGGGGAAGTCCTTCTGGGTCTGTATCATATGGGATGTAGACCCCGACTTTCCGTTCGGCCGGATCGCCAAGCATATTGCCGGCCAGAGCGTGTGAATGCACCGTTATAAAAATCATTTCACCCGATTTGAAATCACCGCTGAACTGCATTGTTATTCCTTTATGCCCAAAGCCTTAAACACCGACCCGAGCCTATCACGTCCGATTTACCTTAGGAAGGTTCGTCTTGCGGCTCCAAAGGGTCAGCCATAAGCCATACCCCGCCTTCGGGCCGCAATGTTAATGTCATTTCCGGGATCGGATCGCGCCCTGCGACGGGCGAAAAGCGAAACTGCTTAAGTAGGCTGGCCAGAATGATGATAGCTTCTTGAATGGCAAAGCTGGCGCCGATGCAAATGCGCGGCCCATCCCCAAACGGCAGATAGGAATAACGTGGGACAGCTTTCATATCGTCGAACCTCTCTGGCCGAAAGTCGTCTGGCCTGTCCCACAGCACATGGCTGCGGTGCAGCGCATAAATCGGAATGATGATTGTATCGCCTTTCCTGACTTCGCGCCCGCAAAGCACATCACTGGCCATCGCGGTGCGCGATACAATTGCAGCCGGCGGATANAGCCTNAGGCTTTCATCAATGATCTGCCGAATATAGGGAAGGTTCGGCACATCATCGCCGGTTACCTCGCCGCCCTCAACTGCGCCGGCCACTTCAGCGCGTGCCTTGTCCTGCACCCTCTTGTCATGCGCAATAAGNTAGAGGGCCCATGACAGTGAAAGAGCCGTTGTTTCATGGCCCGCCACAATAAAGGTCAAAAGATTATCACGCAGCTCGGCGGTCTGCATTTTGCGGCCGGTTTTCGGATCTTCTCCTGCTAGAAGCAGGTCAAGCAGATCTGGGGGTGATTTTTCTTTGCCTTTTCGACGGTCATCAATCACCTGATCGGCGATCTGTTTCATTTGCCGCAGTGAGGGTCCGGTTACCAGACGGCTTAAGCGGGGCACCCAGTTTGGCGCGCCCAGAATATCCATCAGGGACACTTTACCCGCCTCGGCCACATAGGCATTGATCGCGTTGTGAACGGCGTCGCGGTCAAAGCCTTTGTCATCGGAAAACGTGACATCGGAAATTACATCAAAAGTTGTGGCGACCATTTCATCAAACATATTCACCGCACGCGGACCTGCGGCTGCGATGCGGGCGTTGCACCGGCTTGCGGCGTCCGTAACAAGGGGGCTTAACNCGCGGACATTTCGATGTGAAAAAACCGGTGCNGTTGCCCGTCGCTGCCAGCGCCAATGCGCGCCTTCGGCAATAAACAGTGAATTGCCAATAGCTGGCTCTAACAGATTTTTGGTGACCAGAGATTTAGGATAATTGGCCACATTTTCCAGCAGCATACGGCGCAGGGCATCCGGGTCCATCACCATATGCCAGCGTTTGCCGGTTTTGCCGGACACCATGGGCTGACGGGTCGCAATGTCGGGAATGATCGACAATACGTTGCGCCGNGCGGCTGCGAGGGAGGCCAAGATGCCCATTGGCTTGGTCACCAAAGGAACCCGAACTGGGAAATTTTCTGCCTGTGCCATAAAGATAAGCCTATGGCACTGCGGCCGCAAATCAAATTGTTTTTGCGCAAATCCTTAGCTGGATTATGCAAACTCCTGCGCTGGCAAAACTGCCACTGGCCTTGGTCGACTTATAAAGGTATGTCAGAGGCATGTGGTACCGGTCTTTTTGCATCCTCTTTTTATGGCTTGGCTTGGCGGGCTGTCTTGGGCCTGTGGACTTGCAAGAACCGGTTAAACCAATTGGTGATTTTGCCCTAGGCTATGCGGTCGTGGTTGGCCCCGATATGGTCAAGGGCCCGATGTCGCGCGATGGTGATCCGGATGAAATTATCACAGCCGTGAAAAATTCTATCGAGACCCATTTTGATCCTCTCAGCGGGACCCAACTGTACCATGTGGCTGTGAAAATAGAAGGCTATGTTCTTGCTCAGGCTGGTGTGCCTTTAGTTGTATCGCCGCAATCTGCGCTGATACTTTCCGTTACCATTTGGCAGGATGAAAACGGAGAAAAGCTTAATCCTGTGCCACATCAGATCACGGTGCTCGAAGCCCCAAGTGGGCGCACCCTGATCGGTTCAGGGCTGTCGCAAACACCGTCCCAGCAATTGGCGAATTTAGCCCGATCGGCAGCGCTGCAAATAGAAGAATGGACGCGCAGCCAGCACCTCAACGAAAACTGGTTTTAGCAAAATACANTCGACTAAATCGACCGTGCCATGGCTGCTTTGACCAAGTGCGATATTATTGCGACGATCCGCGATAGAAACACTATCCTTGCCTGCAACATAAGCTTGATTTTTTCCCAAATTACACCTAAATCCGCGCGAAGATGGCAATCGGGCGATGGCCCCACAGCGACGAGGCGCAGAATACCATGGCGAAGGAAAAGTTTGAGCGTAATAAACCGCATTGTAACATAGGCACGATTGGTCACGTTGACCACGGCAAGACGACGCTGACGGCGGCGATCACGAAGCAGTTTGGCGAGTTTCAGGACTATGACCAGATTGACGCGGCGCCTGAGGAAAAAGCCCGCGGCATCACCATTTCGACAGCGCATGTTGAGTATGAGACGGATGCGCGCCACTATGCGCATGTGGACTGCCCTGGCCACGCCGACTATGTGAAGAACATGATCACCGGCGCGGCGCAGATGGATGGCGCGATTTTGGTTGTGAATGCAGCGGACGGCCCGATGCCGCAAACCCGCGAGCATATTTTGCTTGGCCGTCAGGTTGGTATCCCGGCGATGGTTGTGTTCCTGAACAAAGTTGATCAGGTAGACGACGACGAGCTTCTTGAGCTGGTGGAAATGGAAGTACGCGAGCTTCTGAGCGAATATGATTATCCTGGTGATGACATTCCGATCGTTGCGGGCTCTGCGCTGGCAGCACTGGAAGATCGTGATGATGCGATTGGCAAAGGAAAAATTGCAGAGCTGATGGAAGCGGTTGACGCGTATATTCCACAGCCTGAGCGTGCGGTTGACCAGCCGTTCCTGATGCCGATCGAAGATGTGTTTTCGATCTCGGGCCGCGGCACAGTTGTGACCGGCCGGGTTGAGCGCGGCGTGATCAATGTGGGCGATGAAATTGAAATCGTTGGCATCAAAGACACCCAGAAAACCATCTGTACAGGTGTTGAGATGTTCCGCAAACTGCTGGATCGCGGTGAAGCGGGCGACAACATCGGCGCATTGCTGCGCGGTGTTGACCGTGAAGCGGTTGAGCGTGGTCAGGTTTTGTGTAAGCCGGGTTCAGTCACCCCGCACACCAAGTTTGAAGCCGAAGCCTATATCCTGACCAAGGATGAAGGCGGACGTCACACCCCGTTTTTCGCCAACTACCGTCCGCAGTTTTATTTCCGCACCACGGATGTGACCGGAACAGTGAACCTGCCATCAGGCACAGAAATGGTGATGCCGGGCGATAACCTGAAGTTCGAAGTTGAGCTCATCGCGCCGATTGCGATGGAAGAAAAGCTGCGCTTTGCGATCCGCGAAGGCGGCCGCACCGTCGGATCAGGCGTCGTGTCCAAAATCCTCGACTGATGATCCACAGGCCTGACCAAAAATTAGGCCAAAAACAAAGCTACAATCAAGCCGCCCGTCTGGGCGGCTTTTTTTGATCTATCGCTCTTTAGCAAATGCCTTTTATCCTCATTCGGTGCTTGATCTTTGGTCTTTGATGCCGTAACCCCCTGCACCAATAGGGGTATAGCTCAGCTGGTAGAGCGACGGTCTCCAAAACCGTAGGTCCCGGGTTCGAACCCTGGTGCCCCTGCCAAACACTTCCCTGATTTCTGGCTCTTCTGGTTTGCTCTGTTATTGTCGCGCGTTTCCCGCCGCTTGGCGTACCGCGGTGTGGAGTGAGACGCGATCGTGAACGCTTTCTGGGTCGTTTTTGGGCCGAAGTCTCTGTTTGCGATTCCAGCGGTACGAGTTTGGGGAGAGTCGCTGTCAGAGCGCGGAGAATTGCGCGCGTTGTTCTGACCAGATGGCGGAGAAGCGGGTCTTAATCAGGTAATCGGTGGAGAGACCATCGGGCTTTTCGCCAAGCGTGATGGCATCTAGAATATCGGGTGCGATCAGTGCGAGATTGGTGATGTCCTGGACGCGGCGTGTGGATACATTTTCGATCTGTGCGATTTCTGAGAACGATTTGCCATCAATAACCATCGCCAACCAGCGGCGCCCCTTTACAATGTTCTGCACCAGCGTTTCGTCGATCTCCGGCGGGGGATCACCAAGATGCAGTTTCAGCTCGACACCCCTCCTGCGCATCTGGAATGGAGTTTCGATTGTCAGCCCCGATGCATTGATATGCCCCGGCAGGCAGTCCAGCCACTTTGCTAGAACCGGAGTATCCAGCTGAATGCGTATTGCGCCCGGACGCAGATGTACCTTTTCGATCAAGTTCAGGCAGTCAGTCGAGCTGATGCAAGCGGCCAGTCTCTCGGCGGTCGTCTTGATCTCGGCTGCCGGCAAACCCTGTATCACTGATGCCGCAGCATCCGGCCTTCCCAGATGGCGTCTGATCATTTCGGTCAGTACCCCCTCGACCTGTTCAGCAGGCAACCGCCAGGCATCTGGATGTTTTTTGCAGCCACCCGCAATTACTCGTCGGGAGACGTAGTAGCGCAATCTCTTGCCATTCTTCCGGCTATGGCTGGGCGTCAGGCGATCACCGGTTTCATCAAAGAGCTTGCCAGCCAGCGGTGAGGTGATCGCCTTTTTCCTAGTGCCGCGTGAGATTGCGGCGCCGCTTTGCAGCAGTTCCTGAACCTTGTCCCACGTCTTTGGGTCGATAATAGCGGGATGCTGCCCGTCATAAACCTGCCCCTTGTGCCGGATTCCCCCGGCATAAACCGGGTTGCTGAGAATGTGATGCAAATGCCCGCGGTCGAACGGAATGCCCCCGGACACTCGCCCGCATGATCGTGCGCGGCGACGAGACCTGAAGCCTAGCGCTTCTGCGCGGTCTTTCACTTCGCGTACAGAGCCCAGTTTCCGGTAAAGGTCGTAGAGCGTCCGGATCGTGGGCGCTTCGGCCTCATCGATCTTCAAAGTCCGTCCATCCGCGCGGTAGCCAAGGGGGACATGTCCACCCATCCACATGCCCTTGCGCTTGGAGGCAGCGATCTTGTCCCGGATACGCTCAGACGTCACTTCACGCTCGAACTGGGCAAAGCTCAGCAGCATGTTCAACGTCAGGCGCCCCATGCTGGTCGCGGTGTTAAAGCTCTGTGTCACCGAGACAAAGGACGCCTCAGCCGCATCCAGCCGGTCGACCAGCTTCGCGAAGCCGGTCAATGACCGGGTCAGACGGTCGATCTTATAGACCACAATCTGATCGACGCGTTTCTCGTCCACCGCCTGCATCAGGCGCTGCAGCGCAGGGCGATCCAGATGACCGCCCGAGATCCCCCCGTCATTATAATGATCCCGCAACACCTCCCAGCCTTCATGCTTCTGACTGGCGATATAGGCTTCACAGGCCTCACGCTGCGCATCGAGAGAGTTGAAATCCTGTTCCAAACCCTCTTCGGAGCTCTTGCGAGTATAGATTGCACAACGGATGCGGCGCATCACTGCACTCCGAAAAAGCGCGGGCCCGACCACCGGGCACCGGTGATGTGCCTGGCTATGGCCGACAAGGACCGCCAGGTCTTGCCATCCATGACATAGCCACCATCCACCACCTCAACCTGATAGGTTCGCCCGTTCCATTCCCGAACCAGGTGGGACCCCGGTTTTGCTGTTGCGGGCACTGATTGCCCGGCTGCAATTTGCTTCAGACGACGCTCAGTTTTTGCCGATACACCGCCCAGCATCTGATCCTGCAGGTTCCAGATCAGCACCCGCTTCATGAACTGCAGTGAGAGATGCTTTGGCGGAGGCCGGTCGAACGCCTCACGCCACCTTTCCAGGCATCTGCCTCGGTCCAGATGATCAATCGCTAAAATCGCCCTCTCAAGTTCGAGCGTCTGATCCGCATCCATCGTCTCAGGCCTTACTGACGATACGGTAAACTGATCCTTTGTCCGTGTCGGACCATTCAATCGCAGTTCTGGCTTTGCGCAACGTCGAAAGTGCAGCCCGTGCCGTATACGGCTGCCAGCCGAAAGCACTTTGAATTTGTAAAATCGTTGCGCCAGACTTGCGGTTCAGAAGCTTTGAGAGTTGTTCCTGCCGCTTTGGCTTTGCCTTGATCGCTATAATGTTTGCGACTTTGGGTTCTTGCTTGATCTCAATCGTCATCGTTTTCTCCACTCTTTCAACGAAGGCCAACCCTTCGCCTTGTACTGAGTGGAGCCCGGTATTTCCGGGCGAAATCAAAGGTGCGAACACTACCGCTCGATGTCGCGCTGAAGTCCAGTTGTTTCTGGAAATAGCGGAGAACGGCCATTGGTGCACCGCGCAGAAAAGGTCTGTTTTGAGCCCTTGTTGCAAGAGTTTCAAAGGGCATAATGCCTGAAATCTGACGCCGTGAACAGCGGCGAAAACATGCAAACTTTGACATTTTTCTGAGCATCTATGAAATGGCCCCTTTCAATTCCAGAAACGACCACGCGAGTTTTTGTCTCGGCTGCCTTGCTGTCTATGTTGAAAGAAGAAACTCAAGGTCACGCAGGTATTGATCCCTTGTTTCAAATAGACTGTCTTCAAATACACGGAGAAGCGCGCTCATAGGCTGAAATTTGGACCGGATTAATGTGCTCCGAAACGGGGCTATCGTTGAACCTACAATTGAACCGACATCCCAATGCGAATGCTCTTGTCGGCGGCAATGCATATAGCAAGGGATTGAATGGCATCGTTAATGTGTCGTGTCAGGTCGATGTCCTCCAAAATCGCACGTAAAACGAACCGTTGTTCCGCGTCGCACAATGCTTGATGCCCCGGTTCATCCTCGAGGGTGATGTGTTCGTCTCCTGACAGGCGATGGACCAGAAGGCCGCCCACTTTCGTGTGGCCTTCAATTTCGGCGCTGTTATCAGATGCAGCGTCAACAATGCTGACAGCGCCATTGGGGCTGACAATGTCCTTCACGAAATAGGCCGTCTGNGACATCATCGGNCCCCATCCTGCCTCATACCATCCAACTGATCCGTCGGAGAACCGCACCTGAAGTTGGCCGTAGTTATATATGTCTTCGGGAATTTCATCGCTCAGCCGCAGGCCAATCCCCTGCACCTGAACAGGGGCGGCGTCTGTGATTTGGCACATAACATCTACATAATGCACACCGCAATCCACTAGTGGAGAGGTCGATTGCATCAAGGCACGATGGGTCGCCCATTCATCGCCCACGCTTTGTTGGTTTAGGTTCATCCGAAATACGTAAGGCCCGCCCAAACCCCGTGCTTCGGCGATCAGACGCTGCCATGACGGGTGATGACGCAGGATATAACCAACAATCAGTTTGCGGTTCAGCCGTGTGGCAGTGTCCACCACTGCGAGGGCATCGTTCAGCGTCGTGGCGAGTGGTTTTTCGACAAAAACATGGGCCCCGGCCTCCATGGCGCGGATCGCGATGGGGGCGTGGCTATCGGAATAGGTGGCAATGACGACCAGATCGGGGGCAAGGGCAAAGGCCTCATCAATGTCGGTCAGAAATTGACAGTTTTTCAGTTCGTCGGGCAAGGTGCGAGGAGAGCGATTTACGAGAGCGACAATTTCGACCCCATTAGCCGCGTGCAGGGCCAAAGCATGGGACAGGCCCATATTTCCCAATCCGATGACGATAGCGCGGATCATGTTCGCCCTCCTCTAAATGTTCAACAGTGCCCGAACGCTGCCGACTTCGACCTCACAGTTCTGCTGCCTCGCGTGTACGGCTGCAAATGTGAGCGCTAGTGAGGTCAAGTTTTCGCGTGCGCCGTTCAGCGGTTCGCGATTCTCTTCGATTGCACACATCAGTTCACCCATTGTGCCGCGAAACCCGTCATCGAACCATTGCCCGCGTAGGGTGGGTGTTTCGATGCCCTGTACGTTGATAAGTGTCACATTTTGGGTGTTTAGATCGGGGCCAGTGCTGTGCAATGTGCCGTCTGATCCTGTGATTGTGGTAACATCAACCGGCCCATACCGTGTGAAGCCGTCAAAGGCAAGGCTTGCCTGTCCGCCATCGAGACGGATCAGAGCCTGCGCAAGAAGTGGCGTGCGGTTTGCCTGTCCCGCTGCATGGGTAGAGGTGGCTGTGACCGTTTGAACCCGATCGCCCGCGATAGAGGCTACGAAATCGAACCAATGCACGCCAAAGTCATACAGCAATAGGTCTTCAAGATCGTCAAAAGAGGTGCCAGCGGTCCAGCTGTGATCCCAATGAACACGGGCATGAACAGATGACAGGGTGCCAATCTTTCCGTTGCGTACGCTGTCGCGCATGTATTGGAAATGCGGCGCGTAGCGGCCGTTCTGATTAACCGCCAGCTTGACGCCCATGTCGTCTGCCAGAGCAACAAGGCGTTCACCGCTGCCCAGATTGGTCACGAAAGGTTTTTGGCTAAGGACGTGTTTGCCCGCTTTCAGAGCCGCCTCGATGATGGGTGCGCGGTGTTCGGGGTGTAACGTTATGTCAACGATATCAATGGCCGGATCAGCAAGGATTTGTTGCCATTCCTTTTCAACCCGCGCGGTTAGAGCCAATGCATCGCGTTTGGCCACAGCCGTTTCGCGGGTCCGGTTCCAAAGGGCGGCGACATGCCATCCATCCGTGGCATAGGCGTTCAGGTGGCTGTCAGAAATACTGCCTGTACCGATGACTCCTATCTGCCAGTCCTTACGGCGCGGCGACGGGATCATGGCAGCAATGCCAGCGTGCGTTTTTCCAGCGCGGACTGTGCCGCGGTGTCGACAATGCGTTGTGCGGTCAGGCAGAGAGTGGGGTCAAGTGGGCCGCCGACGGGTTCACCGCGGGCAAGACAGCCCAGCACGTATTCAATGCCGTTTCTTTCGCCTAGGGTCAGTGGATCCACCGCGATCTGATGTAGTTCAGGGCGCGCGCGGGTCTGCACGCTTAGATGTGTTGCATAGTCAGGCGATGAAATGGTCCCGTCACTGCCGACAAAGGTAAATCCACAAGTGGGTTGCGGCTGGTGGGTCCAGGGGTCTGTGAAGGTGCCCCAGCGAGTTTCCATCCGCGACAAACCACTGTCATAGCGCAGCACGGCAATGGCGTGTTGGTCTACTTCGATCTCGGGAACCTCATCCACGGTGCATGTAACCTCACTCGGGGATTTGCCGTTCATATACCACGTGCCCAACGTCGCTCCATAGCCGAGGTAATCCAGCAAGGCACCGCCGCCGGATGCCTTTTTATACCACCATGCATCGGGTTTGAGGCGCTCGACCTCTTGCGGTGTCACCTCTTGTTTGTCGGCACCGTGCCAAAGCGGGCCACGATTGCCATCATAAAAATGCGTTTCGCGCAGCTCACCGATTAAGCCTTCGTCGATCAGGCGCTTGGCGGTGACGTGGCTTTCGACCCAGCGCAGTGGCCAGTTGATTGCAAGTTGCCGACCCGTACCCTCCATGGCCGCCATCATCCGCCGCGCATCGATGGCGCTGGCGGCAAAGGGTTTTTCGACGAAGATGTGCATGTCGTGTGGTGCAAGGCGTTCCGTCATGCATGCGTGTTCGGCCGTCGCCACACAAAGCAAAGCCATATCGTAGGATCCAGCGGCTAGGCAGGCATCAAGTTCGGTGAACACGCGGTCCTCGGGCACGTTGAAAGTGTCGATTGCGCCCTGCATCTTGGCGCGGTTAGGATCGTAGAGCGCAGCAATCTCGGCGTCGGGGTGTTCGTGTACCATGCGCAGAAGGTCACCCATATGCATGTGATCAAAGCTGATCCCGGCGATGCGAAAGGTCATGTCAACTGCTCCCTGTGATGCGGACGTAAATGGCGGTGACGGCTAGGATGATAACCCCGAACAGGGCCGTTCGCGCGCCCTCGGGCATTTGTAGCAGGGTCAACATTGTGTCGAGGACTCGCAGGATCAGCGCCCCGATGATCGCACCCGCATAGCTGCCGCGCCCGCCAAAGATTGAGGTACCACCAATCACTGCCGCCGCGACCGAGGGCAACAGCAGCGGATTGGCAAGGCTAAGCGAGGGTTGGCGTATCATTCCAAGGTAAAGTAGCCCGGCAACGGCGGCGATGAAGCCAGACAATGCATATAGCGCCAGATGCACTTGCCAACCGCGCACGCCGGACAACCGCGCGGCGTTTTCGTTTGAGCCCATTGCGAACAACAGTCGCCCGAACCCCGTGTACCGCATGATCCACAAGATAAGCAGCGCGAAGGGAATGAACACATAAAGCCCGTTGGGCATGCCCGCCGTCCGCCCCGTGCCGAGCCAGCCCAGAAAGGCTGGAACCTCGGAGCCTACATTGATGACGAGCCTTTGATAAACCTGCAAACACCCTGTTGCTATCAATCCGGTGCCAAGTGTCATGATCAAAGGATGCACCCGCACGATGCCAACGCCGAAACCGTTCACAAGCCCGACGATAATCCCGCAGGACAGCGCGACCAGCACCGCAGGGGCCACACCAAGCGTTCCAGACAGCGTGGCGCAGATAAATGCGGCGACCGTGGCGATGATACCTACCGAAAGGTCGATACCAGCGGTGAGCATAGTCAAAACCTGACAGGCGGCCAGCATGGCCAGCGGAATGGCGAACTTCACAAGATTGCCAATCCAGAACATGCTGAGAAGCCCATCACGACCCGCGCGAAACGGGGTGACAATGCCCGGGCGCATAACCTCTAGTGCGGCGACTAGCAACACCAGAAAAACGATCAGCGGGATCATCGGATTGCCGGCCAGATAGCGGCCAAAGCGTTCACGGAATGGATCGGGCTGATGGCTGGGAGCGACGCTCATGTGCGGGTTCCTTTCAAGGTCAGAGCGGTGCCGAGCATGACGACGCCAACCATGATCACGCCTTCGATGATCGTCGTGACATTGGGGTCTACGGCCATAAGCGTCAAGAGGGTGCGGATAATGCGCAGGACAAAGACAGCGATAAGGGGCCCCAACAGGCCACCCTTACCGCCACCCAATACGACGCCGCCCAGCACCACCGCCGCGATAGAGGCCATGAGGTATGGACCGGGGACGGGTTCACCAATGCCTGTCAAAGCGGCCAATGACAGTCCGCCAAAGGCACAGAACAGCCCGCAGATCGCATAGGCCGCAACCTTGGAGCGCCCAATGGAGATGCCGGATCGGAATGCCGCCAACTCGTCCGAGCCGATGGCATAGATGCTCAGGCCCAGTTTGGTGCGCTGCAAGGGGCCCCAAAGTAGGGCCGAGACAATCGCGATGATCAAAAAGGCCTTCGGCAGCCAAGAGAATATGAATGAGCCCCGGATCGCCCCTTCGAGCCAATCTGCTGTTGCCCCACCCGGTGATGACAAGATCAACAAGGCAACGCCTTCCCAGACGAACAGCATAGCCAGTGTCACCACGATGTCCGGCACTTTGGTCAGGATGATCAAGGTGCCATTGATTGCGCCCATCCCAGCACCCGCCAAAAGCACGATGATCAGGGCAGGGACCCCTGCCATACGTTCCATCAGAACAGCGGTTGTCACGGCGCAAACGGCCATCATCGAGGCTACAGACAGATCAATTCCGCCCGCAATAATCACCACGGCCATGCCCGCCGTTGCAAAACCAAAGGGCAGGGCGGCACGGGCTAGGGATTCAATCCCGGATGCGCCAAACCCCGGTTGTATGATTTTGGTCAGGGCCAAAAGCACGGCTAGTAGAGCGGCAAGGCTGATCACCCATGCATGTTTTCTCACGTGGGTCATGCCACCTCCGTCAGGCCATAGGCGGCACGCATCAAAGTTTGTTCATCTGCGTCCTTGGCATCAATCATGTCCACGACGCGGCCGTTGAAGATCACGATACAACGGTCACAGGCCAACGGGATTTCTTCGAGTTCGGACGTATACATCAGCACCGCCGCCCCCCGTTCGGCCAACTCGCGGACAAGCGGATAAATCTGGCGCTTGGTGCGCACGTCAATTCCGCGGGTGGGGTCAAACAACAGCAGGGTTTCAACGCCCTTGGCAATCCAACGGCCAATCGTGACCTTTTGCTGATTTCCGCCAGAAAGGCGCTGCACCTCGCCTTGTGCGCGGGTGTCAATTTGCAATTTCTCAATCGCGTAATCCGCGCGGTCCTTTTCCATGCCCCGTTTTAGCGGGCCCCAATTGGCGACCCGCGCAGCAAAGGGCAGGGCGATATTTTCGCGCACGGAGCGTTGCGATAAAAGCGCCTCGGCGCGGTTGCCGGGGACATAGGTGATGCCGCGCGCAATCGCGTCGCTGGGGTGGTGAAAACTGGCTACTGTATTGTCCACCGACAGAGTGCCGCCCGTCGGCGGGGTAATGCCGGCAAGCACATTAAAAAGCTCATCCTGGCCTTGCCCCTCAAGCGCGACGACGCCGAGGACTTCGCCGGGGAATAAATCAAACGACACATCTGAGAGTTTCGGGGCCGACGCCAATCCCCGTACCGCCAATTGCGGTGTGCCTTCGTTGCGCAGCGCGGCCCCTGTATCGCGTTTGCCAAGGTCGAGTTTGGCGCCAAGCATCAGTTCAACCGCGCGATCCTCAACCCCCGGTTCAATGGGCAATTCGCCCACGGTGCGGCCATCGCGAAGGATTGTGGCGCTGTCGCAGAGGTTTGAAATTTCGGTAAAACGGTGCGAGACGTAGATGACGCCCATTCCGGCATCCGCCTGTTTTCGAACGGTTTTCAACACGTTCTCGACTAGGTCAGTGGGTAGTGCGGCTGTCATTTCATCCAAAAGAAGCACATCCGGCTTTGCCGCCAAGGCGCGGGCCAGATCTAGGATGCGCAGTGTCGCGAGGGGCAGATCGGAGATCATGTCGGTCAGTTTCAGTCTCTCGATTCCCAATTCCTCGACCCAGTTGCGAAAGGCCTGCACGGGCGTATCGCCAAGCGTTAGGTTGTCGGCCACATTCAGATCGGGAATGAGCGAGGGTTCCTGATAGACGGGCACAAGGCCGGAGCGCTGCGCCTCTGCAGGAGAGCCAACGCAGGCCTCTTGCCCGCGGATAAGAACCCGACCTGCTGTCGGTTTCAACGCACCGGTCAAGATTTTGACAAAGGTGGATTTACCCGCGCCATTGGCTCCCATTAGGGCAACTACTTGCCCTTTGGACAGCGTCAGTTTCGCGTCAGTCAGCGCCTTGACCGCGCCAAAACTTTTGGTGACGCCCGACGCATCAAGAAGGGGGATGTCAGACATGCCTATCCAATCTGAAATATAGGGAATGCCCCCGACACATTGGCCGGAGGTCATCAATTGCAGCCGCCTTATCCCTCGGAGGGGCCTTCGCAGGCGATAATCTGATCCATCGAATAGTCGGTGAAACCTGGGATGCTGACCGAAACGGGCCATTCGGGATCAAGGTCTGGGTTCTGAGCGCCTGCAATCGTGGCGCGCCCCGCATCCGTGGTGTTTTCCCAAAGGACGGGATCAACAAGAACGGTTTGGTTCTCTGGCGGGTTGCCATCCAGAATATCGACGGCGAGCGCGATGCCCGCACCACCGACCGAACCTGGGTTTGTCACAGCGGCACCAGAGAGGCCGTCGACACTTGCCAGCATGCTGACGAAACCGGCGTTGTCTGCGCCGACGATTGGCACCAATGGTACGCCGGATTCAACGAAGGCGTCAACGATCACGTTGTCGATGCCGGACGTCCAGACACCATCAAACGGAATGCCCGTGGCAAGGAAATCAAACATCTGTTGCTTGCCTTGGTCCTGCTGCCAGCCGGTAAAGACCTCGTGCACGACGTTTACGTTAGGGAATTCTTTCATCGCACGTTTGAACCCGTTGTCACGATCGGTGTCTGCAGACACGCCGGCAATGCCGCGCATGTAAACAATATCACCGGAGCCGCCGACCTGCTCGAAAAGCCACTTGGCGCCAAGATAGGCGTATTCCTCCTGATTGTTGGACAATACATAGGCACCATCGGCCGTCACGCCCGCATCAACGGCGACGACAACGATATCTTGCGCCATTGCGGCATCCAGCGCAGAGTTCAGGGCATCGGGGTTGGACGGGTTCAGCACGATTGCGTCGACACCCGCCTCGATAAGATTGTTGATGTCTTCAAGCTGGCCCGCGCTGTCGGTATTGCGGTGGGCCACGATGATATTAGTGACATGGGGTTCGACAAGCGCCTGCGCACGCATCGCACAGATCATTTGTTCACGCCAGCCGTTGCCTTGAACGGTGTTTGACACGCCAATCGTGTATGATGCGTGGCCATCCGCGAATGCGCTGGATACCGTCAGGGCAAGTGCTGCTGTGGTTGCAAAAAGGGTCTTCATGGTCTTCCTCCTCTTGGGTTTATTTTATGAATGGCTTCAGGACGTCCCGAGCCAGCGCGAAGCCGCGCTTTATCTTTTCGTCTGCGCCCTCAAATAGGCGGTCTTCGTGTTCGATGATGATCGGCCCGTCGTAACCCGAGCGATAGAGCGCAGAAAAGAACGAGTGCCAGTCCACATCACCTAGCCCGCACAAACGCGGGATCTGCCAGCCCATGCCCGCAGACATGGTGCCATTTTCATACAGCCCGTCACGATCAATCATCACGTCTTTGGCATGAACATGGGCCATGCGCGGGCCAAATTCGTTGATGAACCGCGTCTGATCAATGAACTGCCAGATCAGGTGGGACGGGTCAAAGTTCATCCCCACATCTTCGTCCCATTCTTCAAAAATGCGGCGCCAAATTTTCGGGGAATAGGCGATGTTGTGGCCGCCGGGCCATTCATCGTTGGAAAAGATCATAGGGCAGTTTTCAAAGCACAGGGTCACGCCCGTGTCCTTGGCGTGATTGACGATGGGGGCGAAGAAATCCTGCGCGCGGGTCCAGTTTTCATCGACGTTGAGCGCACGGTCGCCTCCCAGAAAGGTATTCACCACACCAATGCCCATCGTGCCCGCCGCGGTTATGACCTTTTTCAGGTGGCCGATCACTTCGTCGCGGTGATCTGCGTCGGCGTGCAATGGGTTGGGGTAATAGCCTAGGCCACTGATCTCGATTCCGCGGTCGGCCAAGCCGCCTTTGATGTCGTCGCCTTGGGCCTTGGTCAAGCCGTCAACGTCTATGTGGGATGTTCCCGCATAACGGCGCTTCTCGCCGCCAGAGGCCGGCCAACAAGCCACTTCAAACGCTGAGAACCCGTTTTGTCCGGCCCAGTCAGCTACGTCATTCAACGGCGTATCTTCGAAGGGAGCGGTCAGTAGGCCTAGTTTCATCAGAGGTTTCCTTCTATTTCTTTCAGTGTGACCCAGCGTTCTTCCTTGGCGGAAAGTAGCACGGCGTCGCAAAACAGCATTTCATCGTGGCCATCTGCGAAAGTCGCCCAAGTCGCACTTTTGTTGCGTGTGCCGTTTGCAATGTCGGCGTAAACAGCGTTGAAAAACGCGAAAAAGCTGTCGCCAAACCCTTCGACATGACCGGGGGGCAGTGTGGCGGCGGCGGTTCCTGTGGGGTTCATCAGGGTGAAATCCCGCATTAGGGTTTCATTGGCTCTCTCACGGTGCCCGACGAACAAATGATCCGGCGTTTCGCTGTCCCAAGCGATAGAGGCCTTTGCTCCAGCCACGTCCCATGTCAGAGAATTTTTGCGCCCACGGTTGATCTGGCTGGTGGACATCACGCCGCGGGCGCCATCGCCATAGCGGATCAGGATCATGGAGGCATCATCAGTATCAACAGCAAAAGGTTTAGTGCCTCCCTGCGCGGTTGAGAAGGTTTCAACCGCGTCGCTGGGTTTTTGGCGTTCAGGGAGGAAGGTGATCAGCTCAGCCATTACGGCCTCGGGCTTCAATCCGGTCACAAAACTTGTCAGATCGACCCAATGGGTGCCGATGTCACCGACGCTGCGTAAGGCACCGCCTTTGTCGGCCTCAAGCCGCCAATTCCAATCCGTCGTCTCTGCCAGCCAATCCTGATGATAATGTCCCGTAATAAATCTTGGCATGCCAACATCGCCGGCCTGCACCATACCATGAGCCTGCTGGTTCAGCGGATAGAACCGGATGTTGTAGCAGACCGCGCAAACCTTGCCGGAGCGTTCTGCAAGCCGAACCATTTCAGCACTTTGGGCGGAGGTCACCGCCAACGGCTTTTCGCAGATGACGTGCTTTCCGGCGGCCAGAATGGCCTTTACCTGCTCAAAATGGGCATGGTTGGGGGTGGTGACGTGAACGACATCAACCGCATCATCGGCCAAGACATCGTCCAGCGTATCATAGGCATGAAGCACACCGTGGGCTGCGGCGCCCGCCATGCCCCGTTCAGGAGATGACCCAAGCATCCCGCGCACCTGCACGCCAGCGCGGCGCAACATCTGGGCATGAACGCCGCCAATGAAACCCGTGCCGAGAATTGCTGCGGTAAAACCTGAGATGTCAGACAACGCTATACCCCCCATCAACGGGGATAGTTGCCCCTGTCATAAACGCGCTTTGATCGGAGGCAAGGAACATCACCGCCCCCGCGATATCCTGGGTCTGCCCCCACCGCTTCAATGGTGTCCGAGCTTCAATCATGGCTGTGAATGCTGCATCTTCTCGGGCACGGGCGCTTTGTTCAGTGACGATAAAGCCGGGGGCGACTGCGTTGACACGAATGCCATCGGGCGCCCAAGCGATAGCGAGCGACTTGGTTAGTTGTTCAATTCCTGCCTTGGAAGCACCATAGGCCGGATTTTGCGGCGATCCGAAACGCGCATACATGGACGCCACATTGATTATGCGCCCGCCGTTTTTCATAGCGTCGTGCAGCGCCTCTGCACAGCGAAATGACCCTGTCAGGTTGACGTCCAGAACATGAGAGAAGAAGTCCGGCGCATGTTCTTCACCGCGTTTGGTGATGGCTGCGCAATTGACCAAAACATCGCAGGGCCGACCGCTGGCAAAGGAGCGAACGGCAACGGTATCGGTGACATCGAGCTGGAAGTAGTCCAAGGAGGTACCCAAAGCTTCAACTTCAACGCCGGTGATCGTCACATCGGCACCGGACGCAGCAAAAGTGTCGGCAATCGCGGAGCCAATGCCACCCCGGCTTGCCCCGATGACGATCACGGATGTGTCCGCGAAATCATAGGCAAATTGAGCAGTCTTATGGAACTTGGCGTTATTCACTCATTCCCCTCTGACGCCACTTTCATGGCGCCATACAATCGATAACATCTTCAATTGAGGACATTGCTAAATTATGTAATCGATTGCATGCTGGACTTCAAACCTGATTCGAGTCAAGTGACGATTTCACTATTCAGCGGAGCAAGCCGATTAACAAACCCGCCACCATTCAAGATGTTGCCCGTGCAGCCCGCGTGTCCACCGCGACGGTTAGCCGTGCGCTGTCGCGCCCCGAACGCGTGTCCGAGGCGACTCGCAAAGCGGTTGAGGATGCCGTGCGGGCCACTGGATTTCGCTTGAATCGGGCTGCGCAAAACCTGCGCATGCAGAGGGCCGGGGCGGTGTTGGCGATGGTGCACAACATTGGCAAACCGTTCAACTCCGAGATTCTTGCAGGATTGGCCGAAGGATTCCATGGCACTGATTATGCTCTGCTTTTGACCGATACAGAGGATAATCCGCTGGTTGATGACGCTTTGGCGAACTATTTTCGTGACGGGCGCATCGACGGCGCGATATCTTTGGATGGGTCTCTGTCGCGAGAAGCGCTGGATCAATGCAAAGCACGCGGCGTCGACAAGCGTATCGTGTTCCTATGCGAATGGGTCGAGGGGGCGGATTTTCCCGCCGTTGTGGTAGACAACGCCAACGGCGCACGGCTCGCTGTGCAGCATCTACACGCGCTTGGGCACCGCCGCATCGCCTATGTCGAGGGGCCGCCTTGCAATGTGCTGACCCTGTCGCGCAAGCGCGGGCTGGAAGAAGAGTGTTCCAAGTTTGGACTGGAACCTCCCGTCATTTTCCCAGGTGATTTCTCGATCGAATCGGGTCAGGCGGCGGCCCGCAGTTTGCTTTGCACTGATCCACGTCCTTCAGCGGTATTTTGTTCGTCTGATACGGCGGCTATTGGGGTGATCACAGGGTTACGCGAAGGCGGACTGAGCGTCCCGCAGGATGTGTCGGTCATCGGGTTCGATGATATTGAGATGGCTGCATTCTATGATCCTGCTCTGACAACGATCCGACAAGAACGGCGCTTGCTTGGACGACGTGCGGCGGAGCTCCTTGTGGCTCGACTGGCAGGGCATGAAACGAAGGGCGAGGTGGTCCCCGTGACACTGGTGGAACGAGGAACGACTGGCCCGGCGCCGGCTTAGGGCGCACCGACGATTTTTTGTTCAAGGTCAATCGCCGCCCCCGTCAATGGCGCTGAAGCGTCTGACAGTAGATAGGCCGTAAGCCGTGCCGCATCATCTGCACTGACGAAGCGCCCCAAGGGCAAATCTGCGCTTTGTTCAGCCAGCCAACCAGTACCTTTTCCAAGCGTCACGTCATGTAAATGACGTTCCGTTTCGGTATCCACCCAACCCAGATTGATGCCGTTCACGCGAATATGGTCTCTCATATGGGCCTGAGCGGCGTTCTTTGTGAGTGTTTGCAACGCACCTTTGCTGGCGGCATAGACTGTCAGATCACTGGCGCCGCAGTGGGCGTTGATGCTTAGGATGTTCACGATGGTACCCGCAGCAGACCGCCCCCGCATATCGGCAATCGCCCCCGACATGAGTTGATAGGGCGCCCGCGCATTGACCGCGAACAGGTGGTCAAACAGGGACGGATCGGGGGTAAGAAAACTGCCTCGAGTTGTTAGCCCCGCCGCATTCACCAAACCATCAATCCTTCCAAAACGTTCTAGCGCTGCAGCTATGATCCGTGGCGAGGCGTTTGGGTCTGACAAGTCGGCGGGGATCGTTTCGACCGGACAGGAGAGATCGGCAGACATGTCGGCAAGGTCGGTCCGTATCAGCGCTTCGGCAGAGTGCGACAGGTGCTCTGCAATCGTGGCACCAATGCCCCGCGCTGCGCCGGTCACAAGAATGACTTTTCCTTCAAGCGAACTCATAGTGCGCCCTCCTGTGGTAGATTTTCGAGCAAGATGAGCCTTGGATCGACCTGTTTCAGTCCAAGAGCCACGGGCGAGCCCGCAATTGCGCCGAGCATATATTGCACGGCCTGTTCCCCTACAAGCTGTGCGTTCTGGTCGATAATCGCATCGATCTGTCCGGTTTCCAACCATTGACGGGACACATCTGTCAGATCATGCATCACCACGAAAGGTCGATCCGGCCGCCCTTTCAATGCTTCAATGATCCCGCGTCTCCCAGCGCCAACACAATAGATCGCGGCAAGGTTCGGCGTCTGGCGCAACTGGGTCGTGACAGCCGACTGCACAGTTGTTGCGTCTTCTTGGGTTTCTACCGTGGGCAAGACTGAAAGGTCTGGATGGGCGTTCAGATGGTTTACAAACCCGTCTTCCCTTTGTTGATGACCCAGAAATGCCCGACTGCCCGCATAGACAGCTACTGGGCCAGACTGTCCAGCCGCCAAAAGGCGGGTGATCCGGCCCGCCGTTCGTCCCGCTGCATGATTGTCCACACCGACATAGAACGCTCGAGCGGTTCCCGTCAGATCAGTGACCAATGTCACGACTTGCACCCCAGCCCCTACGAGAACGTTAAGGGACGTTCGATTCTGGGGCGTGTCGGTGGCAATGACCGCGACGGCCTCGACGTCATCTAGGGCATCAATGGCGTGTTGTAGATCTTCGGATGACAAGCTGCGAAGGGGGATGATACGGCACGACGACACCAGCGGGTTTTTTGCGGCCTGCGTGCTGATCGTTTCGGCAACCAGCGCAATAAATGCGCGATCCAGATGTGGCGCTAGGAGTGCAATCCGAACGGGCCGTGCAGGCATCGGCATTGTCCCAAGCGAAGGAAGGTAGCCCAACCGCTGCGCGGCTTGCATCACGCGATGACGGTTTAGGGCGCTGACCCCCGCACGGCCATTGAGCGCACGGTCAACCGTCGCTGTCGAAAGCCCAGATCGGGCTGCAATATCCGTAATCGTTGCACGGGGCATGGGCGCATCAGACCACATTTCTTGAAATAATCAAGTCGCTGATGTAATCTGATGTGATCGTTGCTTGTCCTGGTGCTGCAATCTGATAATCTTGGGCGACCTATCCATCGGAGCTCCAATGAGCACTTCGCCAGACCTTACATATTCCGCGCATCAGCCACGCGATTACTCCTTGACAGGAACCGACACCGAGCGGGCCATCGCGGCGGGTTTGGCCGCGATCAAATGGTATCATAGCGACCTGTCGCGAGAGAATTTCAAGGCATTGATCCAGAAAAAGGACGCGCCCGCGGTGCGCGACACGGCCATTTGGATTGCTTTGCATGTCATCCTCGCGGCGAGTGGAATTTATTTCTGGGGCAGTTGGATCGCATGGCCATTCTGGATTGCCTATGGTGTGGTCTATGGGTCGGCCTGTGATGCCCGTTGGCACGAATGTGGTCATGGCACGGCCTTCAAAACCCGCTGGATGAACAAGGTGATCTACCAGATTGCCTCATTCCAGATCATGCGCAACCCCGTGCTTTGGAAATGGAGCCATGTGCGCCACCACACCGATACGTTGATCGTGGGGCGCGACCCCGAGATTGCATGGATGCAGCCTGTGGGTCTGGTGCTTAAGGCACTGGCTTTTACTGGACTTGTGGACACCTGTGATAGCATGCGGAACCTTGCCCGCAATGCCGTCGGCCGCTTCAGCGATGACGAATGGGAATATTTGCCCAAAAGCGAAGAAGGTATTGCCATTTTCTGGGCGCGGGTTCATCTGGGTATTTATACCCTCGTTTTGGTAGCAGTCTTGGTGATGTTGGTGGCAGGCTATGGCTGGGCTGCGCTGGTTCCTGTGCTTTTGATTGGCGGGCCACGCACCTATGGCTGCTGGCACTTTGTGATGACGGGACTGTTGCAGCACGGCGGGTTGAGCGAGGATGTCGTAGATCATCGCCTGAATTCCCGCACGGTTTACATGAACCCGATCAGCCGCTGGATCTACTGGAACATGAACTACCACGTGGAACATCACATGTTCCCGATGGTCCCCTATCACGCGCTGCCCGACCTGCATGACGCGATCAAGGATGACCTTCCCGCACCCAACACATCCATTGCCGATGCCTATAAAGAGCTGTTCGGCGCAGTGATGCGCCAACGGTGCGAGCCGGGGTATTTCCTGCGCAAGGAGTTGCCGGCGACGGCCAAGCCCTATCAGGAATGGCTACACAAAGATGTGCCGAGCGTGGATGACAGCGCATGAGGATTGCGGCGGTTGGGATTACGCTCGATTTCGATCCGACTCTGGGCATCATCGAAAGATTTGAAGCAGGGGGCATCGCGCCCCTGCATCGCGCCCCTTGGGTTGACCGAGAGGAGATACCAGCAGGGGCCGACCCACATCTCGCGCGGCTTGGCGGAGATTTTTTCTGCGCGCCATTTGCAGCGAGAGAGGGGGCATCGCCAAACCACGGCTGGCCTCCCAATTCTGCATGGGATGCGCGGGCTGGGGCCGCTACGATCATGGCGACTTTGCAGCGGCGTGTTTTCGGTGCCCAATTGACCAAGACACTCTCACTTCGCGACGGACATCCGTTCGTCTATCAATGTCACAGGTTTGAGGGTGGCGCAGGAACAGTTTCTGTTGCCAATCATGCCAACGTTTCACTTCGCAAGGGTGGACATATCCGCACATCGCCAAAACGCTGGTGGGAAACGCCGGCTTCCGCACTGGAGCCAGACCCGGCGCGCGGCCGGTCTGCACTGAGGTATCCGGCGAAGGGCCAAGCTGAAGTTTTCCCCGGGGGTAACGAGACGATTGATTTGACCACTTTCCCATGGGCCCCAGAACATGAGGATTTTGTTGCGGGACTCGAAGCGGACGGCCAGACGCTTGGCTGGACAGCGGTGACTCGAAGCGGACAGGGTGATCTGTTCCTGTCTTTGCGCAACCCGCGTCACTTGCCAATGACAATGCTGTGGCATTCGCATGGAGGTCGCGACTATGCGCCGTGGTCGGGCCGCCACCACCATTGCCTTGGCGTTGAAGAGGGTGCGGCAAGTCAAATGCTTGGCCTGTCAAACGAGAGTGACTTGACCGCCCCAGGAGCCATTTCCCTTGGTGAAATTGTAGAAGTTAAGCACGTTACCGGTGTGGTGCCTTGGCCTGCGGAAACTCCTGTTGCCACAATTACCCAAATGGGTAACTTCCTGAACATCATCGATATAGATGGCCAAATCGAGCGAATTCCATTCGATGCGGGGTTCCTTGAATTTTGACAAAACGCTCCTCAGTTGTTGGCAAATATCAATGCTCCCGCCTTGCTGACCTTCGTGTAGCGCACAGCGAACGGCAACTATGTGGGACAAAGAAGACCCACACAACCACCTTCTTAATGTCTGCTTCTGAGGCATGGGAAACGCCGCGAAATACCGAAAACTGAGGGAGCTTACAATCCTTGAGCACCCATCAACGACCTGATGTATTGAGACGCATCGCGCGCATCAATCGTGCTGCCNCGGATCAGCCAATCGAAGTGATCCGTCAATGCTAAAACTCTCTGCTGTTCTCGCAATGCAAGATAACATTGGCCAACGTAGAGAATCGCCAGTCTGTTTCCAAAAATCGTGACCGGTGCGCTATAAAGCTGGTGGGCATCGAAAACAAATAACCTTAGGCGCGGGAACATTGCATCAACTCGCTGGACGAGCAAACTTAATTGCTCGGCCCGATGTTCCGGTTCAAGTGTGGCGTAGTATCCGCTGCCTTCTGCACATGCTGTCAGTTCGTGCGCGGGCATTGCAATTTCGTAGTCAGCCCCGCCTGATTTTACCCATTCGAATTGGGCTTTGGCAGATGTTCTGACTTGTTCAACCACATCTGACGGTATTGATGAATATTCCCATGCCAACATATGATCTGTCTTCAGCATCTCGGGTAGTGTTGCGGGAACATGACGGACTTTGCTTCCCGCGGTTTCACGGTGCCAGTCGAGGATTTGCACGTCCGCCGATGTTCTCTTTGCCGGACTAAGTGAAAGCGCTGATGCAAGGATATCACCCGGTTTGTCGGGTTGATTTGTAAGCCCTAGCAACCAATCCGTGCTGACCCCCAGTGTTGAAGCTATGTCTGCGGCCAATTGCGCATTCGGCATTCTGGGGAGGTCACTCTTAAAGAGCTGACCAATTGTGGAGCGGTCGACACTTGTTGCACGAGCAAGCTCACTTTTGGATATGCCTACGGCGGACATCGCCTCCTGTAAGCGCAGTCTGAAAAGATCATGTCGGTCTCGCTTTGCCATCTAAAGTATGTATTGCAGATTAAACACTGCACCGCAAACTTTTTGCAGCGAATTTGCCCAATTCTCGTGACCTCACTGCTTCGATATTTAGTACTGAAACCAAACTATGGACAGGAGACATGGATACAAACCAAAGATTGGTTGTGCAGGCTACGACCTGGCAAGTGTCAGGATTTGGAGTAATGCTGCTTGTTGGATGGATTATCACCGGCTCTGCATCAGCAGGCGGCAGCATTCCATTCGTGGGAACAGTTCTTGGGTTCATAGCCTATTTCTTGCACGAACTCTGTTGGTCCAAGAATTCCTGGGATCGGCGGATAGGATGAATTTCTTGCTAGGAGACTTGTGATGGAGAAGACAGTTCTGTCCTCAGATCAGCATTCAGCGCGGCTTTCGTTGAAAGAAATGAACCGGATTTTCGATTTGGATCGTTATCCATTGCATCGCCTCGACGAGAAAGAAGGGCTGGCGCTTATCCGAAAGTGTCAAAGTGACCTCGATGAAAATGCCGCTTCGGCGCTGCACGATTTCATTCGGCCAGAAGCCGTTGAAAGAATGTCAGCCGAAGCAAACGATCTGGTCCCGACCTCATATCGCTTCATTGGAAAGCCCAGGAAGACCTATCCCGATCCTGACCCCGATGCTGACCACGACCCGGTTGCACAATCCGTGCGGGCGATGGAACACAAGAACAGCAATAACCAGATTTTGAATTACCAGATTCCGAATAACAGTGACTTACGCGTGATGTTCCTTTGGCCCGAACTAAAAGAGTTTGTGCGCCGTGTCCGCAGAGTCNAAACGCTTCACCAAAGCCAATGTCCGCANCTTGGCCTGACATACAAAGTCGCATTTGAGGGAGACAACGACGGGTGGCACTATGACCCCAACGATGGTGTGGTGACGCTACTGCTCCAGTCCCCGGACATCGGTGGGGAGTTTGAATATGCCCCTCACATTCGGTCAGAAGCAAATGAGAATTATGCCGGTGTGAAACAGTTGTTTGGCGACCCAGATAGGTTCGGTCTCCGCGTCGAACAACGACCGGGTACTTTAACTTTCTTCAATGGCCGACACTCCATGCACCGCGTTCGCGAAGTGGGAGTTACACGCAAGCCCAGGATTGTCGGCATTTTTTCGTTTGATCAAAACCCAGATCAGGTTTTTGGACAAAGCTACATCGAAATGNTTCATTCGCTGCTGCGGGGCGAGCCGAGGTAAAGGGGACATTAGCCGCATCGAACCATTCCGGGACTTTTGGNTTCCAAGCCGCCATTGGCAGCGCTCTTCATCAATGACTGCAATTGGTGCAAGCGGACTTCGCGGCGGTTGATCTTGTCGATTGAGAAGTCATGCTTTCGGGGCGAAATGAGGCTTCCCTGTTCTTTGGTTTTCTTTCGCTGTTCCGGAATTAATTTTCCCTGTTTTTTAATNAACAGGGAAACGGCCTGTAAGGCGCTGTTATTGTGGTACGATTCAGAACCAAATCAGCAGAAAACGGCCAATATCGACCCAAAGCGCACGTTTTTCCCTGTAAATTCCCTGTTAACAGGGAAAATGCTGTGAGACAGGCTAGCTCGAGACTGTCTGCACTGCCAAAATCTTAACATGGTATCAGTAGCTTAGAAAAACCCTTGTTAGGGCGGCTACGGTTTTTGAAAAGTGTATTCTTTGTTGGCTGCTCTCATATTAGGCGGCTTCGTCTATCGGCACTCTGTTTACTATTTGCCTCCAAGCTTTACCTTTCTTGATGAGAATAACCACGGTAACCATTTCGTTTTTCTCTTTCCATCGATTTTCGAAAACATATTCATTTTCGTGAATCAACTGACCATTTTGGGTATTTTTCAAAAAGTTTGTTGTTAGTGCCAACTTATCCAAATTTTCCACATGATCATCTAGTGTTAGAAGTTCGGTTTCTCGAATAAACATAAAGTCCTCATGATGAATATCTCTAAAGACTTCTTTGTCCCAATTGGCAAATACTGCTTTGTATTTTTGACTAAGGCTCATTTTATTCTCCTAAAATGCACGGATTNCTAAATCGTAACNTACCCGCTTTCTCAGTTCAACGAAGGCTCAGCCCATTTCCACCCTANAAAAACTTTATTTGCGCAANAAACTTNATGCGTTATTCTGGGTGAAATCAGTGGANATTTGCTATGAAGAAACATTTCATNTGTACACATACTTGGGCCAGNGAAGAGGCCAGAGTTGCCTTTTTCGAGCAGAGTGCCGGNATGACTGACNNNCAACTGTTTGATGGAATGCAAACCGATCGTGCCGAGCTTTTGGCNAATTGGATGGGCAAAGAAGATTTCTTTTACTGTCATTGGTTTGCCGAAAGTGACGATGCAATTTTTGAAGCGCTTGATCAGCTGGGGCTTAATGAGGTTATGGTAAGTATGCCGAATGAGATGCAGCGTTACGTGAGGCATGACAATATAAAAGACGAAGTTCTTGGAAACCCTTATGAGTGAATGCGTATAAAGTTCTGCGCGTCGTCGATTTGGCCTTTCAAAAAATAGAGGCTATTAAAGCATCTACCGCTGATCTGCACAGCGGCGTAAATTGGCTTAAAACCCCAAGCATTGCATAACGCATCCAACTGGTTATGCTTGATCATATCAGTTTAGGAGGTGTTGCAATGGATAATTTGGTTACAGCAAGGTCATTTTTTGATGCCTGCGATTATGGCAAGGGTTGGCTGGAATGCAAAAAATACTGCCATGATGGGGCCACATTCGAAACCGAAGCTGAAACGCTGGCGGGTGTTGACCGGATGGACACCTATTGTGATTGGATGGTCGATGCTTTGGCGATGTTTGATAAAAATGTTGAGATTGAAGTCAAAGCCGAAGCACATGACCAATCTCGGGATATTGTTCTTATTTACGCGGAAATACGCGGCAATGTGATCATCG
>PBSX01000056.1 GCA_002726375.1 Marinovum sp.
CCGCCTCGGTAACCTCTTTGCGCATTTTCACCACACTGGGCGCGCGGTACATCCGATGGAATAAAAATTTACGTACCACTTTAAGATCACCCCATAACCCATTGCTAAACTGAATCATTGGACGGCCAGCATAGCGAACGTTACTCGCAGTTTTAGGCGTAAGCTCTGCCAAATTTGTGCGGGCAATGGCAATTACATCTTCGACCAGCACACCAAAAAACCGCCGCAATGCTTCGTGGCGGCGGCGATAGTAATTCAGGCCCGGATATTTACGATCAACCTCGGCAAAACAGTCCTGCAAAATAGGGAGCTCTGCCAACTCATCGGTGGAAAACAATTCCGCCCTTAGACCATCGTGAAGATCATGACTGTTATAGGCAATATCATCGGCCAATGCGGCCACCTGTGCCTCGGTGCTGGCATAGCTGTGCAATTCAAGATCATGCAGGGCATTATATTCAGCCAGAGCATAGGGCAATGTGCCGATGACAGGCCCGTTATGCTTGGCAATTCCTTCCAAAGTTTCC
This sequence comes from Marinovum sp., assembly GCA_002726375.1. Taxonomy (GTDB): domain Bacteria; phylum Pseudomonadota; class Alphaproteobacteria; order Rhodobacterales; family Rhodobacteraceae; genus CABZJG01. Next base: position 528 of record PBSX01000056.1, read on the forward strand.
CATGTTAGGTTGAGCCCGTCAAAATCCGCATAATGGCGCTCGAGGTTGGTTACGATCCGCAGAGCCTGTGCATTATGATCGAACCCACCATAGGGCTCCATCAGAGCGTTAAGCGCATCTTCGCCAGTGTGGCCAAATGGGGGATGACCCAGATCATGAGCCAGAGCGACCGCTTCGGTCAATTCAGCGTTTAACCCCAAAACGCCCGAAATAGTACGGGCCACTTGGGCCACTTCGATGGAATGGGTCAGACGGGTTCGAAAATAATCCCCTTCATGTTCGATAAAAACCTGCGTCTTGTGCTTAAGCCGGCGAAACGCGCTGCAGTGAATGATTCTATCGCGGTCCCGCTGAAAACAAGAGCGAAACGTGCTTTCGTCTTCTGGGTATAACCGCCCCCGACTGTTCGCCGGGTCTGATCTAAATTCAACAGCCATTATTAGGTCTTTCTTGTCGTGGCGCTTTAAAGCGCTTATATGGTAAAAAAAGACAAGAGTTAACCGGTTGGAGCGGCGTGAAATGCAACTACCCCCAAAAGTTACCGAACGCGCCTTTGCGCGGCTTGCAGAAATCAATGCCGGAAGCGAGGGGCAAGCACTGCGCGTTGCGGTCGAAGGCGGTGGTTGTTCCGGATTTCAATATGATATTCGGCTAGATGCGCCGACAGCGGATGATTTTGTGCTTGAGGGCAACGGCCAAAAAGTCATTGTTGACAGCACCTCGCTGCCGTTTTTGGAAAATGCAGTGATTGATTTTTCCCAAGAGTTGATCGGCGCACGGTTTGTGATTGAAAACCCCAATGCGTCAAGCTCTTGCGGATGTGGTACAAGCTTTTCAATTTAGCCTAAATTTTACAGCATTCTGCTCTGCGGTTAGCTGCGCAGAAAATACTAGCGCATAAGCACCGCATTGCTGCGCGCAAAGCCGGCGAAAAACTCTTCAAAACGGGGGCTTGATTTTTCCGCCAGCTCTAGAATGCTATAAGCATCGGTTGACAGATCAACGGTAATCCTTCCCCGCATTTTTTCCCATTCAGCACAGCGCTGAGCATCCATTTTAAAAATGCTTTCGGATAGCCCCCGTAGTGGAGAAACTGATTTTTGGGAGGCTTGAAAACTCATTGCCCGAGCCAGTAGCTTGCCTTCAAACACGGGATTTCCCCGCAGAGCGGCCAGCCAATTGCCCATAAAATATGAATGATAGTGATCCTGAACAGCGTCATTGGCACATTCAGAAACTTGATACTCGGCCAATTCCTCGCCAATCCAGGTTTCCCATTCTTTGGGCGGCATGGCCCCAGCAAATCGCATGGCAATACAAATTTCAGACAGCAGATCAACGTTTTGATCGAGCAAAGCCAGGAGACCGGCGAATTCAAGTGAAATAAAGGCGTCGGCGCTAATCTTGGGGTCTTGATGGCCATACTCACTTAGATAAAAAATAATATGCGTCAGCTCATATGCGGCTTTTTTATTTGGTACGGCGAAGGTTTTGGTATGGCTGATAAATCTGTGTAATCTTTCAAGCAGCCCGCCGTTGCTCGAGGCAACTTGGATGCCGCCTCTTTGCAAAAGCCGTTCCGCCTCGGCACGCTGTAAATCTGACAGCTCAGCCGATGCCAAAGACTGTGCATCAACCCAATTGGTCANGGGAACGGNTTTGCCCCGCGCAAGGCCCAACGCCTCTAAATCTTGGGTTATNGACAGCAAAAANCNGTANTATTGTGGAAAAAACGACATTNGTTTTTCTATGCTGGCGTAAAANTCGCGATACGGCGNAANNTCGGCGGGATCAACGGTTAGNCCACTGCTGTATAGAATATTCAAAAGCTCAGCGTTTTCTTTAAGCCAGAACACATCATCACCAAAGCGGCGCTGTGTGGCGAAACACTTTATCATCGCTTCAATCCGGCCGCTTTGCGAATTTGCACGGGGCACGCTAAAGGGAATGACATTTGACATCACGAAACTCCTTTAATTTTGGCTTGGACCGGCAAGCGCTGGCTTGATAAACCAGTGCAACTGTAAAATACCGCAGATGGGCTTGGGGTGGGGTTCAGGGACGCCCATCTGCGGCCACACCGTTCTTGTTTCGCTCATAAACAAGAAAGGCCGCTGGGAACCCGAGGGGTGTCTCAGCAGAGATTTTATGCACGCCCCAAGAACTGGGAGATAGTCGCCAAGGGCATGCGAGAGAATTTATGAGGCTGATACAAACAGCGCGACATTATCCCCTGATGTGCAGCTCACGCCAGTTTCGGGTGAAGAGGCTGAAACAAATAGCTCGACACGATCGCCGGCTTGGCAGTCTGTCCCCGTGCTCGGGGTAGAGGCTGAAACAAAAAGACCAACCTCATCGCCCAAAAGGCAATTCGCGTTCGTTGATGGTGAAGACGCAAACACAAACAAGTCGACGTTATCCCCAGTGAAAAGGCTTTTATTTTCTTGAAAAAATTCTTCGGTTTGGATTTGGGTTGAATGGCTATACATGATTTTCTCCTATCTAATAAATTCACGTTACACAACTCTAGGTTGTATTTCAAGGGATTTCTTTGCCTTAATCTAGACCCTAGGCCCTCTCACCCTAACCCTATGTATTCATGCGTTTTAAAAAATATGGAACTTACCGTTTTTCAAAATAAGGTTGATAAATTTGGCATAAGTTAGGATTTTCGCAACCAACACTTGCATCCAGAAGCGCTTCGGCGATAGATAGAAATCAACCGCTGCCAAAGGGTCTTTTCATGAAAATAGCGAGCTTTAACGTCAATGGGATCAAAGCCCGCGCCAATGCGCTATGCGACTGGTTGGACGAAGCTGCCCCCGATGTTGCCCTGCTGCAGGAAATTAAATCTGTCGACGAGGGCTTTCCCTCCGAGCTGTTCGAAGACCGCGGGTATAATGTGGCCACCCATGGCCAAAAATCCTTTAACGGTGTCGCTATATTATCAAAGCTGCCGCTTGAGGATATCACAACAGGCCTTCCTGGCGATCCAGAAGACGAGCAAGCAAGATGGATTGAAGCCACTGTTGTTGGACAGCAAGCGCTTCGTATTTGCGGGCTCTATCTGCCCAATGGCAATCCGGTACCGGGACCAAAATACGACTATAAGCTGGCCTGGATGGACCGGCTTTACCGCCGCGCGCAAGAGTTGATCCAAGACCCGATGCCGGCCCTAATGGCTGGCGACTATAATATCATCCCGCAATCCGAAGATGCGGCGCGACCCGACGCATGGACAAAAGATGCGCTGTTTTTACCCCAAAGCCGCGATAAATTTCGCAAAATTGTAAATCTAGGCTTCACAGATGCTTTTCGCGCGCGCCATCACGGTGCCGGTCATTACAGCTTTTGGGATTATCAAGCTGGCGCATGGAACCGCAACGACGGGATTCGCATTGATCATTTTCTATTAACGCCGTCCTGTGCCGATTTACTGCAGGACTGCCAGATTGATCATCAAATCCGCGCTCGCGAAAAGCCCTCAGATCATGTTCCGATTTGGGTTAAGCTTGATCTTTAGGATTGCTGCGCTGTGACATCATGGCGGTAAAGCCAGTCAAACTGACCAATTAACTGCCGCGGTGCGGCCGCTGCTATGAACCGCATGGATGAATGTGCAGCCCACCGCAGAGGCGGCGCGCTCAGGTGATATTTCCACGCATTGCCAGACGCAGCGTGCATAGTTCTTTCAACGCGGGCTTTGCGCCGAGCTTGATAGCCGTTCAAACGCTGTTGCATCGGCGCTTGTCCATCAAGGCTGTTGGCAAGAACCCAGGCATCTTCCAGTGCCATATTTGCCCCTTGGGCCAAAAACGGAAGCATCGGATGCGCAGCATCCCCCACCAGCGCCATTTGGCCCTGCCCCCAGCAAGTGGCTACAGGATGTAAAAACAGCCCCCAAAGATGAACTGTGTCCAGCCCGCCTAGCAGCGATTTTGCCATTCCACCAAAATCGGAAAATGCCGCCTGCACGTTGCAGGGTTCGTCACGCTGTGCCCAGCCCTCTTCTGTCCATTGAGACCGCTCTTGAACCATCACAAGGTTGACATCAGAGCGGCCGCGCAGCGGATAGCTGACCATATGCCGCCTTGGGGCCATATGCACAACGGCATGATCAGGATGATCGCAGGTATTTGGCACAATGGCCCGCCAGGCGACCTGACCAGAGAACCGGGGCAAAGTGTCATTGCCAAGCGCAGGGCGCATCAGGGATTTGACCCCATCGGCCCCCACCACAAAATCCGCTGTGTAGGACAAGCCGCTTTGGGTGTTGATATGCGGCGCATCAGGGATCCCAAGATCGACAACAGTTTGCGAAAATTCGAACTCGACCCCTTTGGCACGGCAGGCGTCATACAAGAGCTGCACCAAATCTGCACGATGGACAAAGGTATATTCAAGATCGGAAACATAGCGCTCTAAGTCTAATCGGCAGACCAAGCGGCCCCGACGATAATCACATAAATCAACCGCTTTTGCCCGCAGGCCTAATGCGCGCAATTGCGGCGCAACACCAAGCGCGTAAAGCACAGCGAACCCATTGGGCGAAACTTGCAAACCCGCGCCCACTTCGCTGAGCGCATCAGCTTGCTCAAACACCAGCACGTCAGCGCCGCGAAGGCGCAGCGCAAGCGCCGTGGCCAAACCGCCGATACCGGCGCCAATAACTGCTATTTTCTGGCCGTGGATCATGGGGCACCAAAAACAAAAAACCGAAGCAGTGCTTCGGCTTTCGGTATTGGCTTATTCGTCGCGGTGAACTTTTTCGCGCCGTTCATGTCGTTCTTGCGCCTCTAAGCTCATGGTGGCAATGGGCCGGGCGTCCAGTCGCTTGAGAGAGATAGGATCGCCAGTCACCTCGCAATAGCCAAATTCACCTTCATCGATTCGGCGCAATGCAGCATCAATTTTGGTGACCAGCTTGCGTTGCCGGTCGCGGGTACGAAGTTCAAGAGCGCGGTCAGTTTCTTCACTGGCGCGATCCGCAATATCGGGAATGTTGCGAGTGCCGTCCTGCAGGCCCTCAATGGTTTCCTTACTATCACTGAGCAAATCGTTTTTCCAAGCCAGTAACTTTTGGCGAAAATACTCAAGTTGACGGTCATTCATAAAGGGTTCGTCTTCTGCAGGAGTATAATCCTTCGGAAGAAAGGCCTCTTGATTCATTTCCTCTCCTTCATGCAAGTCAGCATGGGACATGCTCGCTCCTTCTGATTTAAAAGCGATATTCTGCACCGCACCTAACGCAACACAACGTCATTGTCACTAGTCAATAGCAACGCATTGCAGCAAAATAAGTTTCCGTCTAGGGTTCGCGCGCAGGCCACACGGCCGCGGACCATATCTAGAATACAGTAGGGTTAACTATGAAATTTACCGGAACCAAAGACTATATCGCAACCGACGACCTGACCATTGCAGTGAATGCGGCGGTGACGCTTGAGCGGCCACTCCTCATTAAGGGCGAGCCGGGTACCGGAAAAACCGAACTTGCCAAACAGGTGGCTGCAGGACTGGGTTTGAAGATGATCGAATGGAATGTCAAATCCACCACCAAAGCCCAACAAGGCCTTTATGAATACGATGCGGTTAGCCGCTTGCGCGACAGTCAACTGGGTGAGCAAAAAGTGCATGATGTTTCCAACTACATCCGCAAAGGCAAATTGTGGCAGGCTTTTGACGCCGACGAAAAAGTTGTGCTTTTGATTGATGAAATCGACAAAGCGGACATCGAATTTCCCAATGATCTATTGCAGGAACTCGATAAAATGGAGTTCTATGTCTATGAAACCGGTCAAACGGTTGCGGCAAAGCACCGGCCGATTGTGATCATTACCTCGAACAATGAAAAAGAATTGCCAGACGCATTTTTGCGGCGCTGTTTCTTTCATTATATCCGTTTTCCCGATGTCGATACCTTGAAGCAGATTGTCACTGTCCACCATCCGGGAATTAAAGAGGGGCTTTTGACCACAGCGCTGACGCAGTTTTTTGAGCTGCGCGAACAACCCGGTCTTAAGAAAAAGCCATCAACCTCAGAGGTTCTCGATTGGCTCAAGCTTTTGTTGGCCGAGGACCTCACTGCCGATGATCTAAAACGTGACGGAGCAAATGCGCTGCCCAAATTGCACGGCGCGTTACTGAAAAATGAACAAGACGTGCATTTGTTTGAACGGCTGGCCTTTATGGCCCGCGGCGAGCGGTGACGTACTACAGTCGCAAATAAGCCAGAGTTAACCCTAACGGGGTCACATTTTGGCCCCAAAAAATTTTTAAACGATTCGAATGATTTATGCTCTTTGCCTGAACACATTGGAAATCCTTAGATTTTTACCTTTGCTTTTTGCTGCTTACTCCTATCATGGGTGCAGTCCTATATTGCGAAACTCATCTAGGTTTAAAAGCAAATGAACCGCTATCTTTCTTTCGTTCTTCTCTTGCTTTGCGGCTGCATGCCGATGCCGCAGGATGAAATTGTGAGCCGGACAGACACCCGCTGGCAAACTGGTTTATTTCAAAATCCGTTTCCCGCATCGAATGTGCCAATTTTGCTCAATTCCAACGTTGATCTGGCACGCGATTTCTTGGATCTGTCCTTTTCTTTAGAAAGTGGGCGTGCTCTGCCTATGTTTACGAGGTTCGAAGGACCAATTTCGGTTCGGCTTTCGGAACCTGCCGCCGAATCACTCCCTGCTGATTTGAACCGGCTGATAGACCGATTGAGCCGCGGGGCCGATTTGGAAATATTTTTGACGAAATCAAAGACCGCAAATATCACTATTCAATCGGTTTCACGGGCGCAGCTTCGCAAAGCCTTGCCAAACGCGGCCTGTTTTGTTGTTCCAAATGTCAGCTCGCTGAGCGAGTTTAAGCTTAGACGAAACAGCAAGGCCACAAGCTGGTCACACCAGACCAAGCGCCTTAAGGTTGCAATTTTTCTTCCCTCTGATGCCACGCCGCAAGAGGTGCGCGACTGCTTGCATGAAGAGTTTGCGCAGGCGCTTGGCCCCCTGAACGACCTTTACCGCTTGCCCAACTCTGTGTTTAACGATGATAATGTGCATACGGTTTTGACCAGTTTTGACATGCTAATATTAAAAATCACCTATGCTCCTAGCCTCAAGAGCGGCATGAGCCGTACTCAAGTACAGGCGCGATTGCCCGCAATCTTGAAAAAAATTAATCCACGCGGAACCACGATCCGCCCTAGCTATTTCAAAACCACGCCGAGGGACTGGATCAATTTGATACAAACCTCGTTTAGCCCGGATATATCCCTTAACAGGTGCAGCAAAGCTGCCCGTCAATCTGTATCAATCGCGCAGACCAATGGGTGGCAAGACCACCGCCTAGGTCTAAGTTTCTTTTCGCTGGCTTTGACAACCCAGTCGCAAGATATCAAACTGGCCAGATCTTATTTTGAAGCTGCTATGGAAATATTTCAACGCAATCCAGAATCTCGATTACATCGGGCCTATGTGGCGTCACATCTTGCCTCTTACGCGCTTATGGATAACCATCCGCAAAATGCTCTTGATATGGTAGTGCCAAATATTGTGATCGCGCGTGCGCATGAAAATGCAACGCTGCTTGCCACACTTTTGTTGTTAAAAGCCAAAGCTCTAGAAAACCTTGGGCGCAGAGATGAAGCACGTAGCGTTCGACTGGACAGTTTGCGCTGGGCAGGGTACGGGTTTGGCTCAGAACAGGCTTGGAAAATGAAGCAACGCAACATCAGTGAGCTGAGCGCGCGTTTGCTAGACGGCGGATGACAAAATGTACTTACTTTTTGGCTTAATCGGGGCAACAATCGGCGGTGTGACGGCAAAACGGCGTAAGGGCCGCGCAGCCGATATCGCACAATATGCCGCCGCCTATGGCATTCTCTTTACAATCCTTGGGCTGATGCTAACAATTTTTGTTGAACGGGTATTGATATAGCCAATGTTTTTGCCGTTTTTTGATAGCTTGCGAAAAACTGGTGTTCCGGTTTCAATGCGTGAATTTCTAAGCTTTCTTGAAGCAATGCAGGCCGGTCTTTCGACCTATGATATTGATGCTTTTTATTTTCTCGCCCGCGCAACAATGGTTAAAGACGAACGCAACCTTGATAAATTTGATCGCGCCTTTGCCGCCACTTTCAAGGGGTTGGAAAAAATTTCCGCAGCCGAGGTTCTGAACGCGGTCGATATTCCGGCGGAGTGGCTGCAAAAACTGGCGGAAAAGCATCTGAGCGCCGAAGAGCAGGCCGAAATTAAATCGCTTGGCGGTTTTGAAAAACTGATGGAAACGCTCAAAGAGCGGCTCAAAGAACAGGAAAAGCGCCATCAGGGTGGCAGCAAATGGATCGGTACGGCCGGTACATCGCCATTTGGTGCCTATGGCTATAACCCTGAAGGCGTGCGCATCGGGCAAAACGAAAGCCGCAACAAACGGGCGGTCAAGGTTTGGGACAAGCGAGAGTTTAAAAACCTTGATGACACGGTTGAGCTTGGCACCCGCAATATCAAAGTGGCGCTGAAGCGCCTGCGTAGGTGGGCCCGTGACGGCGCCGAGGATGAGCTGGATATTGACAGCACCATCCGCTCGACCGCTGAAAACGGCTATCTTGATGTGCAAACCCGCCCCGAGCGCCGCAATGCCGTCAAAGTGCTGTTGTTTTTGGATGTTGGCGGATCAATGGATCCCTATATTCGTGTGGTCGAAGAGCTGTTTTCCGCAGCGCGCAGCGAGTTTAAACATCTTGAATATTATTATTTTCACAATTGCCTGTATGAAGGCGTTTGGCGCGACAATCATCGACGCTGGAACGATCAAATGCCAACCGAAGAAGTATTTCGCACCTACGGGCCGGATTACAAATGTATCTTTGTCGGGGACGCCAGTATGTCGCCCTATGAAATTGCCTATCCGGGCGGCGCAAATGAGCATTGGAACCCCGAAGCAGGTCAGGTTTGGCTTGAGCGCGCGCGCGACCAATGGACATCCAATATCTGGATCAATCCCCTGCCCGAACGCCATTGGGGCTATACCCATTCCATTTCCATGATCCGTGAGATTTTTGAAGACCGTATGGTCCCGATGACCTTGGCGGGGCTTCAGAACGGGATGAAAGAGTTGGTGCGTTAAACCTTGTCTTTCGCGCCGCTCTTTACCATATCTTAATAATGCTAAGTTTTGCCCCAATTCTATTGGCTCTAATTTACGGGCTGGTGATGTATCGGTTTTCTGCTTACCGGTTGAGCAGAACGCTGAACAGCCAATCCGTTGAGTTGATGGATCCGAAGCTTCTGCCGTTGATCAAGCGTATGGCGCAGGCACTGGATATCGAAAAAATCGCGGTTTATATTTATGAAATTGAGCCGGTGAACGGGCTTGCCGCGCCAGATGGGCGTATTTTTATTACCCGCGGTTTTTATAAGAAATACCAAAATGGTGAGGTCTCAGGTGATGAGCTTGGCTCGGTGATCGCGCATGAGCTGGGTCATGTGGCTTTAGGCCATTCGCGGCGGCGCATGATTGATTTTTCGGGTCAAAACGCTGTCCGTGTTGCCCTTGGCATGGTGCTGGGGCGTATCATTCCCGGGATTGGTGGCTGGATCGGCAATATGATCGCAAATTTGCTCATGGCGAGGCTGTCGCGCAGCGATGAGTATGAAGCCGATGAATATGCCTCTGCCCTGCTCACCAAAACCGGTATCGGCACCGACCCGCAAAAATCACTATTTCGCAAGCTTGAAGCGCTTACTGGTCAAATGGGAAGCGCGCCCGCTTGGCTTCTCAGCCATCCAAAGGTGGAGGATCGTATCAAGGCGATTGAAGCCTTTGACCAGAAATGGACTCCAAAAAGCGACTAAACTGCCGCCAACGTGATACTGACGCAATACCGACGTGATACTGATGCCCGAATTTGATGCAAAATGGGCCGCGCCAGCTTAGGTTTTTGAGAGGTGTAAATAGTCGACCAATTGCCGCGTCGAGCCATCAAGACCGGCTGCAGATTGCGTTCCGGCAACGATAGGACCAAGCGATGTAGCAAGCTCTTTACCAAGCTCAACGCCCCATTGGTCAAAGCTATTGATCCCCAAAATCGCACCCTCAACAAAAACCCTATGCTCATAAAGCGCGATAATCTGGCCCAGTACTTTCGGCGTAAGCTTCGGGTATAGCAAAGTTGTTGAGGGCCGGTTTCCAGCAAACACACGGTGTTTAGCTTGTCGCTCTAACTCATTGCCTTCAAAACCTTTTTCTCGCATCATCGCACGGGCTTCATCCAAAGAGCGGCCACACATCAGTGCTTGTGATTGGGCCAAACAGTTGGCAGACAAAAGCTGGTGATGCTGGTCCATATCCGGCTCATGGCCTTTGGCGGCCAGCATAAATTCACAGGGCACGATCTGTGTACCTTGATGAATAAGCTGGTAAAAAGCGTGCTGGCCGTTGGTGCCCGGTTCACCCCAGACAATAGGACCGGCAGGATAGCCCAGATCCGTGCCATCCATCGCCACAGACTTTCCGTTACTTTCCATCTCAAGCTGCTGCAAATACGCCGGCAACCGCGCCAAACGTTGATCGTAAGGCAACACCGCCCGACTAGAATATCCGCACACCTGATGATGCCACAGCCCCACCAATGCAAGCATCACCGGCATGTTTTCGACCATTGGTGCAGTTTGAAAATGTTGGTCCATTGCTTCGGCGCCCTGCAAGAAGGCAGTAAAGTTTTCAGGCCCAATAGCAATCATCAAACTTAGGCCAATAGGTCCCCACATAGAATAACGGCCCCCAACCCAATCAGCAAAGCCAAACACACGATCTTCTGCTATGCCGAATTCGGTTGTTTTGTCTGCAGCACTTGATAATGCGGCAAATTGCTCTGCAGGTTTAGCGACCTTTCTTGACATCCAGTCCAAAGCAGTACGCGCGTTGGTCATGGTTTCAATTGTGGTAAATGTTTTTGACGCGACAATCACTAAAGTTGTTTCAGGATCAAGGCCTTGTAATGTATCGGCTATATGCGCAGCGTCGACATTTGAAACAAAGTGGCACCTTGGTCCATCATGATNCGGTGCAAGTGCCAAACAGGCCATTGCCGGTCCGAGGTCCGATCCCCCAATACCGATATTAACCACGTCTGTGATGGCGCTCCCCTGCCCACGATATTCCCCACCCCGCACAGCATTGGCAAAATGCGTCATCCGCGCACGGCTTTCACGCACATTGGGCATTACATCAGAACTGGTTACAATGACAGGATCGGAGCCAAAAGTGCGAAGAGCACTATGCAAAACAGACCGACCTTCCGTGGCGTTGATTAGAGCGCCAGAAAACATTGCTGCGCGTTTCTGGGTCAATCCTTGCGCGCTTGCCAAATCTAATANCGCCTGACGAGCCGNCTTATCTAAATTTGTCTTTGAATAGTCAAAGAANAACTGATCCGCTCGAACTGAAAAGTCACTTGCGCGATCTTCTGAAGCAAACAACGACAGAATAGGTCTCTCTTTTTGCGCCGCCCAATGCGTCACAAGAGTTTCAAACATATTTTGATCCTTATTAAACTGCACCCTATCGTGCCGCTATTATGCCGCCCAATGAACCTGTGCGCCATTCAAAACCGCGCGCACCGGTGCCTCGGATGCNGATAAATGCTGTGCCTGTTCTATCGCAGCGCNCTTNTCCGCACCAAAAATAACAATATGCTTCGCTAGCGCTGCATCTAGGACGGGCGCTGACAGTGTGATCCGTGGTTCGGGCGCGCCGGGAGCCCGCATTGCCAAAACAGGCGGCGCATCAGGCGCCAGTGCGCGCTCAAGCTGATCTGCTTCGGGAAACAGCGAGGCTGTGTGCATATCTGCGCCCATACCCAATAGCAATACAGAAATTGGTAAGCTTTTCTGGATACTTGTGGTTATTTCTTCAAGTCCATCTTCTGGCGTATCAAAGGGTGCATACAGCGCAATATGACCTGCCTCTTTCGCTCNATTTACAAATAGACGCNGCNTTAATAANCGNGTGTTCGACCTNTCNCTGGTTTCAGNCACCCAACGTTCATCGCTCAGCATTATATCAACTGCGTTCCAATTGATCGCAGCAGCACATAGAAGATCAAAAATTGGCCCGGGCGTCGTTCCACCCGGAACCACCAATGTGGCNCGCGGTTGATGTAATAATGCNGCGTTTANATCGCCGGNAATTCTTGANGCCAGTTCAATGGCTAGTTTTTCACGATCTGGATATTCTATGAGTTGCATTAGCGAATCTCTCGCCATTTTCTGTCATCGCGGTGCATNAGCATCAAGGCATCCTCGGGCCCAGAGCCGCCTGCATCATAGGCTTTTGGCACATCTTTTGTTTGGTCCCAATGGCCTATGATTGGGTCCGTCCAAGCCCATGCAGCTTCGACTTCATCACCCCGCATAAACAAAGTTTGGTTGCCGCGGATCACATCCATAATCAATCTCTCATAGGCATCTGGCACCTCACCNACTTCNGGGCCAAGCGCCTCGGCAAAGGTCATATCAAGCGGCACATCAATCAGCCGCATGCCNCCCGGGCCCGGCTCTTTGATGGTCACATCCATTGTGATACCTTCATCGGGTTGCAAACGNATAATAAGAGCATTCCNGTGGTTTCCCGCNTCAGGGCCGAAAATTGAATGGGGTGTTTCTTTGAAAACAACGGCAATTTCTGAGCTGCGCGCCCGCAGCCGCTTTCCAGTACGCAGGTAAAATGGGGTGCCTGCCCATCTCCAATTGCTTATATGGGTTTTGAGAGCCACATAGCTTTCGGTACGGGATCGCGGATTTTCCACATGAGCACGATAATCAGGGTGATCTGGTGACGCGCCGTATTGCCCACGCACCGTATGATGCGGTGAGACCGGATCAAGTGCGCGGATAACTTTAAGCTTTTCGTCGCGCACAGCATCTGGATCAAACTGTGCAGGCGGTTCCATTGCGATCAAACAAAGAAGCTGCATCAGATGGTTTTGGACCATATCGCGCATTGCACCAGAGGTGTCGTAATATCCGCCCCGTCCATCGACCCCAACAGTTTCGGCAACAGTGATTTGAATATGATCGACATATTGCGCATTCCAAAGGGGTTCAAACAGCATATTGCCAAAGCGNACCGCCATCAGGTTTTGCACGGTTTCTTTGCCAAGATAATGGTCAATTCTATAAATTTGATCTTCGGAAAAATGCTGCGCTAGTGTCGCNTTAAGCAGTTGGGCCGATTTAAGATCGTGGCCGAAGGGCTTTTCCACAACTATGCGGCTGTCTGGAAGCGCAATTTCATGGCTATGCAACCGTTCGGCCAAATCCCCAAACAAGGCCGGCGCAACCGAAAAGTAGAATGCCCGCACGTGACCAGCACGCATTTTTGCCGCCAATTCCGTCCAGCCATTGGTCCCTTTGGCGTCTATGGCCACNTAGGCCAAGCCACTTAGAAAAGCNTTTGTCACGTCGCTTGGAACATCCTTGGGTCCAAACTCTAAAAGTGCCTGTCTCGCGAATTCACGATACCCATCGGCATCATGATCAGCACGCGCAGCACCNATAATTTGCGCATTNTGCGGCATTTGACCCGCCATAAAGCGGCGAAACAAACCCGGCAAAATTTTGCGGCGCGCCAAATCACCCGTTCCGCCAAAGATTACCAAATCNAAAGGTTCNACCGGAATAACGCGTGAAACCATTTTTAGGCCCTCATTTNTTGGTTACTTTAGCTGATGCTGAACAGCCATCAACCCTGATATTGTTAGCGCTAACGTAAGCAGCTTTATCGAACACACTCATCAAAGTCCACAGCTCTCATATATTCACAAATGCGTCAAATCCGCACCTTACGGTTGCTTAGGTGTAAAGGATCGTTAAAACAGTAGTACGACCATTGGAGAGCGAATGAATAAACAGCTACCTGTCCAGTTAAAGGGACGAAAATTCCTACATCGTGAGATAACAGCAGACGGATCGCCACGGGCCTCGGTCACTTTGAGCAGTCCAGAAACGCTTTGGTTCAATACTGGCACATTATGCAATATTACCTGTCCAAATTGTTATATTCACAGCTCTCCCAGTAATGACCGTCTGTTGTATATAAACAGTCAAGAGGTTGTGAATTTTTTAGATCAGATAAATAATCGCAACTGGCCCGTTCGTGAAATAGGCTTTACTGGCGGTGAGCCCTTTATGAACCCAGAAATGATTGATCTTGCTCGGGTTTCGTTGTCGCGGGGCTATCAGGTATTAATCCTGACAAATGCGATGCAACCGATGATGCGAAAATCAATGCAAAATGGATTGGTCGTTTTGCAGAGCAAATTCGCAGAGCAGCTGACGCTGCGAATTTCATTGGATCATTGGTCTGCTGAAAAACATGATAGTGAGCGCGGTCAAGGCAGCTTTTTGAAAACCATAAAGGGCATGAGCTGGCTGCGCGATAATGGGATTAAGATGACTGTTGCCGGTCGCACGGTTTGGGGCGAAACCAATACCCAGTCCCGACAGGGATACGCCCAACTGTTCGCCAAGAACGGCTTTGACATTAATGCCCGTGATGCTGCGCAATGTGTTCTTTTTCCAGAAATGGATGAAACTGTTGAAGTCCCCGAGATCACGACCTCGTGCTGGGATATTCTAGGTAAACCAGCCGATAGCCCGATGTGCGCCTCGTCTCGCATGGTGGTAAAACGCAAGGGCGCAGATGCCCCCTGTGTGGTGGCCTGCACTCTGTTGGCCTATGATCGGCAATTTGAGATGGGAAGCACTTTAGAAGAAGCAGAGGCCAAAGTTTGGTTGAACCACCCGCATTGCGCAAAATTTTGTGTTTTGGGCGGCGCATCATGCTCTGGTTAGGGTCGTTTTAAGACATTTAGTGACCCTCGCCTATATATCTCGCCTATATATAAGGCGCCTTTTTATACAATAGAATCTCTTTTGCTTCAGCGCTCAACTCGACCACCACAGCCGGGTGCGAGGGTGTACTTACAGTTCTTCGTTTTTGGTTAGCAAGTCTTGGATTCGCAGCATGCTTGAGCTCTGTTAAATTGGTAAGCATTAAATGAATTCATTTGAAAAATCCTTTGTTTGGCATATCCTTAACGGCACTTTTTTAGCTTTTTATAGTCTTATGTATTATTTTATACTCTTTAGTATATTTTGTGAAAACACTGTGTTTCAAATTCCACTTGCCCTCAAAGAGGGCAATACGCTTGAAAATCCGACGTTACGTTATATTTAAAGCGATTAAGTTATTCCCCTTCAGAGCTTGACAAACACCCTATCGAAAGAGCCAATAAGGATAAAAAAGCATGGTGCTAGGGGGAAATACTGCCCTCTAAACAGCTCTTTGCTAAAGGGGGAGTGGACTTTTGGATATGCTTCAGCTGCTAATAAGCGGTCTATCGAATGGCTGTGTATACGGCTTGATCGCAATGGGCTTTGTTCTCATTTACAAAGCCTCTGAAGCGATCAATTTTGCTCAGGGCGACATGATGATGCTGGGGGCTTTTGTCACTCTTGGCCTGACCAACGACCACTATATTGGCCTTCCATTTTGGGCCTCAGTGCCAATTGCGATGCTGCTTATGGGTATGATTGGGTATGCCCTTGATGCGCTTGTTTTGCGCAAGATGTTCGGGCAAAGCCAGATCGCTGTGGTGATTGTCACTATTGCCCTAGGGTTCGTTGCACGTTTTGTGGCAGGCGCAATTTGGGGATATGAGCCGCAAAGCCTTGAAAGCCCAATTGCCGGGCTTGATATTCGCTTTGCTGGGCTTTCGCTTGGGGTGGACGAGTTGATGGTGATCATTGTCACTATTGTGCTGACTGGCCTGCTTTATGTTTTCTTTGCCCGCACCAAACTGGGCATTGCAATGCAAGCCGCCAGTCAAAACCAAATGGCTGCGTTTTATATGGGCATTCCAGTGAAAAGAATGCATTCACTTGTGTGGGCCTTATCTGGGGTGATTGCTGCGATTGCAGGAATTTTATTTGCATCAAAAGGATCAATTGATCCCGCTACTGGACTTTTGGGCATCAAGGCCTTTGCTGCGGCCGTCATTGGAGGGCTTGGCAGTTTGCCAGGCGCGTTGATAGGAGGTTTGCTTGTGGGCGTCGTCGAGCCATTTGCCGCGCGATATATTGAAGGCGACATCGCACGTATTATGCCCTATTTGATACTGGTCGTTGTGTTGATTTTCCGTCCGCATGGTATCTTGTCCCAAGTGCAAAACAAGAAAGTCTAACCCATGCGCATTATTTTCAAAACATCTTATGATGCTGATATCCGCTATTTTAGTAATCGCGTCCCTGCGCTTTGGTACGTAGCGCTTTTACTGCTGGCGATCACGCTACCATTTATCATCAATGAATTCTGGCTGGGCGAATTTACTTTGATGCTTATCTGGGCCATCGCCGGCATGGGGTTGATGCTCTTGGTTGGCCATTCAGGACAGGCCAGCTTGGGCCATGCTGCGTTTATGGCTGTTGGCGCCTATTCAAATGTAATTTTGCAGGAATACGGGGTGCCTTTCATTCTTTCACTGCCTCTTGCAGGTTTTTTTGCGGGGCTGGCGGGTGTTTTGGTTGCAATACCAACAACAAAACTTCATGGTATTTATATGGCCATTGCCACGATTGCGATTGGTGTTTTGGCTGAGGATTTGATTGTTATCCTTGAGCCATGGACTGGCGGCGTGAGCGGTAAATTCGCACCCTCAATAGAAATATTTGGGATCAATTTTGACCGGTACGGCAATGTATCTGGGTTATATTGGCTGATCCTTGGGGTCACGTGTCTCATTGTTTTAGGGTACAAAAATATCTTACGAGCGCCTCTGGGGCGGAGCTTTGTCGCCATCCGAGATAGTGAAATCTCAGCCCAAGCTATGGGGGTCAATATTGCCCGGACACGCACAATTTCATTTGCGCTGTCTTGTGCTATCACCGGGATATCCGGCGCGTTCATGGGCCACTTTAGTTTGGTGTTTACCAATGAAACCTTTAATATCGTGATTTCAATCTATCTCTTATTGATGATTGTCATCGGCGGGCTTGGCTTTATCCAAGGCGCCTTTATCGGCGCAGCTATTGTCACCTTTTTGCCCAGTGTCATAAGCTTTTCTCGCGATGCGTTCTTTTCAAACAGCACTACAATTCCCGGTATTGAAAGCGGTGTCTTTGGGGCGATCCTGATCTTTGTAATTCTTTTTGAACCCATGGGGCTTTATGGTCGATGGTTGAAAATTCGCGCCTATTTTGAGCTTTTTCCATTCTATCGCCGCGACATGTTCCGCCGCCAGAAATCCTACTTAAAAACGGAGCGTATGCGATGAATTTGCTAGACTTGCAAAACGTCACTCTACGTTTTGGTGGCTTGGTTGCGGTAGATAACGTGAGCTTTAGTGTCAAGGAAGGCGAGGTATTTTCACTTGTCGGACCTAACGGTGCGGGAAAATCAACGATTTTCAACATGATCAGCCGGTTTTATGATCCGGCGGAAGGCGATATTTTTTTTCAGGGCCAAAGTATTTTGAAAAAATCCAGCCATGAAATTCCACATTTGGGTATTGCTCGAACATTTCAGAACATCGAACTTTTTGAGCAAGCCAGCGTTCTGCAAAACCTATTGGTCGGCCGCCAACGGCATAGAAAAACAAACACTCTCGAAGAGATTTTATTCCTGCCCAAAGTGCGCAAGGAAGAGCATCGCCACCGTCTTGCAGTAGAGCATGTTATCGACTTTTTAGACCTTCAGCCCTATCGAGATAAATTTATCTCAGGACTTCCGTACGGCATCCGAAAGGTGGTCGAAATGGGCCGTGCGTTGGCCATCGGACCCAAGCTTTTATTGCTCGATGAGCCAGCATCAGGCCTGTCAACAGAAGAAACACAAGACGTGGCTTTCTGGATTGAAGACATTAAAAAAGTGATGGGAATAACGGTACTCATGGTCGAACATGACATGCATTTGGTCAACTCTGTATCAGATCGCGTTCTGGCGCTTGCAGATGGAAAAATCCTNGCAATTGGCACACCGAGCGAAGTGCAAAATCATCCGNATGTCATCAAGGCCTATCTCGGAAGTGAAGAAGAGGACGCTCTGACATGAGCTCTGCCATTTTAAAAATCGACAACCTCGAAAGCTATTATGGTCCGATTATGGCTATCAGAGGTGTGAGCCTAGAGGTACACAAAGGCCAAATCGTAACTGTATTAGGCGCAAATGGTGCTGGCAAAACAACACTTTTGAAAACCATTTCTGGGATTATGGATCCGGAAAAAGGCTCAATTGCTTTAGAGGGCGAGTTCATTCAGGGATTAGAGCCGGATAAAGTGGTTCGTAAAGGTGTCACCCATGTGCCGGAAGGTCGGGAACTCTTTCCTCTGCTGAGTGTCGAGGACAACTTGATGATGGGGGCCTATAGCCGCAACGACACCGCAGGCATCGCGCAGGATCTGNAAATTGTTTATGATTACTTTCCCATATTGCGCGATCGGCGCGGGCAAGAGGCCGGAACACTTTCGGGGGGTCAGCAACAGATGGTCGCNATTGGGCGCGGGCTTATGGCGCGACCAAAAATAATGCTTCTGGATGAGCCAAGCTTGGGTCTTTCCCCTCTGCTGGTCAAAGAAATTTTTGTCATCGTGAAACGCCTGAACATAGAACAGGGCGTGACGATGATTTTGGTGGAGCAAAATGCGAAAGTGGCGCTTAATCTGGCACATTATGGCTATGTGATGGAGCTTGGGCGCATTGTGATGGATGGAGAAGCGGAAAAATTGGCCGCATCCAGAGACATACAAGAATTCTATTTGGGACAATCGTCTGAAACNTCACAACGTGGACAACGACGCTGGAAACAAAGTAAGACATGGCGGTGATGAAGGAGTTGGCGCAAATGGCGGATGCAATGCCCGAACAACATCAAATTGACGGCTTTTGGGTTAACAAAGACTTAAGCCAAACGCCGCATTTTGTTGATGGGGCAGACACCTTATGCAAGCTGTGGACTAAACGCTGTCATAAATTGGGCCAACGGACGGCGCATCGCGAAAAAGAATACGGCATTTGGAAATCCNATAGTTGGCAAGAGTTTTATGAACGCGCGCAGCAAATTGGCCTTGGTTTGCGCAGACTGGGGCTTAAACGCGGAGAAGTGGTTTCGATCCTCGCCGAAGACAGCAAAGAATGGATATATGCCGATATTGGCATCCAATCCGTTGGCGGCATTGCCAGCGGCGTTTATACCACAGACAGCGCACGCCAACTGGCTTATTTGGTGAATGACAGCGACAGTCGTTTTTTGTTTGTGGAAAATGACGAGCAGTTGGACAAGTATCTGTCAATTGCAGATCAAATGCCGGGACTTTCCAAAGTGATNGTTTTTGATCTCGATGGGCTATATGATTTTGAAGACGATAATGTGATCTCATTAGAGAACCTTTATCAAATGGGCGCAGAAGCAGCAGAGGAAAACCCAGCTGAATTCGAAGATGAAATTGCCAAAGGCTCACCCGAGGATACAGGTCTTTTAATTTACACCTCAGGCACCACAGGTGATCCAAAGGGGGTTGAGATAAGCAATGCGAACATCATGTTTGCGATGTCAATTGGCCCGCATACCTTGCCGGTTTTCGATACTGATGAACAGCTTTGCTTCTTACCATTATGCCATATCCTAGAGCGCCTTTTATCTGTGTTTCTGCCTGTTTTTGCAGGATCAATAGTGAATTTTGCCGAGAGCACAGAAACAGTTTTCGAAAATATTCAAGAAGTAAGCCCAACTGTTTTCACGGCAGTTCCGCGGGTGTGGGAAAAAATGTATTCTCGCATCTCAATTATGACCGAAGATGCGACGCCTTTTGGACGATGGGCATTTAAACAAGCGGTTAAAGCCGGTCACAAACGAATAAAAGCTGTGGAAAATAATAAACCTNTGCCTTTCGCCTATCGGTTTTGGGATTTCGTGTTACTTCGAAATTTGCGCCGCCTTTTAGGCATGGATAAATTGCGTCGAGGCGGCACCGGCGCTGCGCCTATCTCGCCAGACCTCTTGCAGTGGTTTCGTGCCATTGGTGTGCCCATTTATGAAGGCTACGGGATGAGCGAAACTGCTGGCGTGATGACGATCAATTTGGCTGAAGCGGAAAGTTTAGGCAGCGTGGGACGCGCAGTCCCCGGAGCTGAGGTCCGTATAGGTGACGGGGGTGAAATCCAATATAAGGGTGCCAATTGTTTTAAGGGATATTGGAAAAGTCCAGAAAAAACCAAAGAAACCTTTACCAGTGATGGCTGGCTGCGCTCGGGCGATATTGGACGGTTGGACAACCAAGGATATTTAACAATCACCGGCCGTATGAAAGACATTATTATTACGCAGGGCGGTAAAAATATTACTCCAGCCGAGATCGAAAATCGACTTAAGTTTTCACCCTATATCAGTGATAGTGTGGTGATCGGCGACAAGCGTAAGTACCTGTCTTGTTTGATTATGATTGATCAAGAAAACGTTGAAAAATTTGCCCAAGATCACCGCGTTCCTTTTTCTGATTTTGCCTCGCTTTGCCGCACAGAACCGGTAATAGAACTGATCAAAGGTATCATCGACGAGGTGAACAAAAATTTTGCACGGGTTGAGCAAATCAAAAACTTTCGACTAATTGATACACTTTTAACGGCAGAGGATGATGAGTTAACAGCAACAATGAAGTTAAAAAGAAGCTTCGTAGAGCAAAAATACCAGTCCTTGATTGACGAGATGTATTAATGAGTGCTCCAATAAGACNAAAGAAAGTCCATAATAACCAACNGAGGAGAAAATATGAAAACTCTATTTAAATCAATGGCAATCGTGGCACTAACAGCCACAACTGCCATTTCNGAAACCCAAGGTGTCACAGATACCGAGGTTTTAATCGGCTCGAACCAAGATATGTCAGGGCCTTTTGCAGCCTTTGGCGCACCGGCTGTTCAAGCGGCAAAATTGTACTTTGAGGAAGTGAACGCTGCCGGCGGCGTGCACGGCCGTCAAATCCGTTTGGTGGTCGAAGATCACGCCTATCAAATGCCTAAGGCAATGTCTGCGCTGAACAAACTGGTGAATTCAGACAAAGTGTTTGCAATGCTCCTGAGCCTTGGAACCCCGATGAACATTGCGTCGTTCCCACTCTTAGAGGCCAAAAAAATCGCAAATGTGTCACCTTTGACNGCTGCGCGTCAAATGATTGAGCCAGCATCAAACATCAAATACGCTGGGACATCATCGTATCACGCCCAAATGCTCGCTGCGGTGCCTTATCTGGCGGAACAGACTGGCGCTAAAACAATCTGTTCGATGTATATTCCATCCGACTTCGGTCTGGAAATTGCCGAAGGAACACATGATGCGGTTAAAGCCAGCGGCCTTACCTTTGGTGGTGAAACCAAGCACAAGCCGGATGAATTGGATTTCGTTGGCTCAATATCAAAACTTGCCAGCCAGGGATGTGAAGTGATCACCGTGGCTCTAGGAGTGCGCCAGGCTATCACAGCCGTGGCAACAGCTAAAAAGATGGGGCTAACTGATCTAAAATTCNTNGGATCTTCTGCCTCTTTCCACACAGCTATTGCAAAAGTTCCTGGCGGCGTGACCGAAGGCTTCTATGCAGCTGCTGGTTGGTCTGACATCGTGGCCAGAATGAGCCATCCAGATGTGGCCAAATGGGTGGCTTCCTATCAGGGCGCAACCGGTGAGTTCCCCGGCTCTGGCGCGCTTTTAGGACGNTCTGCAGCGGAGACGCTTGTTCGTGGACTTGAAGCAGCAGGGCATGATCTCACCCCAGAAAGCTTTCAAGCGGGCATGGAGTCTTTNAGCTTTGAAGATACAATTTCAGACGTTCAGGTGGACTATTCAGCCGACGACCATCAGGGCGCTGATCCAGTTGTGATCAGCCAAATCCAAGATGGCAACTGGAAAGAACTGGTTCGTAAATAAGGCATAGCCTGTTTGAGAATAATAAACCGCGCCGGAAGTGAAATTCCGGCGCGGTTTTTCGTGGCAAAACGTCAAACTGGNCAAAAAGCAGATGGTCCTACAGGACCAAAAACACCACGGAAAATAGAAACTGCAATAACTGATCCAACCCTGTTGCTGCCTCGGGCGTTGCCTCTACTATGGTTTTGGGCATTGTGGTGGCTTGGGATGTTACCTCTGGCATCACGCCTGCATGAGTTGTACCAGCTAGAAAGGTGGCAAAAACCGCTATCTTTAGTTTGTTCATAATCTACTCCTTTATTTTTTGAAAAATGCCTGACGGCTTTTTTTGAGTTATCAGCCGCCAGGCCAGTTGAATGCGGAACAGTAGAGGCAACAGGGTGGGTTCAAACCGTCCGCATCAACGCTTCGAGGGCGTTCTTTCGTTTTGCCAGACNGGCGTGCATAAAATATGCAGAACCTTTGAGATTATATGAACCTACCAAGGAAATTTTTCGCAATTTATATTCTCAGACCTTCGCCATCTCAAAAATACAAAAATTCAAAACTAGAGGGGGATCAAAACAATGCGTTAGAATATCCTATACCTATATCTTGGCTGGCCTATAAATCGTATCGAGTAAACAATGTTGGTTCCATTGACCCTGCTTGACCTTCCCGAAGGTCTTTCCGATCTGCAAATTGCAAGTTTTGCTTTGGGCCATATTACGGGTGCAAAGCCAGTATTTTTTGAGCAGGCAGAACATGATAATGTAGTCTCGTTTTTCGCGCCGGATCGTTTCTACCTGATGCACCAAGTGCAGAACTTGACTGATCGTGATAAATTTCTGCCCCTTTTAAGCTTGAACCCCATAGACCAAGAATTCTATACGATCGACCCCACCTATTGCCACGTCTGCTTTAACGTCTACAAAGAGCATAACGCAGCAGAATTCTATGGCTGGTATCGTCCCAATGAAAAGCAACGCGAAGCCACTGCCGTTGAAAGCGCCTTAAGACCTCATCTTGCAAGTTCCGAGCTTAATTCGATGGCTGTACTAGTGGCCGTTATGAAAAAGCTGGCCACATCATAACCGCCGACACTGCTTTTGTTCTTGGATTAAGTCGCCACCTTTCCAAAAACCCGACACGGTTTCACCATCAGAAAACACATAGATGCCGCAGCCCTCAGATTTATTATTCACAAAATCGCCAATATACTGATCACCATTTTTTTTAATAACCTGTCCAAAACCATTAATTTTATCACTATTCCACGTGCCTTTATATCTATCCCCCCAGGGAAACTCATAAACCCCGAAACACTCGGTCCAAGCACTTAATTTAGATTCAGGACAAATTTGAGACTTGGCAGCAAGTTGGTCTAGTTTTTCGGCAAACATCACAGGATCAAACGGGTAGCCGCCTAGGATCACTTGAAGCGTTTGGGTCAGATCCAAAGGTTTATTGGCGATTTCGGGGTATGTCTCTGTCCAAACACGACGGTAAACCTTTGGCGATGTCAAAACTGGCGCCGGGTTTGAAAATTCTGAGAGGTTGCTGATCTTCAAGGCAATTTCGTTTTTTTGCTGTATAGGCATCTTTTCACGATCAATGAGCGCAAACTCAGGTTGCCACTTTTGAATAAACAAACCCATTTGGTCAGCAGTCACAAGACAGAGCAATCCAAAAATTGCGCCTAAGAAAATAAAGCTTAGGATTTGTACTAGCTTATTTATCATCTTTTACACTAGATATCCGGTAGAGACATTACGTTAACGGGTGACTGCGGTTTTATCTTTGTTATTCTAGGCTGTAGCCCTTTAAGACTTCAAGCGTGTTTAATTATTGATGCTCTAGAAATTAACTAACCTACCAAGCCACTTGTACTTTAGTCATGCTAGCGTATGATCACATTGGTGCGATTAACAAAATTGATGAATGTGATTTTAGGCCATTTTTAGAGGCCTTTCACTGCCCTAAGGAAGGATGCCAAAATGCGCAATTTTATTTTTCTAATGTCCTTTACGGCTTTGTCTGCTTGCGACATACCCTTTGTTCCTTTCTTCTAAATTGAAGTGCGCTCATGAAACTGCGATCGCGTTTTGTTTTAGAACAGTTTCCAATGAGCATTAAAAATGGTCATTTAACAGTTAACTTACACCGCATAAAAATTTAAAAACTTTTTATTCTATAAAAATAATTTTTTTATTAAATTTGTAGTTTTAAAAAGATAACACAAACTTTTACTATACTAAGTGAATTGATTTTAATTTCTTGTATTCATTAAATTCCATGTCCTAAACTGTAATTAATTAACATGAAATATAGTTCAAAGGACTTGTGTTGAATACTGTAGATAACCTCATACGCCGTGCGCGGATGTATAGCGGGCTTGTCATATTTTTGTATGTGAC
>PBSX01000008.1 GCA_002726375.1 Marinovum sp.
TGACCAGATTCAAGAGGAGAAGAGGCTAGGAACTTATGTAGACCCTTGGCCAGACCTTAAGAAAAGCCCCCAGCCCGAGGAGAAGGTCGACTAGTAACCACACCCCGCCCAGATCCGCGTGGATTGGACCAATCCCACGCCGCCCCCGGTAGCCGCAAGCCAGAGACACCCGCTTTCCCATCTCCGCCAAGCATCTCAACTAACACCGTAACTGCAACGCTCTCAGCGTGTGCGAGTTTTCAGGATCCACGCCGGGTCCGGGCCTGTCAGAATTCTTGTCGCCACCACGCTCCAGTCACCTAGGCTCGGCACCTCTACGACAATGAAACGACTCGTAATCCCCCTCCTTGCCCTAGTCGCACATCAAGAAATCCTTTCGACCGCCGGAGCCGCGCCGGAGGACAAACCTGAGGCCGCCGAGATGCTGAGCTTTTTTGAGGAGCGCATTCCCGAAGCCCTGGTGCTGCTTCGATACACCAAGGCCAACGAGCCGATCGACTACTACGAAGAAATGGTCGAGGACTTTTCCGGGGTCGTATGGGAATATCGGAGCCTCGCTGAGGAAGAAGGCGCGGAGCATGCAAAGAAGTTTCTGGCCAAAATTCGCCTCGACTACCAAATCAACGCTTTGGTTCACACCTGGCATACCCTCGAGAACGACGACCCGGAACGCGATGCGATCCGGACTCGGCTGAAGGACAAACTCGCGGCACGAATCGACCTTCAGATCCGCAACGGAAAAGCGGAGATCCGCAGACTCAGGGCTGAAATCCACGAACTGAAGACACGGCGCGAGGAGGAGATCGAGGAATTCGTGACAGGGGAATTCGATGAGAATGAGGAGTCTGAGGAGGACGAACCTGTTGAGCCTAACGACGGCGATTCGGATCGTTAAGACGCGCCCCCGGTAGCCACAAGCCCCGCGCTTGCTCACCGCGCCTAGGCGGCGGCGGGAGCACCACGGGATTTGTGGATACCTCAAAAACTAGCTGCAAGTATTGCCCATGAAGAGTGAGCGCCAGAAATCCACTTAAGAATCCGCCTCCAGTGGTCGAAGAATAGGGGCGAGCGGCCACGGAGGCACCCCCTCCCCGCCTATGGTAGGGCGGTCGCGCGCAAGCGGAGAAACTGGCGGGGGAAGTCCAGCAAGCGCTTGAGGCTGCGCACTGTCACCGTGGCTGTGCCGTCGCCGTTGTCTTGAGGCAATCCCACTGCCACCATGAACGTCGGACCACTCTCCCAGTTGAGAAGATCCTGCGAAACTTCCACGAGATAGGTGAGATCGGAGGTACCAAGACGCACGCGATAGTTGAGGGCGCCGTAGAGTTCCCCACCGTCTTCCACCAGGGTAGGAAAGGGGAGCGCATCGGCCGGCGCGGCCACGAAGTCTGCGCCCACGCTGTAGGCCAGGAGATTCGACAGGCTCGAGTTCTGATAGGGAGCCAGGGGGTCGACCGCGCCCTGGTCAAGAAGCCAGGAGGCAAATCCGCCGGTGGTTTCGCCGACTCCGGGTGTCCCTTGCGTAGCAAAGCTGCCTCGCCAACTACTGGCCAGCGTGTGATCGGGAAGAGACTCAGGGTCGATCANGGTGAGAGTAGTACCGGAGCCATCCGGATCANCCGGCCAGGGCGGAAGATCGCTGTAGATGAAGTCGCGGATGGAATCGCCTCCGCCAAAGGAAAGCTTCAGCTGCTCCCCGCCATTATCCAGGCGGTCGCCCGCGTCCCACTCGCCTGCGACAGGAAGGCCGGCACCGTAGCGCATCTCGAAGGCGGCCCGATGGGACACGATTAGAACGAACGCCCCGGGATTAAGGCTTGTGATGTCTGCTCCAAGGAAGTCGAAATCGATGCCCTTGGTGAAGCGCAGATCGGTGAGATCGAGCGGAACGGGACCCACGTTGCGGAGTTCGATCCACTCGAAATCTCCCTCCTNGGTGAAGCCGGCCGCGAACTCCGCGGCGGTGGGATCGGTGGGATGATACATGAACTCCGAGATGACCAGTCCATTCAGGAAATCGGAGATGTCGGGAAGGGTGGTGGTAAACTCGATGGGCGCCGACCAGTGACTCCAGCGGCCGCTGTTGTCCTGGTGACGCACCCGAGCACGATAGGTTCGGCCCGAGCGAAGAGCTGCAGTCGGAATGGTAACACTTGGTGTGAACACGGTGAGCAGGCCGGACTCCCAGGCGGTCTCCCACTCGAGCTTGAATCGATCGGCGGGGTCGTAGCCGGGCGCCGTCGGGTCCGTGATCTCAGCCACCCGATACTCCATCGCGCCGAAGGTCCCGCTACCCTGGGGATCGCCAAAGGCGGTGGTCCCGAAAACAACGCCGTTGGTGGGAAACCCGGAGTCGCCCACGTAGCGTAGCCGCGGAGTGTTCGGGATCAGACCACCCTCTCCGTTTTGTCCCTGCCGGCTGTCNAGGTGGGCCGCCCGNCCGCCCGCTCCCACACTTCCACCAGGCCAGGAGCCACCTACAAAAGCAAAGTTGTGCATGTCCTGCACGAGCGCATCGAGGGAGGTCAGGCCAGCTCCGACCAGTCCGCCATAGTTCCCCGAACTAGAGGGGGCTCCCTGCCAGCGATCCCGATCCGCCTGTTCGAGCGGTTGGATGTAGGAGGCGAATTCTTCGAGCACCCCGTCGATCTGATCGGGCTGCCACAGGAGGTCCCGGATCTCACGCACGGTATTGAAGTAGTCGGGCCAGAGNTCCGGATTGCTCGCGCCATCGGCGCCGCCTCCGCCTGCGGGAAAGAGTGCATTGTAGACGACATCGTGACCGGAGTTGTAGGTCGGCCCCCAGGTGGCGTCGGTATCCCAGGGCAGGATCCAGAGTTTGCCGTAGTTGCGATTTTGCGGCAGGTAGTCCGGCTCGAAGTAGTAGACCATGTTCTTGTTGGCGCTGGGCCAGTAGTCATAGTGTTTGATGGCCTCCACCATGGCGTGGTTGAGATTCCACTTCTCCAGATTGACGTGGGCCCTCACCGTCTCCGGGGCCGTGTTGCCATCGAGGGTGTTTTCGATCCAGTCGTGATCCCGACCCGCAACTGCTCCAAAGGCTGACTGGTAGCGCTGCTGCCGGTCGGCACTGCGCGTCGAGTTGATCAACTTGTAGAGGTTGCCTTTTTCCAGCTTGTGGCTTTCCAGGAAACGCACGTCGTAGGTTTCCAGGATGAAGTAGATCCCGTGGAAATCGCCGTGCCATTGATCGGGCGCTTCTCTCCCGTCGTCGATCACGCGCCATTGTACCCAGTGGGTATTACAGCCGGGGACACCCACCTTGTTGTAGAGATACATGCTGACCGCTTCGTTCAGCGCATAGCTCAGGTTCTGCTTGTTTCCGAAGCACTTGCCGGTGGTCAAGGTGCGTAACTTGCGCGGATACTTCTTTCCGAACTGGTCCCGGGCCTGGAAGTAGCGCCCCTTGTTCAGGCGAAAGCGCATCGAGCGTTTTCCCCGGGCGTGGTAGCGGCCATTGGCGCCCCGCAGGCGGTAGCGGATGTTGTCGTAGACTTCTCCGTCGTAAACCAAAGTTCCGGTCCAGTTGTAGTAAAANCGCGCGAGATTGGGACCGCCTTGCGAGATCTGGTTTCCTCCGTCGTAGGCGATGCATTCGTCCCAGTCCTCATTGCGAGTGATGAGGTGGTAGACCGGCAGGGTGTTCATGGTCTCGACCGAGTGGCCGTTGTAAGCCGGCACGCCATTGTAGACGAAGTAGGCGAAGTTGAGAGAGGGATCGTCGGCGTAGGGCACGCGCTCGGACAATCCCTGACTGTCTTCGATGGTGATGCGGTAGCGCACGAGGGTGCGGTGACCCTGGCCGGGAAGGGTCGCAGTGTAGATGTCGTCGCCGGCCAGCGCGTCGTCACCACTTCCGTCGTCCACCATGGTGACGGTACTCCAATTCCCAGGCAGATCGTAGTTCGGGTTATCCTGTAGTTCGTTCTGAACTGGAATGTTGGGGGCGTCGTAGGGGAGTCGAGCGGGAAGGTAGCGACCGGGCCGCACTACCTGGTATTCGACCTCCACCNAAGCCACCCCATCGGGATCGGTGACCAGGGCGGTGATGATAACCTGATCGGAATTGGTGGGCTGTTCAGGGGTGTGGTTAACCTTGCGAATGTTGGGGGCCGCATTGGTGGCCAGGACCAAGTTGGGCCCACCCGGCGTAGGAGNGGGCTCGACCTGGTCCGATCCGGGAGGACCGATCTTGAGATCGAAGAGGAGATCGGAGCTATCGGCCTGCTGATTGAAGACCTGNACCGCCACCGTGTTGATCCCGTCCACGAAGATCGTCCCGGGATTGGTGAGGGTTTTCGTCTCGAGCAATCCCTCGGGGCTAACGTTGTCCCCGGTGTCGTCGATGGTCGGAATTTCGACGGGATCGAAGCGCTTGCGTTCGACCTCCACGCCATTGATCCAGATAATGCAGCCGTCGTCGGCGAGGTAGGTGAGCACCACCTGCGAGGGAAGTTCACCGGGCGCGACGGTGAAGGTGTTGCGTAGAAACAGGGTGGTGTAGTTCCCGCGCATGGTATCGATCACAGTGTTCGAGGTGTAGGCGCCGACCGAGCCGTAACCGAGGGGTCCCGGCTTGTTCTTGTTCCAGGAAGCGTCCTCNATGAATCCGTTTGCGCGCCAGGCATCCAGCGGAGCAGAGGCTTCGGTCTCGCCCGCGCGCCAGCTCCACCCGGAGTCGTCGAAGTTGAGGAAGGTCGTTCCGCCGATCGCATTCTCCGGCAGGGAAGCCCGCCAGGAACTTCCCAGGGAGTTGTCGAGGGCGGGATTGATAAGCTCAATGGACGCTCCACCCGCATCGCCGGCCACCGGCCAGGGAAAGCTGCTGCGGTAGTCGACCAAGTCGACGATAGTGTCGTTTTGGTTCCGCAGACGCACGGTCTCGCCATCCGAATCGAGCTTNCCGTTGAACGGCCCGATCGCAGTGATGCCGAAGGTCGAANCCAGGGTGGGCGGGTCCTCCCCGATGACGAGATAGCCGTCGGGCGGGATCCGGGTGGCGGGAGGAAAGATATAGCTCACCGCACCGGAGAGGCGCCAACCGGAGATGTCGGCCTCAACCGCAGCTGGATTGTAGAGCTCGATGAACTCCTGGCGCACCGTGTTGTCGGATGGGTTGTAGTGGATCTCGTTGATCACGATCGAATTGGAAACCTCGATGACTGTGAGGACGAAAACCTTCTCGACNGTCAGGCCGCTGCTGTCCGTGCTTCGCAGGCGGATCGAGAGATCGTTGCCCAACTGTCCGGCAAAGCTGACCGCCGCGCGCAACTGATTGCCCACAATGTTGAAGAGGGCGTTGTCGTCATCGCCGGATCCGGCGACCAGGGCGTAGGTGTGGGTATCGCCCCCGTTGGCGTCGGTGGAGGAAAAGGCGCCGATGAATCCGCCGTCCACCACCCCTTGGCCAATGGTGGTAGTGCCGATCCCGATGTCGGTGGGCGGAACCGGTGGGGCGGTGACCAAGATAGTGACGGTGGCGGGAGGTGAGTCGTACTTTCCGTCGTTCACCCGAAAGTCGAAACTGTCCGCGCCGGGGTTGCCCGGATCGGCAGTGTAGGTCAAGTTGGGCGGAGTGCCGGTGAGGTTACCCGCGGGGTTGGAGAGCAGCGTGAAGGTGACTCCGGGATTCGGGTGGGCATTGGNATCGCTTCCAGTAAGCGTGATGTTAAGCGAAGCGCTTCCGGCGACCTGAAGTGATTGCGGAGCAGCCACCGGCTTCCCGGGATCCGCCTGAAGGCCGGTGGTGGTCTCCCGGCTGACCATTTCACCTCCGCTCTCGGACGCACGCAGAGTATAGGTGAGCAATTGGGTTGAGCCGCCGGTGTCTCCGACTGCAACCGCGAAGTTGCCGGTGGAGGTGGAGGCGGAGTGAACGACCGCGGCCCCGGAATCGAGGATCTCAACGAGGAGCGCGCCGACCACGTTGCTGTCGTCAATCTCCCACGAGAGGGTTGCGCTTTGCCCCTCGAGGGCAATGGGTGGGTTGGCGGCAAAAGTCGTGATCACCGGCCCGGAAGTCTGGATCGGGGCGTTGGTGCCGGCGGCGATGGTGGCGTTCCCCACCGGCGTGCCATCGTTGTCCCCGCCCGCCGCGTCGGCATACCCGCTTTCGAAGTTGAAGTAGGCAACGAGGTTNGGCTCATTGCCCGCCAGTNCCTGNTCGTAGTCAGCCGCNATCTCGGCCGCGCTGCGGGCCTTGTTCCAGATCCTCACCTCGTCAATGAACCCGTGGAAGTACTCGGCATTGAGGCGCGAGCCAATTCGGTGATTGGCGTTAGCCACGTTGACGTCGGAACTGGCCCGCGCACTNCCCAGCGGAGCGCCGTTCCAGTACCAGCGTGATTCCGAACCGTTGTAGCTGAAGGCCAGGTGGTGCCACCCGTTCTCGCCGGTGGTGTCCGGCAAGATGTCGATTCCGAAGTTCTCGTCGTGGTCGTTGCCCCAGAAGAAATGACGCACGCCGCTCCCACCGCGCAGGCGCAAGCCGTTGGACTGGTCACTAGTCTGGTTCCCCCAGAAGGTGATCTGGCCACCGCTGGCGCCGCCCGCCGGAATGCTGGTGGGGTTGATCCAGGCCTCGAGGGTAAAGGAGTCGTTGTCTTTGGGCAGACCCTCACCGTCAAAAGTGACGTAGTCGCCGCTACCGTCGAGGCTGAGGGCCTCGGCATTTGCCCGAGGCAAATGAAGAGTCATAGTCAGGNCCGCNACCACGAGGGGGAGGAAGGAGGGGAAGATCCTCATTGGTCGNTTATTTCTCTTTTTNGGGNGGTGGAAGCAGGAGGTTCGGNGGGAAGCTGCATNCAAAAGGCGCCACCGGCAAAGCCTGCGGCGCCTTAAAAATTGGTGGAGCTAATTTGCCCTAACGGCGGCGGCGGATGAGGAAGGCCACGCCGAGGAGGCCCAGAAGCCCGCTGGAGGGCTCCGGAATGAGTGGGGCATTCACTCCCTGGGCAATTGTAGCGCCACCATTGGCCACACCGTTCTGAGCTCCACCGAGGGCGGAAGAATCAGTCAGTCCATTTTCAAAGTCGTAGTGGGCAATGAGAGCCTGTTGAACGCTAGGATCGCTGTGATCAATGGGCTGATTCCAGCCATCTGCAATGTCTGCATCGCTGAGCGCGACCCCCCACACCGTGACCTCATCGATCAAGCCTTCGAANTACTCGGCACCGAGACGGGACCCGATCCGGTGGTTGGCATCGGCAACGTTGATGCCCGCTCCGGCCCGCGAACCCTCAAGCGGTGCACCGTTCCAGTACCACTGTGTCTGGGAACCGTCCCAGACAATCGCAAGCTGGTGCCAGCCATCGCCATTTGGCCCGCTNGTGTTAGACGAAATGTCGCCTGTTCCGGTAGTGTCGTGGTCATTCCCCCAAAAGTAGTGCCGCGTCCCTCCGCCATTTGCGAGCCGGAAGCCATTAGCTTGGTTCCCGGCTTGGTTGCCCCAGAACGTGATGGTGTTGCCACCATGGACATCCGGGTTCACCCAGGCACTGGTGGTNAAGGGCGCATTGCCAGAGGGAAAAACCCCAGTCGCGGTGGCGGACAGATCAACCCAGTCATCGATACCATCGAGACTGAGGGCAGCGGCGTCGGTCCGCTCGGTCAAACCGGCAGATAGGGCGCCTACAAGGGCCGCAGAGGCAATTAGCTTTTTCATAGTGATCGAACGACCGTGGTTTTACTCGAGAAATTACAGTCTTCTTGCTATAGCTCCGGCCGCGATGACGCAAGCCAGATTTATCACCCTCGCTCTCATCTGCCCTGCCCTCGGAACGTGCCTTGCGGTGCCCGCCCCGAATGAGGCGGTGCAGTCGAGCGCATTTGAGGTGCTAAAGGCAACCAAAACAGGGAAGTTTACGCCGATTCCCACCTCAAAGAGCGGCNTAAATCTAACTTATCCGATCNATCTCGAAAGTCCCCACTCACACCTTTATGTAAGTGGATTCGCCTGTGGCGGAGTGGCGGCTGGTGACCTCGATGGCGACGGCCGGCCCGATCTCGTCTTCGCCGGAGCGGGACAGAAGAACTGCCTCTTCTTGAATCGCGGCGAGTTTCGATTCGTGGAGCAGACCGAGGTGGCCGGAATCGCAGGCGATGGGAATTGGTCCTCGAGTGTGACCCTGGTCGACATCGAAAACGACGGAGATCTCGATGTCTATGTCACGCGCTACGACGCCCCAAACCAACTCTACCTCAATGACGGCAAAGCACGCTTCACGGAGGCGGCGGGCAAGTTCGGTCTCGATCTCGTGGATGCTTCGCTTGTGTCCGCCTTCTGCGACTACGACGGCGATGGAGATCTCGATCTCTACCTCCTCACCAACCGCTTTTATGCTCCGAGCGGTTTCCCCTCTCCGGAGCCGGCCGAACTCTCCGCCGAGCAGAAGAAGTATTTCCAGTGGGTGAATGATCCCTCCGGCAAGCGCACCATGAATATCGTGCCTCGTGCCGACCGCCTCCTTCGCAACGAGGGCGGCAGATTCGTCGAGGTATCGAAGGCGTCCGGGATCACGGACGATCCGCGCCACGGCCTGGCGGCCACCTGGTGGGACTACGATAAGGACGGCTGGCCCGATCTCTATGTCTCCAACGACTTCGACGATCCCGATGTACTCTATCACAACAACGGGGACGGAACCTTCACCGATGTGACCTCCGCAGTCCTTCCTCACACCGCGTGGTTTTCCATGGGCGCCGACTCGGCCGACATCAACAACGACGGATGGCCCGACTTCCTTGCGGCCGACATGTCGGGCACTACGCACTACAAGGACAAGACCACCATGGGAGCGATGGGCTCGCGGATCTGGGTGACCCAGACCGAGCCGCGCCAGTATATGCGCAATGCGCTCTACCTCGGCACGGGCACCGGACGCATGATGGAAGCGGCCTATCTTGCGGGCGTAGCCGATTCGGATTGGACCTGGGCTGTCAAGTTTGCGGACTTCGACGGCGACGGGCGCGACGACCTCTTCCTGACCAACGGGATGACGCGCAACTTCAACAACTCTGATCTCCCCTTCACCAAGAAGCTGTTTACGGGGAAGAGCGAGTGGGACCCCTACGCCAACACGCCGGCGCGCAAGGAGGAGAATCTGGCCTATCGCAATGGCGGTGATCTGAATTTCGAGAACGTCTCAAAGGCGTGGGGACTGGCCCATCTGGGCATGAGCTTCGCAGCCGCGACGGCAGACTTCGACGGCGACGGCGATCCCGATCTGGCGGTGGTCAACATGGACGAACCCGTCACCCTCTATCGCAATGATTTGAATGTCGGGCCCCGCGCTTCGGTGCGACTGCTCGGGAAGAAGAGCAATCGCTTTGGAGTGGGCGCGCGCCTCGAAGCAAAGGTGGGCGGATCCTGGCAGCAGCGCTGGTTGCGTCCACTTTCCGGTTTCAAATCGGGCGACGAACCGGTGGCGCACTTTGGCCTCGGCGCCACCACAGAAATCGAGGAACTGGTCATCTTCTGGCCGAGCGGAATTCGCCAGGTCGTGAAAAACCTCGCGGCCGGGAAGCGCTACCTCATCCAGGAAGCAGGAGAACCCTCGGAAGCGACTGTCGCCAAAGCACCCCTCTTGCGCGAAAGCAAGGCGCTGGCCAAGGCCAAGCACGGCGAGCAGGAGTTCGACGACTTTCAATTTCAGCCGCTCCTTCCCAATAAACTTTCCCGTCTCGGTCCGGGCACGGCCTGGGGCGACATCGATGGCGATGGCGACGAGGACTTTTTCATCGGTGGCGGCTGCGGCTACTTCGGACAGCTCCATATCAATCAGGGAAACGGGACTTTCCGCGAACGCCCGGGGTGGTGCGCTACGGCCGCGGATCGCGGGTGCGAGGACATGGCCGCCTTATTCTTCGATGCGGATGGCGATCACGATCTCGACTTGTTTGTGGCGAGCGGCGGGGTGGAGGCTCCTCCCGGTCATCCCATCCACGCCGACCGACTCTATCTCAACGACGGCGCAGGTAACTTCGCCAAGTCGCCCACCGCCATTCCAGGCAAACCGTTCAGTAGCGGACCGGCTTGTGCGAGCGACTTCGATTGGGACGGCGATCTCGATCTCTTCGTGGGCGGCCGCGTGATCCCCGGGCAGTATCCCACCGCGCCGGGGAGTCGCCTCCTGCGCAACGACGGCCAGGGGAAGTTTGAGGACGCCACCACGGAGATCGCACCAGCATTGGCAAAGACAGGAATGGTGACCGGCGCCCTCTGGTCTGATGCCGATGGCGACGGCTGGCTCGATCTCCTCCTGACCCAGGAATGGGGTTCGGTGGCTCTCTTTCGGAATGTCGCTGGCCAACTGACCGATGCGACCGCGGCCGCAGGGCTAAGTGATCTCACGGGCTGGTGGAATGGTCTCACCGGCGGTGATTTCGATGGTGACGGCGACATCGACTACGCGGTGTGCAATTTCGGACTCAACACCAAGTACCATGCCAGCGCGGAGAAGCCTGCTCTCCTCTTCTTTGGCGACCTTGACGGCTCCGGGAAGAGTCGCATCGTGGAGGCGGAATTCGAGGGTTCCTTCTGCTATCCCATTCGAGGGAAGAGCTGTTCCACCCAGGCGATGCCCTCGCTGGCCAAGAGATTCGGCAGCTACGAAAAATTCGCCATCGCCGAACTGGCCGATATCTATACCAGCAATCGCCTCGCTGCCGCCCGGCGCTTTGAAGCAAAGGTGCTGGAGAGCGGCGTCCTGCTCAACGACGGCAAGGGGCGCTTCGTTTTCCGTCCCCTCCCCTCTCTCGCCCAAATTGCTCCCGGCTTCGGTCTGGTGGCCTGTGAATTAAACGGGGACGGAAATCTCGATCTCGCCATCGCGCAGAACTTCTTCACGCCGCAGCCGGAAACCGGCCGCATGGATGGCGGGCTCTCCCTCGTGCTCACGGGAAGCGGCGACGGAAGCTTCCAGGCCCTCCCACCGGGAGAAAGCGGTCTCTCTCTCTTCGGAGATGCCGCTTCCCTCACTGTCGCCGACAGCAATTGGGATGGAAATCCAGAGCTCCACTTTGGCGTCAACTCCGCAAACGCCCGCAGCTACGCAGGCGGCAACGGCAAGGTGCTGGCGGTGCGTTTTCCAGTCCGGCCCGGCACGCGTATGACCCTCACCGCTGATGGCGAGAAGCCCCAGACTCTGGAATACTATGCCGGCTCCGGCTACCTCTCACAGTCCGCACCGGTCCTCTTCTTCGCCAGCCCGGTAAGGGAAGCTCTCCTCCAAATCCGGTGGCCGGACGGCGAGAGGAAGACCTACACCGTCCGTCCGGGTGCAACCCGAATCGGCCTGAAGTGAGCAGTCAGCGGTCAGTCCGTGATCCGTACGTCGTCGATGTACCAGCCGGCCTGCGGATCAATAGTCTCGATGTCCGATTCGAAACGGAATTCGAGCTTGAACGGCGCGGTCAGTGCTTCGGGAGGAAGCGCCACCGGAATTCTGGGCGCCACCTTCCATTCGAGATCGGTATCATCAATATCTGTTACCAGCACAGCGATCTCCGTGTCGTCGGCGGCATCGAGGACCGCGATGGATCCCCTATCCCAGCCAAACTCGATGTCTTTAGCCTCGGCATAACTGAGAAATGCTTCCGTCAGCCCCATTCCGCTCAGGTCAATGACCGATGACCGCAGCCAAATCAGGGCGTTGTCGGTGTAAGCTTCCGAGATGTTGGTCCCGAAGCAGAAATCGCCACTGGCCGCTCCTCCCGGTCCCACGTTGGAGGGCGTCCCAAGAGCCCAGGCCGTTCCGGGATCGTCGCCGGGATCACCGCCAGTGGTCCAACCCGCATCACCCAGTTCGAAGTCTTCGAGGTAGAGTGTGGTGGGCGGCGCGTCGATCTCCTCGATCACGAAGTAGCGTTCCTCGTCGGCAGGCCGGGGGATGGTCAGCATGTTCTCATCCGGCGTGGCAACCATGTCGCTGTGATTGTTCCAGACCGGCCAGGTTTTCGGCTCGGTGGAGGGATCGGTCTCACTGAGGAGATTGTAGAGCTTCCCACTCCTGCTATCCCAAGTGAAGACCAACTCGTCTCCTACCGATCTGACCGCCATTCGAAATGCCGGGCCGTTGTCGCAGGGCGTGACCGGCGCATTGAGGGCGGGAACGATGGTGGCATTGTTCACCGGCGTGCCATCGTGACCGTTGCCTGTGATGTCGCCAAAGTTTCCGGTGAAATCCCAGTAGGCGACGAGATCGGAATTGTCGTCGGGGTCGATGCAGGTCTGGAAATTGTCGCCAATCTCCTGGCCTGTGCGCGCCACATCCCAGATGCGCAACTCGTCGATGAAACCGTCAAAGAACTCGGCATCAAGGCGCGAGCCGATGCGGTAATTGGCGTCGGCCACGCTGAGATTTGAGACCGCGCGGGAATTGCCAAGTGGCGCGCCGTTCCAGTACCAGATGGTCTCCGCGCCGTCATAACTAAGGGCCAGGTGATGCCAGC
Source organism: Marinovum sp. (assembly GCA_002726375.1). Classification (GTDB taxonomy): domain Bacteria; phylum Pseudomonadota; class Alphaproteobacteria; order Rhodobacterales; family Rhodobacteraceae; genus CABZJG01. Next base: position 12,472 of record PBSX01000008.1, read on the forward strand.
CGTCTCCGTTGGGGCCCGTGGTGTCGGGAATGATGTCCTCGCCGAAGTTTTCATCGTGGTCGTTGCCCCAGAAGTAGTGGCGCACGCCACTAGTGCCGCGCAGGCGGAATCCGTTGGCCTGGTTGCCGGCCTGGTTGCCCCAGAAAGTGACCTGCCCCCCGTTTCCGCCACCCGTGGGGATGGAACTAGGGTTGATCCACACCTCCAGAGTGAAGGGATCGTCTCCGGTGGGAATCAAGCCAGAGGCGTTCTCGAAGGTCACGATGCTGGAGCCGTCGAGACTGAGTACTCCTCCCACCCCGCTGGGCGCTCCGGGACTACCGGCATCGTTGGGGTCGGTGTTGTTGGCGATCTCGGCGCCGTCGTTGATAAAATCGTCATCGGAATCGGCGTCGAGGGGATCGGTGTTGTGGGTGTTGATCTCCTCCCCGTCGGTGAGACCATCATCGTCCGAATCAGTAATCTTCGGATTGGTCTCGTGGGTATTGATTTCGGCATCGTCGTCGAGTCCGTCGCCGTCGGTGTCCGCCTTGGTCGGATCCAGTCCCAGGGCGAATTCTTCAGCGTCGGCGAGACCATCGCCATCGAGGTCCCCCGTTCCTGCACCAGGTCCGGGACCGACTCCGAGTCCGTTCAGGGCATCGAGGTCGTTCACGCTGAGCCACCTCAACTCCCAGGTATCAGGCAGGTTGTCGGCGTCGCTGTCTTCTAGCGAGGTGACTGGTGCGTTCTGCAGAAGATCGATGGTGGTCGCAACGCCCATTGGAGTGCCATCGTGCCCTCCGGCAGTCTCGTCAGAATAATCGGCAGCGAGATCAAATTTGTAGTAGGCCACGAGACCCGTGGTGTCGGCGTCGACTTCCTTGTCGAAGGTGAGGGCGATTTCATCGGCAGAGCGCGCGACATTCCAGATGCGGATTTCGTCAAGGAAACCGTGAAAGAATTCGGCACCAAGGCGGGAACCGATGCGGTGGTTGGCATCGGCAACGTTTACTCCAGCGGCAGAGCGTGGCCCTTCGAGCGGCGCTCCATTCCAATACCACTGTGTCTGCGCACCGTCCCATGTAATGGCCAGGTGATGCCACCCGTCGCTGTTCGGACCACCCGTGTCGGCGGAAAGATCGCCCGTGCCGATGGTATCGTGATCGTTGCCCCAGAAATAGTGCCGAGTCGCTCCGCCATCTTTGAGCCGGAAGCCATTGGCTTGGTTCCCAGCAGTGTTTCCCCAGAACGTCATGGTGCTGTTACTGTGGACGGTTGGATTCACCCAGGCTTCGGTCGTGAAGGGATCGGCGCCACTTGGAATTGCGCCATCGGCATTGCTGAGCTCTACCCAGCCGTCGATGCCATCGAGACTCAACACGCCCGCTCGGGCAGAGGGAGCCCCGAGGAATGCAACAAAGCCAACCATTAGTAGTGAAGTGAAGAGCAGACGAATCATGGTAAATGTTTGGTGCGTGGACTGATCATTTAAGATCGCTATATCACTGGCGGAATATTCCCCGATTTGTCAATGCCCAAACGGGATTCGCTACCTCCCCTGCCGAGATTGAATCTTCTCACGGGGGGACCCTCAAAGCGCAAAGCACCGGCGAAACGTACGCTCGCACCACAATCAAGATTCTAAGATCATCAACTATATCCACCTAACTTTGCGCGCCGGACATGGAATTGGCCTGCCTCCAGTTTATGGCCTACATAAAGTGAGAAGATTTGGGATTGCTCCTATCATTGGCTGATTGGCTGGCAAGGCTCTTGGGCGGCACGAGTCTAAGGATTGGGGTGAGAGCAAAGCAGGAGATCTTTTCGCAGAGAACGAAGCCCCTTCACCAGGCGCTTCACATACTCCCAGCAGACCTCCTCGGTGTTGCGGTGCTGCAACTCACGAAGAGAGGCGTTGGCTTCAATAATCGAAGAGTCGATCCCAAGATGACGCCCCTTGAGCAGTTGGTATGATACCGGACAGAAGCGGTCCGAGGGAGTGTATAAGGCTGGCAAAAGGAACGGCGTCTACTCGGGGTGGCACCCGAACGGTCAGAAGTGGGCCAAGCGAGCCCACAACGACGGCGAGCTACTTGCTGCAAAATACTGGAACAGCATAGGCGAACAGGTTGAGACGTTTGAGGAGGCCAGGGAATAACCTCACGCCTTCCCCGTCCCGCACATTCACCCTCTCCCCGCTTGCCGACTGCGGATGGAGGGTCGCCTTACAAAGGTAACACCTTTTTGCAATGGCCCGACCATGGTGGGCTTGCATAGGGTTGTGGGGTGAAAGTTCTGTTCCTGCTGTTTGCCGCGCTACTGGTCGTGGGTTGTGGTGAGAAGGAGCAACCCGAGGAGCAGGAAAAATCGGAGTCAAATCCGAAGGAGGAACCGAGGCCCGAAACGAAGGCAGAGCCCAAACCGGAATCTGCGCCAGAATCGAGGGGACTTCCTCCGCTTCCCGAGACCGTGACCGCGGAATTTATCATGGGTCTGTGGGCCAAGCCGCATGATGAAA
>PBSX01000057.1 GCA_002726375.1 Marinovum sp.
CATACGGATAATCTGCCTTTGTCGGGCACCGGGCGCTATCGCGATAACTGGGAGCTAAGCCAAGCACGTGCTCTGTCGGTGGTCAAATTTATGATCACCCAATTGAAAATTCCGGCTGGCCGTTTGGCCGCCAATGGTTTTGGGGAATTTCAGCCAGTAAATACCGCGAACACCACCCAAGCGCGGGCGCAAAACCGCCGGATCGAGATTAAACTGACAGAGCGGTGATAAGGTTGCGCATCGGGTTTAGTCCCCTTGCTTGGGGATCTAAACCCTTACTCTTAGGCGGATCAGTCTGCTGTTAACAAGGGCGGTTTATCGCCCGACAGCCGTGGATTTTGCGGACCTTCGAGGGTCAGCTTGAGTTCGCCTTTGCTGACACCCACCTTAACCAGTCCGCCTTTGGCAAGTTTGCCAAAAAGCAACTCTTCGGCCAGCGGCTTTTTGATATGCTCTTGAATGACACGTCCAAGTGGCCGTGCGCCCATTTTCTCGTCATAGCCTTTGTCAGCCAGCCATTCGGCGGCTGCGCGGCTGAGTTCAATTGAAACGTGGCGATCCATCAATTGCGCTTCGAGCTGCAATACGAATTTCTCGACCACTTGCAAAATTACATCCTTGGGCAGCGGTGAAAAACTCACCACCGCATCCAGACGGTTGCGAAACTCGGGCGTGAACGTCCGCTCTATGGCAGCAGTGTCTTCGCCTTCGCGCCGATCGCGGCCAAAGCCGATCGCTGATTTGGCCATTTCGGATGCACCAGCATTTGAGGTCATGATCAAGACCACATTGCGGAAGTCAACTGACCGGCCGTTATGGTCGGTCAGGGTGCCGTGATCCATCACCTGCAATAAGATGTTATAGACATCCGGGTGGGCTTTTTCGATCTCATCAAGCAGCAGAACACAATGCGGATGCTGATCCACTCCGTCGGTCAACTGACCGCCCTGATCAAATCCGACATAGCCCGGAGGCGCCCCGATCAGCCGGCTAACCGCATGTTTTTCCATGTACTCGGACATATCAAAGCGTAGCATTTCCACGCCAAGAACATCCGCAAGCTGTTTTGCAACTTCGGTTTTACCAACCCCTGTTGGACCTGCAAAAAGATAGCTTCCAATGGGTTTTTCCGGCTCGCGCAGACCTGCACGGGCCAGTTTGATCGCCGAAGACAGCGCGTCGATGGCTTGGTCCTGACCAAACACAACCCGTTTCAGACTGACTTCCAGGTCTTTCAGCACAGCAGCATCATCTTTGCTGACATTCTTTGGTGGAATGCGGGCAATTTTGGCCACCACAGCTTCAATTTCCTTGATACCAATAGTTTTGCGCCGTTTGCTTTCGGCCACCAGATGCTGGGCCGCGCCCGCTTCATCAATCACGTCGATGGCTTTATCGGGTAGTTTACGGTCGGTGATATAGCGCGCCGACAGCTCAACCGCGGATTTGATCGCATCGGCGGTGTATTTGATGCTGTGATGCTCTTCGAAATAGGTTTTGATGCCGCGCAGGATTTTAATGGTGTCATCAACGCTTGGCTCATTCACGTCAATTTTCTGAAACCGGCGGCTGAGGGCGCGGTCTTTTTCAAAATGCTGACGGTATTCTTTGTATGTGGTTGACCCCATGGTGCGCAATTTACCGCCCTGAAGCGCTGGCTTTAGCAGGTTCGAGGCATCCATAGCCCCTCCAGAGGTTGCACCAGCCCCAATTACGGTGTGAATTTCATCAATAAACAGAATGCCATCCGGATGGGCCTCTAATTCTGTAATCACCGCCTTGAGCCGCTCTTCGAAATCACCGCGATATCGGGTGCCAGCCAAAAGCGCGCCCATATCCAGTGAGAAAATAGTGGTTTCAGACAGCACAGCGGGGGTATCCCCTGCCACCACCTTGCGCGCTAGCCCTTCTGCAATCGCAGTTTTGCCAACGCCGGGGTCGCCCACCAAAAGTGGGTTGTTTTTACGCCGACGGCAGAGCACCTGAACACAGCGCTCAACTTCATGGCTGCGCCCGATTAGCGGATCAATATCGCCCTCTAGCGCCTTGGCGTTTAAATCGACGCAGTATTTTCCAAGTGCAGATTCGTTCTTTTCATCGCTTTTGCCGCGGTCTGTGGCTTCGTCATCATCCATATCGCCAGCGCCCGATACCGAGCGTGCTTCGCCAAAATTGGGATCTTTGGCAACACCATGGGCGATGAAATTCACCGCGTCATAACGGGTCATATCCTGATCCTGCAAGAAATAGGTGGCGTTCGATTCGCGTTCGGCAAAAATCGCAACCAGCACATTTGCGCCGGTTACTTCAGTGCGGCCCGAGGATTGAACATGGATCGCTGCGCGCTGGATCACCCGCTGAAAGGCGGCTGTTGGAACGGCTTCGGAGCCTTCTACATCGGTGACCAATGAGGCCAGATCACCTTCGATAAATTCAACCAGATTACCGCGCAATTCATCCAAATCCACATCACAGGCCCGCAGCACGCGAATCGCATCCGGTTCGTCCAACAAGGACAGCAGCAAGTGTTCTAGGGTGGCAAATTCATGCGACCTGTCGTTGGCCAAAGCCAGTGCTGCGTGGATGGAATGTTCAAGCGTGGTCGAAAATGAAGGCACGTGGCGCGCTCCTATTTAGATTGTGTTTGAGGCGAGGCCTCAATCGTTTTGGTTTTCCCTACTTAGTTTGGTTTATCTTATCGGGTCTTCAAGTCCTTTCTGCGAAATCTATGCCAGATATTTGAAAATAGTCCTTTTGCACAGGATATTTTTACCTCAAAATGTGTCTTTTCTACGTCGAATTTCTGCAAAGACCTGTGAATCGCTATTATTTTCCATTTCCAAGCGGTTTCGAATTTCTGCGCTATGGGGGCGCAAAAACGGATTGGTGGCCAATTCGTCGGATAATTTTGACGGAACTGTTGGATGATTTTTTTTCCGGATGTCATCAACCTTTGCCGCGCGCGCAACTAGATTTTCATTGCCTGGCTCAATACTAAGCGCAAAGCGGGCATTGGCGGCGGTATATTCATGACCAGAGCATATGATTGTAGCCGGCGGTAGCCGCATCAGTTTTGACAGGCTGTCCCACATTTGTGCGGCGCTGCCTTCGAACAGCCGGCCGCACCCAAGTGCCATCAAGCTATCGGCTGTAAATGCGATGCCGGACTTGGGGAAATACACAGCAATATGGCCCAAGGTATGCCCAGAGACATCGTAAACTGTTGCCTCTTCTCCGGCGAAGGTAAATGGATCGCCTTCGCTCAATGCCAAATCCAAAGCGGGCAGACGGTGGGCGTCTGCGGCCGCGCCAACCACTTGTGCAGGATGCACATCCAGAAGCTCTTGCAACCCCTGCACATGGTCTGGATGGTGATGGGTCAGCAGCACGTGGCTGACATGCCAGTTGCGCTTTGCCAACTCGGCGATAATCGGCGCGGCCTCAGGCACATCGACCAGCAGTGTTTGGTCAGAGGCGTCATCATGCAGCACGAATGCGTAATTGTCCGACAGACAGGGGATGGTCACAAGCTTAAAAGACATTTCAATTCCGTTGATTTCCGCAGTGGTATTGTTAGTGTGGCCCATGATTAGGAGCGTGGCAATGCATCTTGATGTGCAAGAGTTACGAAATTTTTACTATCGGCAGGCTTTGGGCCGTGCGGTCCAACGCAGCTTGCGCGCAACTGTGCTAAAAATCTGGCCGGACACAACTGGCCAGACGGTTGTTGGCTTTGGCTTTGCTGTGCCGCTTCTTCGTCCGTTTCTGGCCAAATCACGGCGGGTGGTCGCCTTGATGCCGGGGCCGCAAGGCGTGATTGCTTGGCCTAGTGGAGCCGCCAATCACGCGGTTCTGACCGATGAACGTTTCTGGCCGCTGGAAACCGGCCATGTGGATCGGCTTTTGGTCTTGCATGGCCTAGAGGCCAGCGATGATGCGACGACGATGCTTGAAGAAGCGCGTCGCGTGTTGGGGCCCGGGGGGCGCGCGCTTTTTATTGTCCCGAACAGAGCCGGACTATGGTCGCGCAGCGAAAAGACCCCGATGGGCTTTGGCCGGCCCTATAGCGCATCGCAGCTTGAAACGCTGCTTAGGGTGCATGGGTTTCTGCCGGAAAAATCAACTGCGGCGCTGTATCAGTTGCCATCGCAGCGCCGTTGGTGGCAAAAAATAGCNCCAATTTTCGAGCGGATTGGCAAAGGACTGCCGTTTTTGGCGGGCGGGGTTTTGATTGTCGAGGCTAGCAAACGCGTTCAGCCCATGCACTCAAGCAAAACGCCGTTACCAGCCAAACGGCCTTTGCGTGTGCTNGAAGGACTGGCGGAACCAAAGCCGAAACCGGCCTTATCGGTGCAGCAAAACATCCAAAGCACACTGCAAAAAGAATCGCCATGACGATAGATTTTTGAAGGATTTTCGCGCCTNAGATTGATGCATTCGGTCGCAGTTTCNCTAAGTTCATATTTTTAAGGGTTTCTGAGATTGAATTATTCTTAATTGGGCGGTTGCTACGCCGCACATGCTCTGTTACACCCACGCCGATTTTGATGGTTTGCTTCGGCAGCCGCTTGTAACGCCCCCAGAGCCNCCTTTTGTGGTCTTGGCAATGGGGCCAGATATCGAAAGGGTGGACGTGTCCGAACCAGCTTCGATCTCATCCGGAATTGCCGCGCGCTACGCGACGGCTGTTTTTGAACTCGCCAAAGACGCTTCGGATTTAAAGAAACTCGAAAGTAATATAGATGATGTGCGCGCGGCGCTCGCAGACAGTGAAGATTTCAGAGTTCTGATCAGCTCGCCGCTTTATAGCCGCGAAGATCAAAGCACAGCCATTGCGGGCATTGCTGCTAAAATGAAGCTGATGCCGATGCTCGNGAGCGCACTCGGATTAATGGCATCCAAGCGCCGGTTGTTTGTTTTGCCGCAGCTGTTGGATCGCTTGCATGATCTTATTGCAGAAGACAAAGGCGAGGTTACAGCCGAGGTTATTTCAGCCAAAGCCATGACCAAAACCCAATCTGACAAATTGGCCGCGGCGATCAAATCGCGCATCGGCAAAAATGTCAAAATTGATGCGACCGTCGATCAAGAGTTGATAGGCGGTCTTGTTGTTAAAGTGGGCTCGAAAATGATCGACACGTCGATTAGGTCCAAACTTAATTCCCTACAGAACGTAATGAAAGAGGTCGGGTAAATGGGCATCCAAGCAGCCGAAATTTCCGCAATCCTAAAAGAACAGATCAGTAATTTTGGTCAAGAGGCCGAAGTTGCCGAAGTTGGCCGTGTGCTGTCTGTTGGTGACGGGATTGCCCGTGTATACGGTTTGGACAATGTTCAAGCCGGTGAGATGGTCGAGTTTCCTGGTGGTATTCAGGGCATGGCCTTGAACCTTGAAACAGACAATGTTGGTGTTGTTATCTTCGGTACCGACCGCGACATTAAAGAAGGCGATGTGGTCAAGCGGACCAATTCGATTGTGGATGTGCCTGCGGGCGATGCACTTTTGGGCCGTGTGGTTGATGGTCTGGGCAATCCTCTGGATGGCAAAGGGCCGATCAAAACCAAAGAACGCCGCGTTGCGGACGTCAAAGCGCCGGGTATCATCCCGCGTAAATCGGTACACGAGCCGATGGCAACAGGCCTAAAATCTGTTGACGCGATGATCCCGATTGGCCGTGGCCAGCGCGAATTGATCATCGGCGACCGCCAGACAGGTAAAACCGCCGTGGCTCTGGATACGATCCTGAACCAGAAATCATACAATGATGCCGCTGGTGATGATGAAAGCAAAAAGCTTTACTGTGTTTATGTTGCGATCGGGCAAAAGCGTTCGACCGTTGCGCAGCTGGTGAAAAAGCTCGAAGAAACCGGCGCGATGGCTTATTCTATCGTGGTTGCGGCGACCGCATCCGATCCGGCGCCAATGCAGTTTCTTGCGCCCTATTCGGCGACATCNATGGCGGAATATTTCCGCGACAATGGCCGCCACGCGCTGATCATTTATGATGATCTGTCTAAACAGGCGGTATCGTATCGTCAGATGTCCCTGCTGCTTCGCCGCCCACCCGGACGTGAAGCCTATCCGGGCGACGTTTTCTATCTTCACTCGCGCCTGCTTGAGCGTTCAGCGAAACTGAACGAAGATCATGGCGCTGGCTCGCTTACTGCGCTGCCGATCATNGAAACCCAAGGCGGCGACGTGTCGGCCTTTATTCCGACCAACGTGATTTCGATCACAGACGGTCAGATCTTTTTGGAAACCGAACTCTTTTACCAGGGTATTCGCCCTGCGGTGAACACAGGTCTGTCGGTGTCTCGTGTTGGATCATCGGCGCAAACATCTGCGATGAAGTCTGTCGCCGGTCCAGTGAAACTCGAATTGGCTCAGTACCGCGAAATGGCAGCCTTTGCGCAGTTCGGCTCTGATCTGGATGCCTCCACACAAGCCTTGCTAAACCGCGGCGCGCGTCTGACAGAACTGATGAAACAGCCACAATACTCGCCGCTGACCAACGCCGAGATTGTCTGCGTGATCTACGCAGGTACCAAAGGCTATCTGGATAAAATCAGTGTTCAGGATGTCGGTCGGTTCGAAACCGGTCTGGTTGCACATCTTCGCAGCAACCACAGCGATCTTTTGGATCACATCACTACTGAAGATCCAAAAGTCAAAGGGGAAGCNGAAGATAAAATCCGTGCGGCTCTGGACGAATACGCTGCTGATTTCGCGTAAGGGGAAGAGGCTATGCCAAGTCTAAAGGACTTAAAAAACCGGATCGCAAGCGTCAANAATACGCGTAAGATCACCAAGGCGATGCAGATGGTCGCGGCGGCAAAATTGCGCCGTGCCCAAGAAGCTGCCGAGGCATCGCGTCCNTATTCAGAACGCTTTAACGCCGTCATGGGCGCCTTGGCCGCATCGGTCGGTTCGTCTGAGAGCGCGCCGCTTTTGCTGCGCGGCACCGGAAGTGAGCAAAACCATCTGCTGGTGGTTTTGACCGCAGAGCGTGGACTGTGTGGCGGNTTTAATGCCAATATCGCCAAGCTGGCCAAACAGCGGNCAACGGAANTNTTGGCGGCTGGTAAATCGGTGAAAATCGTCACAGTCGGTAAAAAAGGTCGTGACAGTATGCGCCGCGAGTTTGGCGAATATTTTATCGACCATGTTGACCTGACTGAAATCAAACGGATCGGGTATGAAAACGCTCAAAATATCGCCAAAGGCATCTTAACGCGCTTTGAAGATGGCGAATTTGATGTGGCAACAATGTTTTACGCGCAGTTCGAAAATGTGGTCAGCCAAATCCCGACCGCGCAGCAAATCATTCCGGCAAAGTTTGACGCCAGTGATGAGCNNNGCGGATCAACATTTTACGAATACGAACCCGGNGAAGAGGCAATCCTTGCNGANCTTNTGCCGCGCGGAGTGGCNACACAGATGTTCGCGGCGCTGCTGGAAAANGCTGCCTCTGAACAAGGTGCACGGATGTCCGCAATGGATAACGCCACGCGCAATGCGGGCGATATGATCGACAGGCTGACGATCGAATATAACCGCTCGCGTCAAGCTGTGATTACTAACGAGCTTATTGAAATTATTTCGGGCGCAGAAGCGCTGTAAAGAACCGGAGACGAACTATGGCAAACGCAAAAGGCAAAATCACTCAGGTGATCGGCGCCGTTGTCGACGTGCAGTTTGATGATCAACTGCCTGAAATCCTCAACGCATTGAACACGNATAACAATGGTAGAACATTGGTTCTNGAAGTGGCTCAGCACCTTGGTGAAAACACTGTTCGCACAATCGCGATGGACGCCTCTGAGGGTCTGGTGCGCGGTCAAGAAGTGACAGACACAGGCGGACCAATTTCGGTGCCNGTNGGCAATGCNACTTTGGGACGTATTTTGAACGTNGTTGGCGAACCCGTGGACGAGCAGGGCCCNGTTGAGGCCANNGAAACCCGCGCNATCCACCAACCGGCTCCTGAATTCGCCGAGCAATCAACCGAATCTGAAGTGTTGATNACNGGNATNAAAGTGATCGACCTTCTGGCCCCNTACGCNAAGGGCGGNAANATNGGTCTNTTCGGTGGTGCCGGTGTTGGTAAAACAGTTCTTATCATGGAATTGATCAACAACATCGCCAAAGTGCACTCGGGCTTTTCNGTGTTTGCCGGTGTGGGCGAGCGGACCCGTGAAGGTAATGACCTCTATCACGAAATGATCGAGAGCAACGTTATCAACCCTGATAACCTGTCAGAATCTCAAGTGGCGCTGGTTTACGGCCAGATGAACGAACCTCCCGGAGCGCGTGCCCGTGTGGCGCTGACCGGTCTGACATTGGCCGAGCAGTTCCGGGACCAGTCCGGAACAGACGTTCTGTTCTTTGTGGATAACATCTTCCGCTTTACGCAAGCCGGGTCCGAGGTCTCTGCGCTTCTCGGCCGTATTCCTTCGGCGGTTGGTTACCAGCCAACGCTGGCCACCGACATGGGCGCGCTGCAAGAGCGTATTACATCGACCAAATCCGGATCGATNACATCNGTTCAGGCGATTTACGTACCTGCGGACGATTTGACCGACCCTGCGCCNGCCACNTCGTTTGCGCACCTTGATGCGACCACCGTTCTNAGCCGTGCGATTTCCGAGCTTGGTATTTATCCTGCGGTTGACCCGCTGGACTCGACCTCGCGCCTGATGGACCCATCGGTTGTGGGTGAAGAGCATTATCAAGTGGCCCGTGACGTTCAGGGAATTTTACAGCGCTATAAGTCCTTGCAGGATATTATCGCGATCCTTGGTATGGACGAGCTGAGCGAAGAAGACAAATTGGCCGTTGCCCGTGCACGTAAAATTCAGCGTTTCCTCAGCCAGCCGTTTGACGTGGCGAAAGTGTTCACCGGCTCTGATGGGGTTCAGGTGCCGCTTGAGGACACAATTTCTTCGTTNAAAGCTGTTGTTGCCGGTGAATATGACCACCTTCCTGAAGGTGCGTTCTATATGGTTGGCGGCATTGAAGAAGTGATCGCTAAAGCCGAGAAAATGGCAGCAGACGCGGCCTAAAGGAGGCCATGATGGCACAGACTATGCAATTCGATCTGGTTAGCCCCGAGCGGCGCCTTGCATCCGGTCAAGTCACCGCGGTGCAAATTCCAGGTGTCGAAGGCGATCTAACCGCGATGCCAGGCCATATGCCGATGATCACAACCCTGCGCCCCGGCGTGCTGCGTGTTAGCAGNGAAGAGGGCGATAAGGATTATGTGGTCACCGGCGGATTTGTCGAGATCGGCGAAGGGCTTTCCGTATTGGCTGAAAAAGCGGTTCTGCGGTCTGAAATGACCCAAGAAACCTATGATGAGATGATCAAAGAAGCTGAGAATTTCTATGGCAAGGCTAAAGAAACCTTTGAAAATCAACCTGGACCCGTGGATGATGCGGCTAAGATGCTGTCGGACATGGTGGCTTTGGGGGACGATATCGGGTTGGGNAACCGCCGGTAATCGAGGCTTTTAAAAGCAGAAAATTATTAGGCCTTCGGATCATTCCGGAGGCTTTTTTTAATGGGTTTGACCGGGGTCGCTGTCGTGAAACTGCGGCAAGACATCAAGCACGCCCAACCCGTTCATTGTTTCCGCTTTCAAAGTGCCCGATGCAACCAGTTGGGCATAGCCGTGCACCATGCTCCACAGCATCGTCTGGGCGCGTTGGTCGGCGTCTTGCAGATCTGATTTGTCCCAGACAAGTCCTTTGGAAATATCTTGTAATATTATCAAACAGGNGCCAATCGGCGCCTTAAGAACAGGATCATCCCCATTGATTTTGCGTTTTGAAAACATCAACTCGAAAAGCGCNGGATGGCCTGCGGCGAACTCAACATATCCNATAAGCGCGGCATTGCGGCGCTCGCTACGCNTTGCATCGGCGCTTAAATCGCGCTGCATGAACCCGAAAAGCATTTCATAGCCGCAAGCCGCTAGCGCAGTGAGCAATCCGGTGATATTGCCAAAATGGTTTTTGGGGGCCGTATGGCTAACCCCCGCGCGATCCGCACAATTGCGCAACGACAGGCCCGACAATCCCGATTCTGCCAGAATTTCCAAACCCGCCGTAATGAGTGCGGCTTTTAGATTGCCGTGATGATATTTTTTTGTGTTTGTCATCAACCCTACATCAAATTAAAAGTTTACACTGTAAATATTGACTTGACGCTACTGCCCCATTGNGGCACNTAAANTTTACACTGTAAACATTGAATTGTTTGCAGTCACCCTAACCATTTCACACTGTTCGAATGCAGCGCAAGTGTGCCACATCGTCCAGCCCTTTAACCGCGCATTGGCGTTTAGCGCAAGTCTTTAGGCATTTTTGCAATTGGAAAACTCTGCATTTAGAAAGGATAAAAAAATGTATTTCTATATTAAAATTTTAGCTGCTTCAGTGGTCGTGATTGGCCTGTTGCTGGCTTTGGTATGGACCACCNATTTTGCTGGTCTGAANGAGCGCATTTACGTTANCCAAATTGTAAAACTANGGGTGTCCCCCAAGCGTTTGGAAAATGTCAAAAACCCCTCAGATTATGGCATGAGCTATCAGGACGTTGACATTATGACACCGGATAATATTCGTCTAAGCGCTTGGGAAATCCCTGCACCAATGGCCTCTGACAAAACCATTATCGTCAATCATCCGCTGACCACCACCCGCTATGGCTCGACCGAAGGCCTTGACGGGGTTACAGCAGAGTTTCTACCCATGGTGAAACATCTGCACACNGCGGGTTATAATGTGGTGATGTATGACCACCGGGGCCAAGGCGATAGCGACGGCGGTATTGGNAAAAATGCCCAAGGCATAGAAGNCCCCGTTGGCGTGGGAACAACNGAATGGCAAGATGTNATCGGTTCGCTGAATTATNTCAAAGCGCACNCTGATTTTNGCNATGANGAGATNGCGTTTCTCAGCCAGTGCATGGGTGCAAACGCCACGTTTAAAGCATGGCGCAAAGCGCCCGAATTATTCGCTGATCCGCAAATTAAGGCCTTGGTTGCCAATCAGCCCACTGTGTCCTTCAACATGATTTCANGCTTCATCAAAATCAAAACCGGTATGGACCTGGCCGAGGCGGTCGAGACGGAACAGGAAAAACAATTCGGCTTCCGCTTTGCTGATACGCTTAAAGATGCACAAAGCATGACGGTTCCGGTGCTTTTTGCTCAGGTGCGCAAAGATCAATACACCTATGATACCGAAACCGGAAAAAATGATATTGAGTTGATTTACAACCTCACCCCGACCGAAAATGAAATGATTTGGATTGGCGAGGAAAAAGGCAAACCTTTTGGCAAGGAACAGCGTTTCGATGCCTATCAGTATTTCA
>PBSX01000058.1 GCA_002726375.1 Marinovum sp.
GCACCCATAGCGCGGTGCATCCAGAACCGCCTGCGGCAGGATTAAACCATAGGCGGCCACCACGGCCACATCCGCGCCCAGCGCGGCAAACTCTTGCTGGTCATCGGCCGCGGACAGCGCCGCAGGATGGCGCAGTGGCAAGCCGAGCGCGGTGGCACGCGCCTGAACGGCAGTGGGCTGTTCACGTTTGCCCCGGCCCGCAGGGCGCGGCGGCTGGCAATAAACGCAGGTTACCTCATGCCCGGCATCCACCAGCGCCTCAAGCGCCGGAACCGCAAAATCGGGGCTGCCCATAAACACCACTCTCATGACGTTTTCCGGGCTTTGCGCAGCAGCATATCGCGGCGCAGTTTGGACAGATTATCAAAATACATCTTTCCGTTAAGATGGTCGATCTGATGCTGAACAGAGGCGGCGGCAAGATCGCTAAACTCTTTGCGGTCAATCACGCCTTGGGCATTCAAATAGCGCACAACAACGGTTTTGGGGCGCTTGATTTTCGCGCCTGCACCCGGCAAATTTGGGCTGGCTTCAATTTGCTCGCGCTGCTCGGCTGAGCCGCTTAGAAGTTCTGGATTAGCCATCAAAACGGCTCTGCCTCGCTCGTCTGAGGCATCTACAACCGCCAAGCGTAACATCACCCCGATTTGCGGCGCAGCCAAACCCACGCCTGGCATGGCCTCCATTGTATCCACCATATCGGCCCAAATACCCCGAATGTCATCTGTGATTTCGCCGACCGGCTCTGCGGGCTGGCGCAGCCGTGGGTCGGGCCAGCGCAAAAACGGGCGCACCGCCATAACTAAGCGTCCTTTTTGCGCGCCAGCTCACGTTTGAGCTTTTGCATTTTCCGGGTGATCATTTGGCGTTTGAGCGCACCGATATGATCAATGAATAATTTGCCGTTCAAATGATCGATTTCATGTTGCACGCAGGTGGCCCAAAGCCCGTCGAAACCGGCGGTCTGTTCATTGCCATCGCGGTCAATCCAGCGCACTTCAACCTCTTTCGGGCGTGTCACTTCGGCAAATTGATCAGGAATGGACAAACAGCCCTCTTCATAGACGTTGGTTTCCTCAGAGCTGGCCACCACCTCGGGATTAAACATCACCACTGGCTTGGGCGGTACGCCGTCTTCCTTGTCGCAATCCAGTACAATCACGCGGCTTAAAACGCCGATCTGTGGTGCGGCCAACCCCACACCGGGGGCATCATACATGGTGTCCAGCATATCATCAGCCAAGTGGCGCAGTGCATCGCTTAGATCACCAACAGCGGCGCAGGCTTTTTTCAGCCGAGGATCGGGATGAATAAGAATAGGGCGTATCATGGCGGTGATCTAGGACAAAGCGGCGTCCTTTGCAACGCCTCTTGCACAGAGTTTTGAAATCTGTAGTTTGGCCTGACGGTAAGGAAAAGGATGCGATTTCATGCAATTTGACAAGGTCATTAACCGCTACGGAACACGCTCTGTCAAATGGGATGATATGGAGGCATATTACGGTGTTTCGGCGAAAGACGGGATTTCCATGTGGGTTGCCGATATGGATTTTCGCCCGCCAGAATGCGTGCAAAACGTGGTTCGCCAAATGGCCAAGCATGGGATTTTCGGCTATCATGGAAATGACAGCGCCTATCTTAATTCCATTGTGTGGTGGATGCAGAACCGGCACAATTGGTCCATTGACCCCAGTTGGATTTTCACCACCCATGGGCTGGTCAACGGCACGGCGATCTGCGTTGATACCTTTACCGAACCGGGCGATGGCGTGGTGCTATTTACCCCGATTTATCATTCGTTTTTCCGCATTCTTAGCGCCAGTGACCGGCCGGTAATCCAATGTCCGCTGGCAGTTGAGAATGGTCGCTATACGTTGGATTTTGACCGCTATGATGCGATGATGACAGGCGGTGAAAAAATGCTTATCCTCAGCTCGCCGCATAACCCGGGGGGCCGCGTGTGGACCCCCAACGAGCTGCGCGCCATTGGCGATTTTGCCCGCCGCCATGATCTGATTATCGTCTCGGATGAAATCCATCATGATCTGGTCTACCCCGGCCAAAAGCATACGGTTTTTCCGCTCGCAGATGACAGCGTCAACGAGCGATTAATAGTCATGTCTGCCACCACAAAAACCTTTAACATCGCTGGCAGCCACGTAGGTAATGTGATTATTCCCGATAGCAAACTGCGGGCAAAGTTTAAAAAACGTATGGCGGCACTGGGAATGAGCCCGAATTATTTTGGGCTGATGATGGCGGCGGCAGCCTATAGCTCCGAGGGGGCCGAATGGGTCGATGGGTTGATGGCCTATCTAGAGGGAAACCGCCAGCTGTTTGATAGGGCCGTAAATGCGCTACCGGGGATTAAATCCACGCCGCTTGAGGCAACCTATCTGGCTTGGGTGGATTTTTCAGGCACCGGCATGAGCCCGGATGAGGTCAAACGCCGGGTGCAGCAAGAGGCCCAACTGGCCGCCAACCATGGTGAAACTTTTGGTCATGGCGGCGAGGCATTTTTACGGTTTAATTTCGCCATGCCGCGCAGTCAGGTGCAAACAGCGGTTGACCGGCTGTCGCAGGCCTTTGGGGATCTTCAGTAGAGTCGTTTGGATTTACGGTCGTATGCTGCTCGCCCGATTGGGCGTTGGTGTCGTCTGCCATGTCTATACCTCTGGTAAATATGGGTGCAGGCTCGGCCTGCGGTTAAAGCCCCGCTAAAAGCGAGGCTGGATCGTCTGAAATGTCAGGGTGGTTAGTAGAAAACGCCCGGTTCAAACTCTTGCTGCATCTCGTCGATAGATTCCTGCGGCGCTTTTGATTCAATGCCGTTATTTTTAACCCAGTGCATAAAAAATGCTGCATGAGGGGCACTGCCATTAGATGTGATATTAGTGCCGTGAAAGGCACGATAGGCGGCTATTACTTCCGCGCGCTCCATAGCCGCTAATTCGCTTTTTGTAGCCATCAAGAAATACCCTTAATTATGTTTTTTATACCTTTGACGGTTTCCGGTGCCATAGATCTTAACAGATATCGGTAAAAATTACTTCCGTCGATTATATGCCCTTCAAATGCGTTCGCAAAAACCTCCGCAGTATGGCTTAATATCCGAGTGGTTAGTTAATCTTGGAACTCGCAATGATGAATTCTTCCAGCCAAGGCCCAATCAGGTCTTTATCCTCGCCGGTATATTCCTTGAGCAACTTTCTCCCATAAGTCAAACGCTCATTATCGGGCACGGTCAGTACTTTCTTAAAAAGCTCTTCACGGGTCATTTTTTCGTGCTTGGTAGCCATCAGGAAATCCCTTTCATTTGTGTTTCAGGTCTGCGCAGAGGGCCCGATATTTCACTTCAATCGCTTTTGCCTTGTCCGGATCGATTGCTTGAAAGGCCGGTATTCGTACCAAATTGTGGGATGCATCTGCAAATTTCACCTGTTTGGCGATTTTTGATTGCTTCAACCGCGCAATGTAGGTTTCAAAATAAGCCTCATTTGGTCTTTGGGTGATGGCGTCTACTTCGCGTCGAACCCGCGCACCAAACTGTAATTCGATATCGTCAAGGGTCGTGTCAGTATCTTCGACAATATCGTGCAGCCAAGCTATGGTTTCATATTCCGCGCCCAAATGCGCTACGCCTTTGGCCACGCTTTCAACATGAAAAATATAGGGCTGACCAAGCTTGTCATATTGCCCTTCGTGCTGAGCGAAAGCCAATTCCCGAGCCAAACTTAATTGGGTGCTACTGTTAACCATTTTGCCTTTATTTTCCTCTTTCATATTCTCCACGAGTGATCTCATCGCCATAACTGAAACTAGCAAATCTGAGGCTATTGCCGTTTGGCACAGTGTCTTCCCCATCCGCGCCATAGAACTTTCTAAAGTATTTTTGTAATTTATGATCCCAGCGAAACATAACTTCTTCAAAGTCATTATCGACATATATATCCAAATACTTCCTATGAGGGCCTCCCGCACGTCTCATTGGATCACCGAAATCCATCACATGGACTTTTTGAAAATACGCCCCTGCGGTGAGTTGCCCCGAAAAAAGACGGCTCAATTCGGATTTGCTGCGCGCCGGGGGCGCTTCAACCCCCTCTAGGTGCAACTGCAATGCTTGGGCCGCGTTCGGCACGATATCATCGGCCGTATCGGCGGCCGAAAAGCAGCCCTCAACATCGGGAAACCATGCGCCATAGGCGCTGTTTTCATCTTGATCAACGATTGCGTAATAGTCGNGCATAAAAAAATTCCTTCTCCCGCTCCCGATCATTTCAACGTAATGAAAGCAGCCCCGGCCATGGAATTGGCTAGGGGCTAGGTTTAAAAATTTTGTTTCGCAGTACCGCCGATTGTAGCTCAGCGCTTTTAGAGCTTCAAAGCCGCTTTACGTGAGCAAAGCAATCGGGGCGTTGAGATCTTTTTCAAAATCAACCGGCGCAATGTCTTGCGCGGCCGTGTTGCGTTTAAATTCAAATTTAAATTCACCGTTTTCTTCGTCAGAGGCCACTATAAGGCATTGTGAGACATGCTGAGCACCGTCAAAAAGATCGACCAAACCGCGCATCTGTGGTGCATCATCCGCATCCACAGAAAACCCAGTTTCCCAGTATTTCAGTACGGGATAGACCTCACCATCAAACCGTACTCTTAGCCGGCTTTTCTGGGTCAGCTCGCGCTTGCGNGCCGCTTCAAGCCCCAACTGGACCTCTTTGGATAAAAANGTACTCATAACAACGTCTCCCAANGGNCAGTGTGCCGCAGAAATGGTGAATTTCAAGTGAACATTTGGGGGTATCGGCTAATCCTTGCCAAGCTGGCGCCCAAAGGCCCACCATAACGCGGAACGGNGTCAGAAAATCAGGCGTCAAAGTGAATTTAGAAATATTTTTTAATGTTATTTTTCATGTATTTAGATTGTTAATCTGCAAGAAAATCAATTGTGAAGTCAAGGGTTTGGCGTCCTGCCATATCCCTTGGGTTTCTGCACATGGTATGACTGAAATGCCACAGGTATGGGACAAAACCAGCCTGTGAACGGATACTGACGTAGACCGGCGCGCGCCATCGCCCACTGCCGACCGCCGATATGCCGTTTGCGAATCGACGCTGCCAGCGCTGGGGTCTTTAGACACGGGCGGCGTAATGGGTCACCATCATNGCAATGTCTTCGGGCGGCGTTGCGCTTTGCACATAGGCACAGGCATTTGAACAATGCTGAAAAATCGAGCCGTCNGAAAAAAAGCTGGTGTTGGTGACAAACATCACTTGTGCGGCCGGACGCCGATAATTGGCAAAGTCTGAGATTGCAAAGGCGCTGCCATTTTCAAGCACCAAATCCAGCACGATCAAATCAAAACTCTGATTTCGCAGGGCCTGAACGGCCGTGCTTTGATCTGCCACCAGAACCACTTTAACCCCAAACCTTTCCAAGGCCCGCTGCCATACTAAACCCAGCTCATATTCACTTTCAACAATTAAAACTTTCATGGCTGACACACTAAAATAAGGAAAATTAAATGAGCGACTAATCCCTATCAAAACCAAAAGTCCTAACAAAAGGTTAACTGAAAAAAAGAATGTTAACACTTTCGAAAGACCTTGTATCTTGGGCTTGAATATACTTGATATCTGTCAAATAGATACGAGGAGTTGATGATCAAAGCCCGCGAAAAAAATAATTTACGCGATCACGGTGGTGGGCTTGATGCGGCGGTTGCTCAGTTCGGCGGCGCGCGTGAAGACTGGCTTGATTTGTCCACGGGAATCAATCCCAGCCCCTACCCCACGGCGCCGTTTTCGCCGCGGTCCATGACCGCTTTGCCCGATCAGGAGGCCTATCAGAACCTGATTGAAGCGGCGCGGCGGTTTTGGTCTGTACCTCGGGCCGCCAAAGTGGTTCCTGCGGCGGGGGCCTCGGCGCTGATCGCGGCGCTTCCGNCTTTGATNNGNGGNCAAAAGGTGGACATTGCCCAGCCCACCTATAATGAACATCAGGCCGCCTTTGATGCCACTGNCTGGACGCTCAGCAATGATCAGCCCGATGTACAGGTCGCCGTTCATCCCAACAACCCCGATGGACGCCTGTGGCAAAGCCAAGAGCTTAATGCCCCACTGGCCATCATTGACGAAAGCTTTGCCGATGTGTGCCCCCAGCACAGCCTGATCCATGAAACGGCCCGTCCGGGACGCATTGTGCTAAAAAGCTTTGGCAAGTTTTGGGGGCTTGCAGGGGTGCGGCTTGGGTTTGCAATCGGGGCTGATCCGGTTTTGGATTTGCTGGCCGANCGGCTTGGCCCATGGCCGGTCTCTGGTCCNGCGCTTGANATTGGCACNGCGGCTTTAAACGATAAGAGCTGGGCCNAAAACACCCGCATCCAACTGGCCAAAGATGCGCGGCGGCTGGATCAAATCCTACTGGCCGCAGGGGCAGAGGGTGTCGGCGGCTGCGATCTTTTTCGGCTGTTTTCGGTTAAANGCGCAAAGCATTGGCATCAAAAACTGGCCCAGCATCATATCCTAAGCCGTATTTTCCCCTATTCGGATCATTACCTGCGTCTTGGCCTGCCCGGCGCCGATGATTGGGACAGGCTGCAGCGGGCGCTAAGCTAATGGCTTGGGTTCTGTTTTTCGCGCTTCTGCTGGATGCCGCTTTGGGCGAGCCGAAGTGGCTTTGGTCGCGGCTGCCGCATCCGGCGGTGTTGATGGGACGGGCCGTTACGCTGTGCACTTCGACTTTGAACCATGGGCGATACAAAAAAATCAAAGGCGCNCTGACNTTGATTATTTTNATTGTGCTTGGCGCCTGNCTTGGACTGATCCTAGGGTTTTTTGGCCCNGTNGCCGAAGTTCTTTGTGCGGCNNTCCTGCTNGCGCAAAAGTCNCTGGTGCAGCATGTCCNNGCGGTCGGCAATGGCGCGCGCTATTCCCTGCACGAAGGACGCCGCGCCGTTGCGATGATCGTCGGGCGCGATACTGACCAGATGGATCAGCACCAGATGGCCCGCGCGGCGATTGAAAGCGGGGCAGAAAACCTATCGGACGGGGTGGTAGCGCCGGCCTTTTGGCTATTGCTAGGCGGGCTNCCCGGTTTGCTTATCTATAAACTGGTGAATACNNCCGACAGCATGATCGGCTATAAAACCCCGGCATTGGCCGAGTTTGGCTGGGCTGCNGCGCGGTTTGATGATCTGCTNAACTGGGTTCCGGCGCGGATTACTGCCGCGCTAATCGCGATACAAGGCGGCGTAATCCATGACTGGCGGGCGATCACAAAAGATGCAAGGCAGCACCGCTCGCCCAATGCCGGCTGGCCCGAAGCAGCGATGGCGCGCGCGCTTGGCGTCGCGCTGGCCGGACCGCGCAGCTATGAAGGCACGCAGCGGACCTTTGCCTGGGTCAACCCGCATGGCAACCGCGCTGCAACGCCAAATGATATCGACCGCTCGGTGCGGATGCTGTGGACCACTTGGGCGCTAATGTTGGGGTTTGTGTTACTCATCGCGGTGCTCGGTTAACCCTGCAGGGTGCAAGAAATCTGGCCCTAGAGTATTTTTGCTGCTAGGATGCTGGGCAAAACAGCCGCGAAAATGCGGCAAAAACCTACGAGCAGGAGGCATGGATGTATCGCTTGGTATTTTTGGCGCTGGCTTTGATCAGCGCAACGGGGTTTTCCAGCATCGCAGCAGCACAATCCTGCGGCGGCGGATTTTACAGTTTTGTTCAGGGTTTAAAATCCGAAGCCCGCACGCGCGGCTATTCCAACGCCCTGAGCGATCAGTTTTTTGCTTCTGTTGCCCAAGATCCAAAGGTGATCAAAGCCGACCGCGCCCAAGGTGTGTTTCAGCTGCCTTTTCTAGAGTTTTCGGGCCGCTTAATCAGCAATCATAGGCTTCAGCACGGCGCAAAAAATGCCGCCAACTACAAGCGCGAGTTTGACTTTATCGAACGCGAATTGGGGGTGCCGCGCGGCGTGCTTTTGGCGTTCTGGGCGTTTGAAACCGATTACGGCGCTTTTCAGGGTAACTTTAATACGCTGAACGCTCTGGTCACCTTGGCGCATGACTGCAGGCGGCCGGAACTCTTTAGACCGCAGATTTTTGCCGCGCTTGAGCTTTTCAAACGCGGCGATTTCGATCCAGCCACGACAACAGGCGCTTGGGCAGGTGAGATTGGCATGGTGCAAATGCTGCCCGAAGATATTCTGGTCAATGGCATCGACGGCGACGGTGACGGGCAAGTTAAGCTGAAAACCTCGGCGCCCGATGCGCTGATGTCGGGTGCGTCCATGTTGCGTGCCTTGGGATGGCAACCCAATCAGCCTTGGCTGCAACAGGTCACATTGCCGGCGGATATGAACTGGTCACTTACCGGGCTGACCACTGAAAAAACCCTGCGCGAATGGGCGGCGCTGGGTCTGCGCGGGCGGCATAAACCGCTGGCCTCGGATGATTTAATGGCGTCTGTTCTGTTGCCGCAAGGGCACAAAGGGCCCGCGTTTCTTGTCTATCCCAATTTTCGCGTCTTTATCGAGTGGAACGAAAGCCTCGTCTATATTACCACTGCCGGTTATTTCGCCACCCTGCTCGAAGGCGGCGCGCCGCTTGATCCGGTGAGCCCGGACACCGGGCTAACCGGTGATCAGATGCGGGCGCTGCAACAAAAGCTGGTCGAGCTGGGCTTTGATGTGGGCGATGTGGATGGCATTTTAGGCGCCAAAACCCGCGCTGCGGTGCGCATCGTGCAGGATGTTCTGGCCATGCCCATCGACGGCTGGCCCACCCCGGCGCTGCTCGCCAGTTTTTAGCCCCCTCGCGGCGGCGCGGCGCTGTGCATAGAATGCACCTTTGGCGCGCCATAGGCCTATTAGTGCAGGTCCAAAGAAAACTCGCCTTTAACTTGTTTTGGCAGGGCAAAGCGATTATGGTTTTGTCATTGGTGTAAGGGATTTAAGTCATGACGCTTGCCGAGGTTTGGCAATTCATTGTAGATTACTGGCATATATTAGTCGGCGTAATTATTGGATGTTGGGCCGTCTTGAAGTATTTCCATAAAAGGGGCGAAAAGCCTAAAGGAACTGCCCTTACGCAAACCCATTCGGGCCATGGCGATAATGTGGGTGGGGATAAAATCGCACACACCCGCGACCCGCAGGATCGCGTCACCATCGACAATTTAAACGACGCGCTTGAACAGCATCGGGCCGATCTTGAAGCTAAAAACATCACCCAGCGCGAGCAGGAACAGCAGATTAATGAGCTGCGCGGCGCGCTGCAACTGGCCCAAAGCAGCGTGCGCGGCGGCGGCGCATTGGCCAGCGCGGCGCAG
>PBSX01000059.1 GCA_002726375.1 Marinovum sp.
GGATGCCCACGTGGTGGAATGGTAGACACAAGAGACTTAAAATCTCTGGGCTTAATAGGCCGTGCCAGTTCGAGTCTGGCCGTGGGTACCAGATAATTTTACAATTTCTCCTAAAAATATGGCTATAAGCACGTATTTCTATAAAAAAGGAACTCTTTTGTGTTAAAACTGTGTGCGAAGAGATGTGCGAGTTTGGTGATTATTTAGGTGAACTGGATGAGGATACCGAAATGCAGAACCTCCCGTTATATACAGAGCAGAGAGCCGATGGGATCTATCGCTACAGATGAAGGGTGCCAAAAGAGCTGGTATATAGACTAGGCAAAGGCTACACGTACCACAATCTTGGGCGCACTAAAAAAGATATAGTGAGCAAGTGGTCAGCGGCTGACTCAAAGATTGAAGAGATTTTAAACGTAGCTAAAAAGAATGCAGACAAGGTGGCAGAAATCTCGGGGCAAAAGGACCACCGGTCACTGATCTTGCTAGCTCGTGAGGGAGGAATACGGAGAGGCAGCGGATGACACTTCCGCACCCATGGCCAGCACTGTCCTCAAGGTTTCTTGAACTTATTTGATTCCGATTGAAACAGCGATCACTTCGGTAACTGTGCCGGCCTCTTTCAACCAGATAGCTCCTTCCAACGCGATTTCGTCAAACGGCTTCATGGACATTTTGATGTTGGCAAGTTCAATACCGCAGCCATCCGAATTCATTCTTATTTGCACGTTGTAGTCGGCAACGCGTTTGACGGGGGCTAGGGCCTTCACAGTGGTCTCTTCAATTTCCCAAAGCCATCTGAGCTCCCAAAACCCTGCGGTCAATAAATGGGACTATATGAAATTATCGTTAGTATACAAATATTGTTTTTCAGACATAAACGGAGGTGTGTAATCGCCATGAAAACGATCTCTGGCACAGTTAAGCCAGAGTGCTCAGGTGACATTATAGGTTTTTGCCTCGGACAATACTCCGCAAAATGCCTTCACACTTCGCGATATGCCTTGTGGGAATAATCACACCTCAAGCATTGTCTTTCAAGGAATTTGGGACAAAACCCCCCGCGAATGCGCGTCGTAAGATCAANACTGAATTCTGCTGTGGTAAGGCGATAGGCTTTGGGCTGAAAAATTGATGGGCTNCAGCGCTATTGTCACTTGACTGTTGATTGTTAAATTTTAATTTGTATACTAACAATAATATTGTTTTGATACGAATGAAAAGGGCTGGCGTGATAAAATGACCAGCCAGCGGGCAGCAAATTGACGCTCTGTCAGACTGTTCTGCTGCTGGGAGATGCGAAAGTATGCGATTTGAGAACCCTTTTGAGCTACAAGAAGCGTATTCGATACTTGCAACCGGTGACTGGAGGGTGCTTGCCGGCGGCACAGATTTTTACCCGTCTTTGAATGGGAGGGTTCCCCAAAGCAATGTCCTTGATATCACCAATCTTAAATCCATCAAAGGTATTAGCCGGGATGAAGACGGTGACTGGCACATCGGCGCGCTGACCACTTGGACAGATTTGATCGAGGAAGATCTACCAACTTCTTTTGACGGACTTAAACTGTCCGCCAGGGAAGTGGGTTCGGTTCAGATTCAAAACCGGGCGACCGTCGTTGGCAATATCTGCAATGCCTCTCCCGCCGCTGATGGGGTTCCGCCACTCCTGACCCTTGGTGCACGGGTGAAAATTGGATCGATGGCAGGCGAGCGTCGCATGCCACTCCGTGATTTTATTCAGGGCAATCGAAAGACGGCTCTAAAGCCCGGTGAAATCGTCATCGGCGTGGTTTTGCCAGCAAACTCTACGTCNGGCGTGTCTTCTTTCCTTAAACTCGGCGCTCGGAAATATCTCGTCATTTCCATTTCGATGGTTGCATCACGCATTCACGTTTCTAACGGGTGCATTTCAGACGCAGCCATCGCCGTGGGGTCTTGTTCATTGGTCGCCCAAAGGCTCTTGGACCTTGAATCGCTAATCATCGGAAAAGAGGCAACTTCAGACGTCGTCGACCTTATCAAGGAAGACCATTTCAAAAATCTCGCAGCCATTGATGATGTGCGCGCGACCAAGGATTACCGAATGCATGCTGCCAAGGAGATGGTGGCGCGGGCGCTCACTCAAACCCTGGAAGCCACAATATGATCAAGGTCAATTTTGAGCTAAACGGGAAAAGTCGCATTGAAAGTGTGGATCCGATCAAGCGTTTGTCTGAGTTTCTGCGCGACGATATGGGACTGAGTGCCACTAAAGTTGGCTGCAATGCGGGCGATTGTGGTTCNTGTACGGTGATGATCGATGGNAAAACGGCTTGTAGCTGTTTAGTGAGCGCTTCCCAGATCAATGGTTCGAAAATCGAAACGCTTGAGAATATGGCCCGTGATGGTCAGCTGTCTCGCTTGCAACGCAGTTTTCTACATTTTGGTGCAGCACAGTGCGGCATCTGTACGCCGGGCATGTTGATTTCTGCCAAAGCCCTTTTGGACAAACAGCTCGAGCCGTCTCAAAAGGAAGTTGAAGACGCATTGGGTGGAGTATTGTGCCGCTGCACAGGATATAAAAAGATCATCGAAGCGGTGGTGCACGCCCATGAATTTGCNGATGAGGAGATTCTTCCCGAAGCAGGCAAGGGTGTTGGCGCAGCGATCCGACATCTTGACGGTCTTCCGAAGGTCGATGGAACCTTAAAATACGGTGCNGACACAATCCCNGAAAATGCGCTTTATGTGAGGGTTATTCGTAGTCCCTACCATCATGCGAATTTCACAATAGCTGACAAAGACGCCTTCGTGCGCGATACCGAGGGTGTTGAAGCCTTTTTCGATGTGACCGACCTGCCAGGTAAGAACTGTTTTGGGGTTATACCGCCCTTTGCTGATCAACCGGTTTTTGCAGGAAAAGTCGCCATTTTCCGCGGGGAGGCCGTGGCTGCCATCGTGGGGGATGAGGATGTAGTCCGACGTCTTGATGAAGGCGATCTCCCCATCCGCTGGACTGAGATTAAACACGCTCTGCTGCCTGATGAAGCAAGAGATGGGAATCTCAATGACATTCATGATGGCCGTAAGGGCAATATTCTGGTTGAGGGCTATGTTGAAAAAGGCTCGATCGCCAATGGGTTTGCAAACGCTCGCCATAAGGTGAGCGTCAGAACATCAACGCCTTTCATTGAACACGCCTATATTGAATTGGAAGCAGGGTACTGTGTGCGAAAGGGTGACCGATTGGAACTTTTTGGCTGCACCCAGGCAGCGATGATGGATCGCGACAGTCTGGCTGAGATCATGGGGTTGTCAGTTAATGACATTCGCATCATGCCTTCTGCGGTCGGTGGCGGGTTTGGCTCGAAATTGGATATTTCCTTCCAGCCNTATATTGCTTTGGCGGCATGGAAGCTCAATAGACCGGCTTTCATCAGCTATAGCCGCAATGAGTCGATGCAATCGACAACCAAACGCCATCCCTCGGAAATAGCGCTCGAGATTGGCTGTTCTGAGGACGGTACAATTACAGCCTTTAATTTTGAAGGAACCTTCAACACAGGCGCTTATGCAAGCTGGGGTCCGACGGTTGCCAACCGTGTGCCGGTCCATGCGTCTGGTCCCTANTTCATCGAAAACTACCGNGCAAAAAGNTATGCTGTNCATACCAACACACCTTCATCGGGTGCNTTCCGCGGATTTGGCGTGCCTCAATCGGCGATTGCTCAGGAAACCGCCTTTGATTTGTTGGCAGATAAGGTCGGCATCGANAGGCTGGAGTTCCGGATCAGAAATGCGCTTCAAAACGGACTNCCAACCGCAACCGGCCAGATCTTTGAAAAAGGTGTTGGGATCAAAGAGTGTCTGGAAGCAATTCAGCCCCATTGGGCGAGAGCAAACGCGGAAGCGAGAGCATTCAATGCAAAAGCCAATGGCTCTGTTATCCGCAAAGGTGTAGGGCTTGGTTCTTGCTGGTATGGGTGCGGCAACACATCGCTGCCAAATCCGTCTACGATCCGCTTTGGCATCAAAGCCGATGGGACCATTGTTCTCCATCAGGGCGCAATGGATATTGGGCAGGGGTCTAATACGGTCATCACCCAGATTGCGGCTGATGGTCTGCGGGTGCCTGTCCATTCCATTAAGCTGATTGATGGTGATACTGATCTGACGCCCGACTGTGGTAAAACATCTGCATCCCGTCAAACCTTTGTAACCGGCAAAGCAGCGCAGCTGGCAGGTGAAGCACTGCGTCGGCAGATCTTACGAAAAGCCAACGTGAGCGAAGCGGCGTCGCTTGAATTTTCTGACGGCCTCATCAAAGCGTATGAAGGCGATACATCTGTTGAAATTGAGTTGACCAGGTTGGAACCCAATGCGTTCGGCTACGTTTTTATGGCTGAAGAAACCTATGACCCGCCCGTTAAAGCGCTTGATGAGAAAGGTCAGGGTATGCCCTATGCCGTTTATGGCTATGGAGCGCAGCTCATGGAGCTGAGTGTTGATACAAAGCTCGGTACCATCAAGCTTGACCGCATTACCACGGCCCACGATGTGGGCAAGGCCATCAACCCCATGCTTGTGGAAGGACAGATTGAAGGGGGCGTTGCCCAAGGTATTGGGCTTGCTCTGATGGAAGATTATTTGCCGGGCAGAACAGAGAACCTGCACGATTATCTCATTCCTACTTTTGGCGATATGCCTGAGTTTGTAAATCTGATCATCGAGGTCGAGGACGCTGAAGGCCCCTACGGCGCCAAAGGTCTTGGTGAGCATGTTCTGATCCCGACAGCCCCTGCAATTTTGAACGCACTGCGCGACGCGACAGGAGTGATTGTCGCTGCCTTACCGGCGACCCCTGACAAAGTGATGGCGGCGTTGATGGCGCACAATGAGGAATAGTTTGAATGTCTGATAAACCAGCAAAACCAGAAAAAATCAGGTGTGATGCCTGTCCTGTGATGTGTTACATAGCCGATGGCAATTCCGGCGCTTGTGATCGTTATGCCAATCATGGCGGTGAACTTGTTCGCCTGGATCCGTTGACTGTCATTGAAAACCAGATTGAAGAAGGAAAACCTGTTGTCGCCTGTCTGACAAATGGTGAAGACTGGGATGGCAGTGTTGTTCATTCCAAAGACCGGTTTATAACGGCGATTGGTGCAGGCACCACGTATCCAGATTACAAACCAGCACCGTTCATCGTTTCAAGTGAGGTCAATGGCGTTGACACTGTAACAGTCGTCACGGAAGGCATTTTCAGCTATTGCGGCGCCAAGATTAAGATCGACACGGACCGCCATCTTGGGCCCGAACGCAATCTTGTCCGGGTCGATGGCGAAGCCGTTGGTCACGTGACAACTGCTGAATATGGCTCTCAGATGTTGTCCTTGGGAGGTGTGCATCACCTCACAGGTGGCAGTAAGAAAGAAGGCCGTGTCACCTGTGCTACTCTTCTTGCACTGTGCAACGGGGAAGCGGTGACTTTGACCATTGACGATGGGGCTGAAGTTGTGGTGCAGGCCAACATGCCACCGATTATCAATGGTGTTGTTGAAGAGCGCATGCGCGTTGGGTGCGGCTCGGCCGCCGTGGGCATGTTTGCGTCCCAATGGAAAGACCTTGTTGATGAGGTTGTTGTTGTCGACGATCACATCACTGGTGTCATGTCTCAACACCAGGCTGGAAAGGTGATTGGTTGGCCGGAAAGCGGAATTAAGATCAAGGGCCGTCGTTCAACACCAGGTCGCTATTTCCAAGTTGCCAATCCCGGAACGGGATGGGGTGGGACGGATCTTGAAGATCCACTTACCATTCTTGGAGATTTCAACGACAAGAAAGCCTCGCCCGGACAAAGCCTTCTCATGGTTTCAACTACGGGTGAGCACTTTGCCTACTACGAATTGGATGACGACTTAAAGCCAGTTCAAAAGGATATGCCGGAACGGCTTAAGCCGTCCATTGAGCGGATCGATGAGAACTGCGAACCGGCGCTTTGTTCAGTGGTCTTTATCGGTGGTGCAGGTGGCTCGTTGCGATCTGGTGTTACAGAAAATCCGGTCAAGCTCACTCAGTCTGCGCAATCAGCATTGACCAATGTGACCTGTGGTGGAGCACCTTCATATAGATGGCCCGGCGGCGGTATCACGGTCATGTCCGACGTTGCCAAGATGCCGGAGAACTCTTTTGGATATGTTCCAACACCGGCCCTTGTGGCACCCATAGAATTCACCATGAGTTTGGAAGGCTATCGCGCGCTTGGCGGGCACGTTGATCATATCATTGATCTGGATGAAGCGATTGAAGCCAATTCAGGAAAGCAAAAAGACCATATTCTGAGCGGTCAAAGGTTTGTGGCAAATCACCAAAGCAATCCTTGGCCAACAGATGTTGGCAGTGGTAGCAAGGGATAAGATGGAAAAGGCATTTGTCGCACTGGACCAAAAGACTAATCGGATCGTGATGAGACACGGTCCGATTGATCTGTTTGTAAAGATCGATGCGGATGATCCCAATGTGCTTGGTGCGGCCTTAAGGTTCATGAATGAACCTCTTGGGGAGATTCTTCCATCCCTTTGCGAAGAGCTTCCCGTGCTGCTTACAAATGTTGAACATATCGCTTTCCCTCCGAAGGGCACGATTGCACAAAAGATGTGTGAAAGTGCTGCTTCTTTTTCTGGGTTCGATATGGTTACGCCCATGATTTCTGTTGCTGGTTCGGTCGCTGACTATGTTTGCGGTTTAATCGACGATAATTTTGAGACGCGGCGCATCATTGTCAATAATGGCGGTGATATTGCTTTCAAACTCGATCAAGATCAGACGATGGCTGTTGGTATCTGTGACGATGTCACTGCGCCGGACATCTCAACAACCGTAACATTGGGCTGGCTAGATCCGGTTGGCGGCATCGCCACTAGCGGTTGGCGCGGCCGTAGCTTTTCATTGGGCATAGCAGATGCTGTCACGGTTTTGGCCACAACTGCATCACAAGCTGACACTGCAGCAACGCTTATTGCCAATGCTGTCGATCTGCCAGGCTCGCCGAAGGTAATCCGTCAATCTGCCATTGAATTGTCACCGGACAGTGATTTGGAGGAACGAAAGGTGACCGTTGATGTCGGTGCGCTTTCGCAACCTGAAATCAGTCAGGCTCTTTTAAATGGTACCGAGATAGCCGAATGCATGAAAGCTGCAGGCCTCATTCATTCTGCCTATCTATCCTTAAGAGGGCATAGACGGGTCGTTTGTTCACCGGTGGGTGTTCGGACCGGCTCCAATTCCCATCAACTTAATCATATTGCGATTTAATCATGCCCGAAGTTATTGTTAGAAAAACAGTCATCAGTGTAGAAGAGATTTATCATGAGCGGGGTCCTGTTCTGGATCAACCGCATCGCCGAGCCTATATCGCCTCTGTAATCCAAAATCCGTTTGCCGGCCGGTATGTGGAAGACATTGTAAGCTTTATAGATGATCTAAAACCGCTGGGTTTAAGTATGGCGAAGCAGCTCATAGAGGCACTTGGTGGCGATGCCGGTGTGGTTGAGGCCTACGGAAAGGCATCTGTTGTCGGTGAAGATGGGGAACTGGAACATGCAGCTCTTTGGCATGCGCCAGGGGGTTATTCAATGCGCGAACAAATGCCGAATTCAAAGGCAATTGTACCTTCAGCAAAGAAGGTAGGCGGACCTGGGGTGCGCATTGATGTTCCGGTGACCCATTCGAATGCATCCTATGTACGCTCGCATTTTGACGCCATAGAGGTGGGTATCAACGATGCGCCTAGGAAAGATGAGATGATGGTCATTCTTGCGATGACAACCGGTCCACGGGTTCACCACCGTTCGGGCGGGTTAGCAGCAGAAGACATCTTTGGAAATGACGGACTGAAATAAGGAAAACGTGATGAAGATTCGCAAAATTGCAGTGACACTTGAAGAAACACATCTTGAGATCGGGAAAGAGATTTCGCCGCCGACACGCCGTGCAGCAGCAATCGCAGTGATTGAGAATCCGTTTTCTGGGAAATATAAGGAAGACCTGTCTGAGTTGATGGCGATTGGTGAAGAATTGGGTGGTTTGCTAGGCAGAAAGTGCGTGGATGCGCTTGGGATTGAGCCAGCAGACGCTGAGAGTTACGGCAAAGCAGCCATGGTTGGTGAAAACGGTGAGTTGGAACATGCTGCCGCTATCCTCCACCCAAAACTTGGCAAACCTTTGCGTGCAGAAGTCGAAAAGGGAGCAGCATTGGTTCCGTCGTCGAAGAAAATGGGGTCCATGGGCCAGCCGCTTGATGTACCGCTTGGTCACAAGGATGCCGCTTATGTCCGTTCCCACTTTGATGGTATGGAAGTTCGGCTCAATGACGCACCCCGTTCCGATGAGATCATGGTCGCAATCGCTGTGACGGACTCTGGACGCCCTTTACCTCGCGTTGGTGGCCTAAAACATGAGGAAGCTGAAGGGAAAGATGGTTTGCGGTAGCAACTCTTCTTTGCATTCTTGTTGCAAATAAGGGTATTAAACACTTTGAAGGTTCGGCGAATCCACCCGCTGGCAAAAATATGAAGAAAAAATAATGTCAGACTTAAACTATATTTTGGATGATCAGATCGGTTATGTACTGCGACTGTTAAGTCAACGTCACGGCGTAATCTTTCAAAATCATACTATTGATAGTATTACACCCACTCAATTCTCTGCGCTTGTGCGTATACATGAGAATAAAGAATGCTCTCAAAACCATCTTGGCCGTATTGCGGGCATGGATGTGGCCACCGTCAAAGGTGTCGTTGACCGTCTTATCGATAAGGGACTTGTCCAATCTCGCGTCGATCCCGTTGACCGCCGCAGACATCTCGTATCACTAACCAAAACGGGCAACGATATTCTTCAAGAAATGGTACAAGCCAGCAAACGGATCACCGCAGAAACATTGAAACCGCTTACTGCTCAAGAACAGAAAAGTCTCCTCAAGGCTTTGAAGAAACTGATCTAGCTTTCCCCAAGTTTGGGAGAAGGCTTAGTTG
>PBSX01000060.1 GCA_002726375.1 Marinovum sp.
TGGATTTAGGCGGTGAATGCGATCGATATAGCTTTGTGTCAGCGCGGCGGCGGTTGTATCGCCCTGGCGGTATTTTTGGTGAATCTCATCAATTTTCATGTCTTAAGCCTGCGCAGAAGAGCGCTGGATAAACAATATGAAAACCGGAAAAATCAGATGATAAGTTTGCGTAGATTTATTTCTGATTTGATTTTTGCTTTGCTGCAATGACGTTATCAGCCAAGGTTTTTGTATAATTGCTAAGCTCTGTGAGCGACAGTTCGATTGATGCGCTTTCCTGCGCGTCAAGAGCATCTGCTATATCACTGTGCAAAGCAATAATCCGCTCGCGGCTGCGGGCGGTAAAGGTGATCATATTCATCAAGGGTTGCATAGCCTCAACGGCGCCGGCCAATTGATAGGACAGAACCGGATTATCTGCGGCATCCACAAGCGCTCGGTGAAAGGCCACATCCGACGCGCACCAGCTTTCATCGCTTAGCCCGGGCTGGCTTTGGCGGTGAATTTCAGCGCGCATGGTGGCCAGATGATCCGCATTGCGGTGCTCGGCTGCAAACGGTGCGCAGGCGCGCTCCATCGCGAAACGTGCATCGCACGCGACATCAAAACTCACGGCATTCATAGATAAAAGAAGGGTTGAGGTGGTGATTTGCTGCCCGTAGGCCTCTTCAAAACTGATCCGGTTCACAAATGCACCGCCAAATGCGCCGCGTTGAGTGCGGATCAGGGACTGCGCAGCAAGACGCTTTAGCGCTTCGCGTACAGTCGAGCGAGAAACATCAAATTGATCGGCCAATTCGGCCTCAGAGGGCAAGCGCTCATCGACGATCAACTGACCGTTAATTATTGCATCTCGGATGGCTTCGGCGATTTGGGCCGAAAGGTCCGCTGCGTCATTCGGGTTAATTTTCATTTGTCAGACATTTAAAAGTCTGACATTTAAAAAGCAAGAACTGATTCTAGGAAAATGCCAATGGTGTCAGACCGGATACGCGCAATGGGAGCTTTGCATTGGATTGTGCTGTTTGCACTCATCCTCGCAGCATGGCTTATGCTATTTGCCATGTCGGTCCCATCAGATTTGCGCATAGCAGCGCGGGTTTACGGTGCGGACTTCTGGGCTTCTTTATGCATCGTGACCCCAGATGCGGCCGGTTTGGCGCGTGTGTTTGCCATGTGGATGCTGATGTCTGGCGCGATGATGGCACCAACCGCTTTGCCTGCTTTTGCCACCTATGAAGATATCGGGCGTCAAACCCAAACCAATTTTGCCGCGCTTGTGGCAGGCTATGTTGCCGTTTGGGTGGGGTACTCGGCTGTGGCAGCTCTTTTGCAAATGTGGCTGTTTAATGTGGGCCTGCTAAATGCTGTTGGCGATAGTCAATCCGCGCTATTTTCCGCCGCGTTGCTTGGGCTCGCGGGTGCCTATCAGTTTTCACCGGTCAAAGACGCCTGTTTGAGTAAATGCCGCCAGCCTCTGACCTTTTTTATGGGGCACTTCGAAGAAGGCCCATGGCGTAACGGACTACGGCTTGGGCTGGTGTGTTTGGGCTGCTGCTGGGCGCTCATGTTGCTGGCCTTTGCCGGCGGTGTGATGAATTTAGCCTTTATGGGGTTGGCCACTGTGATTATGATTTTGGAAAAACTGCCAGAGATCGGTCGTTATATCACCCGACCTTTGGGCATTATATTGCTGCTAAGTGCAGCCAGTCTTGCGTTTAGCGCGTTCATCTAAGGGAGAAAATAGATGGCAAGTGATCGTCTTGAAGTGCCGGCTAAAATTGACAGCCGCCATCCGTCAGCAAAAAAGACCGACCCGGGGCTGACGCCNTGGGCAATCAAAGGGGAGCTGATCCTAAATTGCAACTGCACAATTTTTTGCCCCTGCGTTGTGTCATTGGGTAAACACGCCCCCACTGAAGGATATTGTCAGGCATGGGCTGGAATCCGGGTGGATGAAGGCCATTATGGTGATGAAGATTTGAGCGGTCTTAATGTTGGACTGGTTTTGGAAATCCCCGGCTTGATGGCGCGTGGAAACTGGAAAGCCGCCGCTTATATCGATGAGCGCGCCAGCCATGAGGCCTATGATGNTCTGCTTAAGATTTTCACTGGCCAAGCCCGTGGAACAACAGGTCTTTTCAAGGTNTTGGTNGGAGAGTTTTTGGGCGCAGAACGGGCGCCTGTTGAATTTACAACCGAGGGCAACGCCAGGCAGTTGATGGTTGGTAAAAAAATTCAGGGTGAAATTGTCCCTGTGCCCGGTCACAAAGGCGAAGATATTGTTGTCACCAATACCGAATATTGGATGGGCCCCGATATCACCGTAGGCACCGCAACCAAAGGCCGGGTACGCGCCTTTGGCAGGGTTTGGGATTTTGATGGAAGATCGGCAGAAATTTGCCAGATCGACTGGCACGGTCCGAACTAAATGGCTGGGGTGGTTCCCTCACGCCGTGTGCGCGGTACGCCCTTCACGCCTGGTGTTCAGGCCGCAGGGGCGAAAGCCTATACAGTCTATAATCANATGCTGCTGCCGAGTTATTTTGAAAGTTATGAGGCAGATTACCGGCACCTTAAAGAGCATGTGCAGGTCTGGGACGTGTCTGTTGAGAGACAGGTGAGCGTCAAAGGCCCAGACGCGCTTAAACTGATGCGGCAAATGAGCCCGCGCGATATGGACAAAATGGCAGATGACCAATGCTATTATGCGCCTATCTGTGACCATAAAGGGGGGATGCTAAATGATCCCGTCCTGATCAAGGTCGCCGAAGATCACTATTGGATGTCCATTGCGGACGGTGATCTTTTGCAATGGGCACTTGGGCTTGCTGTAGGCCAAGGGCTTGATGTCGAGGTCGTTGAACCGGATGTATCACCTCTCGCAATCCAAGGTCCAAAGGCAGATGAACTTATGGCGCGTGTTTTTGGCGAGGTTGTGCGGGACATTAAGTTTTTCCGCTATAAACGCCTTGCATTTGAAGACACCGAATTTTTGGTCGCGCGCTCAGGGTGGTCGAAACAGGGCGGGTTTGAGATTTATGTCGATGGGACCGAGTACGGAATGCCGCTTTGGAACCGATTGTTTGACGCGGGCGAAGACCTGAATGTGCGGGCAGGATGCCCAAATTTAATCGAACGGATTGAGGGTGGTCTTTTAAGCTACGGGTCCGATATGCGCCGTGAAAACACGCCCATTGAGGCAGGATTAGCACGGTTTTGCAATTCGCCCGAGGATTACATCGGCAAATCGATTATTGAGGCACAAAAGGCGCAGGGCCCAAACCAAATTCTACGGCCTATTGCCATCGATGGGGCGGGTGATTTGCCACATAATGCCGTGGGCTGGGATGTTTATGCCGACAACAAGAAAGTTGGTTTGATTGCATCGGCCGTGTGGTCCCCTGATTTCAATACCAATGTCTCTATAGGCATGATTGACCGCGGTTATTGGGAGCCCGGCACTATTTTGAACGTAGATATTGGGCCTGAAGTGCGCGCAGCCACGGTACAAGAGAAATTCTGGATTTAAGTCGAAGGAGAGAAAAATGACAACTAAACAGCTTTATGACCTCGGTGAAATGCCGCCGCTCGGGGAAGTCCCCGAAAAAATGCACGCCTTTTTGGTACGGCAAGATCGGTTCGGCGATCCGATTGATGCCTGGCAGCGCGAAGTGATCGACACACCCAAAATTGGTCCTAAGGATGTGCTTGTCTATGTGATGGCAACAGGGGTTAATTACAACAATGTATGGGCCGCACTTGGCTATCCTGTGGATGTCATAAAAGATCGCCAGAAAAAGGGTGAGCCAGAGGATTTTCATGCGGGCGGATCGGATGCTTCGGGCATTGTCTGGGCCGTTGGTGATGACGTTTCCGATGTAAAAATTGGCGATGAGGTGGTGGTCCACTCTGGTTGGTGGGAACCAGATGACGCATGGGTTCTTTCCGGTAAAGATCCGATGCTGGCGCCCAGCGTTCGCATTTGGGGGTATCAAACCAATTACGGCTCTTATTGTCAGTTCGCCAAAGCGCAATCGCATCAGATTAAGAAAAAGCCAAAGCACTTATCTTGGGAAGAAGCTGGCTGTTACATGCTGTGCGCGTCAACAGCCTATCGTCAGTTGATGGGCTGGTCGCCGCATACAGTTGAAAAGGATGACGTTGTGCTGGTGTGGGGTGCAGCTGGCGGTCTTGGGGCGATGGCCTTGCAAATTGTCTCGGCGCTGGGCGGCAAAGCGATTGCTGTCATCTCTGACGAAGACAAGCGGCAGTTCTGCATGGACAAAGGTGCTGTTGGGGTTATCAACCGCAATGAGTTCGATCACTGGGGGC
Source organism: Marinovum sp. (assembly GCA_002726375.1). GTDB lineage: Bacteria > Pseudomonadota > Alphaproteobacteria > Rhodobacterales > Rhodobacteraceae > CABZJG01. Next base: position 4,336 of record PBSX01000060.1, read on the forward strand.
CGATGCCCGATACAACATCCCCGGAATATGGCGGCTTTATCAAAGGTGCGCGCGCCTTTGGCAAAGCAATCTGGGATATTCTTGGCGAGCGTAAAAACCCCAAAATTGTTTTTGAGCACCCGGGCGAAGCCACGCTTGCGACCTCGGGATTTATTTGTGACACAGGCGGCATGGTGGTCATCTGTGCGGGGACAACCGGCTATAATATCACGATGGATTTGCGCTATCACTGGATGATGCAAAAGCGTTTCCAAGGATCACATTTGGCCAATGATGAGCAATCCGAGGCCGTGAATGAGCTTTTATTGGACGGCAAGGTTGATCCCTGTTTGTCGGAAACCTATAGCTTCGATGAAATCGGCCACGCCCATCAGTTGATGTATGAAAACAAGCACCCGTATGGCAATATGGCCTGTTTGGTAAACGCCACGGAAACCGGGCAGGGCGCTTCTTAAGCCTGATCTATTATTGTTTAGCATTTAAAACGCCCCTTTGTTTTTATCAAAGGGGCGTTTTTTAATTTAAGCCTTCAAGTGTGGGCCAGAGAATTTAGCTGCCCGATTGTGATAAATTAGGCTTCAGAAGCTTTTGATTTTTCCCGCAGGTTGTCGCGATAAAGCGCTTTTCCAAGCGAAATCATCATCAGGACCATGATAAAGGTAAATGGCAATGCACCAATGATCATAGCATCTTGCAGAGTGCTAAATGGATCCGCCTGAGCCCCGCTCGTGCCGGCAATGATCAGAACGCCGATGACTGCGGTCAGTATCAGGCCCCAAATAATGCGGTGCTTGATGCCGGTTTTTTGCTCGCCGCCTGACATGATTGTATTCATGACTAGAATGCCAGAGTCCGCCGAGGTTACAAGAAAGGTCATTATTAGCACTACACACATGACGGTAATCGCAGATAGGAAACCACCAGATGTCATGTTACCAAGTGTGACAAATAGTTTTGCTGTATTGCTGGCGCCAATAAGAGCCCCATTTACATCGCCATTTAGTTCTAGGTCGATTGATGTTGCACCAAGAATTGTCATCCATAAGAAACAGACGATTGCCGGAGCAATCACGCATCCTAGAATAAATTCCCTTATCGTGCGTCCTTTGGAAATTCGCGCCAAAAACAAACCCACAAAAGGTGAAAAGGCGATCCACCAAGCCCAGTAGAACGTTGTCCATCCTGACTGCCAGCCAAACTGTCGCCCCTGTTCGCCGGCCGCATAGAGGGCCGAGGCGTCAAAGCCCTCAGCGCTTGTGACTGCTTCTGGAAGGTTGGCTGCAAAGCCGGCCAAAGACCCCCATGCATTTGTCGCGCCGCCGTACACAGCTGCTATGTCCTCTTGGGGCAAAGCTTTGATCGCTTCTGGTAGTGTTTCAGCGAAAGCTGCAGGTGATTGAGGGCTATAAGCGCCAAACGACATCTGAACAAAATTCAAGATATAATCAAACAGCCCAGAGGCAAATGTAGTCATGGCAAAAAAGAAAGAGCCAAAAATCANAAAGGTCAAAAGCAAAATAATCGNTAAAACGAGGTTAAGGTTTNATAGGTACTTAATACCGCGCCCTACACCTGACNCANCTGATAAAATTGATAAGCCCATGATGATGATGAGCGCCGCGATTAGTCCNACGGTGCTCGGTTGAGGAGCCTCTGCATCGCCATTCATCAACCATCCAANANCCGTAACAGAATAAACGCCGTCAACAAATTGGCTGACCCCGAAACCGATGGTGACCGACACACCCAGTATCGTGGCGATAACGCCCAAAACATCTACCAGATGGCCAATTATCCCATTTGCAGCTTTGCCCAGCAAAGGTGTTAAAGCAGAGCGAATGGTTAAAGGCATATCGCGGGTATAGGCGTAATAGGCCAAAGACAGCCCCGTGAGCACATAGATTGACCACGCATGAAAGCCATAGTGCAAAAAGGTATAGCGGTAGGCAGATTGAACTGCTTCTTGAGTGTATGGGGCCACAGAGCCGCTTAGCACCACTGGATTAGATCCCCATAAACCTAATGGCTCGGCGGTTGCAAATACCATCAATCCAACACCTAATCCGGCGCCGAACATCATGGAAAACCAAGAAAAATTGGAAAATTCCGGNTTNACGTCTGGTCCGCCCAAACGTTTGGTGCCAGTGGCTGGTAAAATTGCTAAGAGGAACAGAAAAAATGCAAAAAGGCCAACTNCGACAATATAAAAAGAATTAAAGCTATTTAACAAAGTTCCGTTGATCGCAGATAAAGCGTTGCTGGCATTGCCNGGAGCAATCAGCGCCCATAGAACAAGANCCGTCATGCTTATCTTGCTGATCAATGCAATTGGTAAACTAGTTCCTTCATAAAAACCGGACGGTTCCTTCATGATCTCCAACTCTGTAAATGGTGGTTTTAATGACATATTTTACTCCCTAAGGTTCGTAATTTTGGATAAGTTTTTNCCNGATTGGCAAACATCGCAGGAATATTCACNGACTATTTATTGGNTTTTGGTTTAAGGGGCTTTGATAATAAATTCTGCAGGAGGTTAAGACGGCGTGATTTTAAATTTCAGGTCTTAATGGTAACCTTGAAAATACAGATCCAATAAAAATTAGTCTTTTAGTCTGCAGTTTTTTTCCCTTTGCTGTTTATATTTTTTTACCGTTGAGTTGTGTAATTTTCTCTGTAGCGACCGTGTCCTTTCGATGGTGCCATAAAGANTATGCCCAAGTTTTAACCAGAATTATAACCTTTGAGATCGCCAAAACTACCCTTTTGGATTAAAAANNGACATTGACATGGCAAAAAGTTTTNGGGGAATAAATTGTTTATGGCCTTTCCAAAACTGTCCGTCTATGTGTTGAAAGTCAGTTTATACCAACAACAGAGAGCTTCCGGAAATGGGTTTGGACATTGATTTCGTACGCAGTAATTTTCCGGCTTTTGAACAAAGTAAACTGGAAGGNNTGGCGTTTTTTGAAAATGCAGGCGGNTCTTATACCTGCCGTCAGGTGATTGACCGGCTTTATCGNTTTTACACNCAGCGCAAAGTTCAACCCTATGGTCCCTATGAACCNGCTCAATTGGGCGGGGCTGAAATGGATGAAGCGCGCACGCGTCTTGCGGCGCTCATGGGGGTTGAAACGGATGAATTAAGTTTCGGGCCGTCAACAACACAAAACACCTATGTTCTTGCACAAGCTTTTGGTCAATGGATGCAGCCAGGCGAGGCAGTTGTTGTCACCAACCAAGATCATGAAGCCAACACCGGTCCTTGGCGACGCCTGGCCGATCGCGGCATTGAGGTCCGTGAATGGCGCATAAATCCAGAAACCGGTCATCTTGATCCTCAGGATCTGGCGGNGCTTTTGGACGACAAAGTCCGTTTGGTGTGTTTCCCGCATTGCTCGAACGTGGTNGGCGAAATCAATCAGGTAGCGGACATATNCGCTATGGCGCACGCANCGGGGGCTTTTGTCTGCGTNGATGGGGTGAGCTATGCGCCGCATGGTTTGCCAAATGTTGCGCAGATGGGCGCAGATATTTATCTATTCTCGTCCTATAAAACCTATGGGCCGCATCAAGGGATTATGGTGATCCGGCGCGCATTGGGGGAAACCCTGCCCAATCAAGGGCATTATTTCAATGAAGGCTCGCTCTATAAACGTTTTACACCGGCCGGTCCGGATCATGCGCAAATTGCCGCCAGTGCGGGTATGGCGGATTATTTTGACGCGCTTTATGATCATCATTTTGATGGTCAAGCGTCACCTGCTGACCGNNGTGAAGCTGTTCATNCGCTGATGCGTGATCAAGAAAAGATACTTTTGCAGCCTGTTCTAAATTATTTACGGCAGAAAAANTCGGCGCGACTGCTAGGTCCGGATCAAGCNGAACATCGCGCTCCGACCGTTGCTGTTGATCTAGGAAAACCAGCACGTGAAGTGGCGCAGAAATTATCAGACTACGGCATTATGGCCGGCGGTGATAACTTTTATGCGGTGCGCGCCCTTGAAGGGATGGGAGTAAATCCAGACCAAGGCGTTTTAAGAATGAGTTTTGTGCATTACACCGAGCAAGCGGAAATAGATAAATTATTGAACGCTTTAGACGATATTATTTGATCCAATAGTGCTTGCATATCCGTATTAAACTTAAACGGAACGGGGTCGAGCATGCGCCATCAGTCAGCGGTAATTTATTGGGTAAGGCGTGATTTGCGCCTTTCCGACAATCCAGCCCTGACTGCGGCTGTCCAATCCGGTAAGCCGNTGATCCCCGTTGTCATAAATGATCAATTGCAACAAGAGCTTGGTGCAGCGCCAAAGTGGCGACTGGGGCTTGGGCTTGAACACTTTTCAGCAGTGCTTGAAAAGGTTGGCGCCACTTTAATCTTCCGCTCTGGTGAGCCGCATCAGGTGTTAGAGGCCTTGATCAATGAAACTGGGGCGGATCATCTAGTGTGGAACCGGATGTACGAAACCAAAGCTATGATCCGGGACAGCGCCCTTAAAAAGACTTTAAAGCAGCGCGGTATCAAGGTCGATAGCTTTGGCGGGGCTGTTTTGTTTGAGCCAATGAGCGTTGAAACAAAAACTGGCGGCTATTACAGGGTTTTCACTCCCTATTGGAACGCAGTTAAAAATCGTGATGTTACTGCGCCTTTGCCCAAANTGACTACATTTAACGCGCCCTCTGAATGGCCAAGATCAGATAAGCTAAGCGATTGGCAGATGGCGAAACGCATGGGGCGCGGTGTAGATGTCACGCGTGCATACGTGCAACTTGGTGAAACAGAAGCCAGGTCCAGATTGGCGGATTTTCTACAAAATGATGTCGCGTTTTATTCCCAGCGCCGGGATATACCCTCGGTGCNTGGCACATCTGGGATTGCGGAAAACCTTGCACTTGGGGAAATAAGCCCTCGGCAGTGCTGGCATGCGGCACTGCGTGCNCATTTTGATGGAAATGCAGGGGCTGAGGCGTTTTTGCGGCAGTTGGTCTGGCGCGACTTTGCCTATCATCTCTTGTACCATACGCCGCACATTGCCCATTCGAACTGGAAACCGGATTGGGATAAATTCCCATGGTCATGTGATGAAGATGATCCCAAGGTACAAGCGTGGAAACAAGGGCGTACTGGCGTGCGTTTCGTAGATGCTGCCATGCGTGAGATGTATGTCACCGGCAGGATGCACAATCGCGGCCGGATGATTGTTGCCTCATATTTAACCAAGCATCTAATGTGTCACTGGCGCATTGGGCAAAAGTGGTTTGAGGAATGCCTCATAGACTGGGACTGCGCAAGCAATGCAATGGGGTGGCAATGGGCAGCCGGTTCCGGCCCGGATGCTGCGCCCTATTTTCGAATTTTTAATCCTGATACCCAACTGGGTAAATTTGACCCTGACGGCGTCTATCAAGAGCGTTGGATTGCAGAAATCGCAAATGATCCAACCATAACAGCAACGAGTTACTTTGATGCTATACCAAAAGGCTGGAAATTAAAACCAGACTTGGTTTATCCTGACCCTGTCGTCACTCTCTCCCAAGGCCGCCAAAGGGCTTTGAATGCTTATGAAAACCGTTGTTTCTAAAGGTAAAGGTTTATGCACTTAACATCGACAAAAAATCAAAAGNATCTGCCTCGGTATTTTAGCCAAGTCTTTGAGATGGCGGACGCTATGAATACGGGTAGATTGGATTTTGTTTTGCCTGACGGGCGGGTTTTTCGCGCCAGTGGTNAAAACTCCGGGCCCGTTGCTCAAGTTGATATCCATAACCCCGAGATCTTTGCCCGTCTCATCCGCGAAGGTGATCTTGGGTTCTCAGACGCCTATCTTGATAATTGGTGGAGCACCCCAGATCTGCAATCCTTCATGGATTGGGTCCATGCGGAAAATGAGGAACTGTACGACGGCTTTCCCGGAATGGGCTTGGTACGGGTTTTTGAAAAAATCCGCTTTTGGCTGCAGAGTAATTCGAAAAGACAAGCTCGCAAAAACATCAGCCACCACTATGACCTTGGCAATGATTTTTACGGATTGTGGCTTGACGATACGATGACATATTCCTCGGCGCTTTTTACGACAGGTCAGGAAAGCCTTGAGGCCGCACAAATTGCGAAATACGCCTCAATGGTGGATCAAATGGGNGTCAAAGAAGGCGATCATGTCTTGGAAATAGGCTGTGGCTGGGGCGGTTTTGCNGAATATGCTGCGAAAGAAAGAGGATTGAAGGTCACTGGCCTAACAATCAGCAAGGAACAACTTGATTACTCTAAGAAAAGAATTGAAAGCAAAGGCCTACAGGATAGAGTTAATATAAAACTTCAAGATTACCGNGATGAAAAAGGCCGCTATGANGGGATCGCCAGTATCGAAATGTTTGAAGCGGTTGGGCAAAAATACTGGCCGGCGTATTTCGAGACGATAAAAAATTGCCTTCATCCGGGCCGGCAGGCAACCTTGCAAATCATTACGGTACAAGATGCCCGCTGGGAGGTTTACCAGCGCGGTGTTGACTTCATTCAGAAGTATATTTTCCCCGGTGGTATGCTGCCCAGTCCGAATGCGCTNAAAGCGGAAGTNCAAAATGCAGGATTGTCGGTGGTTAAGTCCAAAGAGTTTGGCCTAAGCTACTCGCAAACATTGCGGCGCTGGCACGATGTTTTTAACGCCAAATGGGATCAGGCGGCGGCTTTGGGGTTTGATGATAGGTTTCGCCGTATGTGGAATTTTTATCTNACGTCCTGTGCTGCAACTTTTGAAAGCGGTAATTGTGATGTCACGCAGATAACCATTGCCAATTCAGGTGGTTCAAAAACTTAGCCAAGGGCGAGTCGCGCTGCGTGCGCATCTAAAACCTGCCTGCTTAAAGTGCGGCTAAAATACGATATCTGCGGCGATGCAATAACGCTGCGAGCATTGGCTTGAGTTCATGCGGTAATCTGCCTACATGTGGCTGTCAGATGTGAAATAAAGGACTGCCCTAATGGACTATGCAAGTGACCTTGCTCGTATGGTGGGAAACACGCCACTGATTAAACTTCGGCGCGCAAGCGAAGAAACTGGCTGCACGATCTTGGGCAAGGCCGAATTTATGAACCCCGGTCAATCGGTCAAAGACCGGGCCGCATTGTTCATCATTCGTGATGCAATTGAAAAAGGATTGCTGCAGCCGGGTGGAACCATCGTGGAAGGTACTGCGGGAAATACCGGAATTGGTCTGGCGCTTGTAGGTGCGTCACTGGGCTACAAAACCGTCATTGTAATCCCTGAAACCCAAAGCCAAGAGAAAAAAGACATGCTGAGGCTTGCTGGCGCCGAATTGGTTCAAGTGCCTGCTGCCCCCTATAAAAATCCAAATAACTATGTGCGGTATTCTGGGCGGCTTGCGGACGAGCTGGTGAAGACACAAGAAAATGGAGCCGTTTGGGCCAATCAGTTCGATAATGTGGCCAATCGTCAAGCGCATGTTGAAACAACCGGTCCGGAAATTTGGCACCAAACAGGTGGCAAAGTTGACGGATTTATATGTGCGGTTGGATCTGGCGGCACACTGGGCGGTATTTCACAGGCCCTGCAGCCAAAAGGCGTCAAAATCGGTCTAGCTGATCCCATGGGCGCGGCGCTTTATTCGTTTTACACCGAGGGCGTTTTAAAGTCTGAGGGCAACTCAATTTCCGAAGGTATCGGGCAGGGGCGCATTACCAAAAATCTAGAAGGGTTTACCCCTGATCTATGCTATCAGGTCACCGATCATGAAGCCCTGCCCATTGTGTTTGATTTGCTGCAAAACGAAGGCCTTTGTCTTGGGGCAAGCTCGGGTGTAAATGTGGCCGGCGCGATTAAAATGGCGCGAGAATTGGGGCCGGGGCATACGATTGTGACGATTTTATGCGACTATGGAACGCGCTATCATTCCAAACTCTTCAACCCTGATTTCCTAAAAAGCAAAGAGTTACCCTTGCCGCCTTGGTTAAGCATGGCGCCCCAGTCTATTCCGGGCGTTTTTGAGGAGATGTGATCTTCATCCTAGGCCAGCCTTGGGGTGCTTGTCTTCCAAGGCGTTTGATATCTGCGTGTACAGAAATCCAAGAAAGGACTTAACATGACCGAAAAGCAATTTCTGCAAGACAGTTATCTGCGCGAAGCACCGGCGAAGGTTGTTGATGTAACCCAAGAGGGCGGCATAGTTTTAAACCAAAGTCTCTTTTATGCCACCTCGGGCGGGCAACCTGGCGATGGCGGTGTCCTACGCTGGAACGGTCAGGAAACAGAGATTTCAACGACCGTAAAAGGTGAGGCAGATCAGATCATTTGCCTGCCCGCCGAAGGCAGTGTTCTGCCAAAAGTAGGACAAGAGGTTTTGCAGGTTCTGGATTGGGATCAGCGTTACAATCATATGCGGATGCACACGGCGCTGCATCTTTTGTCGGTCGTCATTCCCTTGCCGGTGACCGGCGGGGCGATTACGGCAGTCAAAGGCCGTTTGGATTTTAACATGCCACAAGCGCTAGAAGACAAAGACGCTTTGACAGAGGCACTGAATGCGCTGATCGCCCAGGATTTGGAGATCACAGAAGAATGGATCACCGAGCGCGAGCTGGATGAAAACCCGTCCTTGGTCAAAACCATGTCAGTGGCCCCACCCCGCGGCGCCGGAAAAATCCGGTTGATCCGAATTGGCACAGATGAGAGCAGCGTTGATTTGCAACCCTGCGGCGGCACCCACGTGGCCCGCACAAGTGAAATAGGGCGGATTAGAATTGGCAAAGTTGAAAAAAAGGGTCAGCTAAACCGGCGGGTGCATTTGCATTTCGATGCATAATTTTTTAAGTTATTCAACGAAGATGCCTTGCTTTTAGCCTGCCGTAACAGCTAAAAGGCAGCCAAGTGGACAGGTGGCCGAGTGGTCGAAGGCGCACGCCTGGAAAGTGTGTAGGCGGGAGACCGTCTCCAGGGTTCGAATCCCTGTCTGTCCGCCACCACATCCTCA
>PBSX01000009.1 GCA_002726375.1 Marinovum sp.
TCCGTTGGGTCCCAGACATGAATCTGTGCCCTTGGCATGTGGTGTAAACTTGTCACTTTTTGCGAGTCCACATCAGTGTGAAATTCAAGCCGGCTTTGCGCCGGATCAGCGCTGCGCAAAACCACGCTGCGGGCTTCTGGCTGGCCGCTTGGGTCGACCGAGGCCAACACCACCAACCGCGCTGTGCTTTGTCCTTTAACGCCAGCCACAAGATAGGACCAAGCGCGGTTATAAAGCTCTGTTAGATTCGGCAGGTTCATCCAGTATTTATCCCACAACACAGGACCACATATCATTATTAAATGGATAGGCAGTCGTTAATTTATCAGACCTCATATCAGTCTGCTCATCCCTTATCTAATAGACATAGACCCGTTACAACATCTGGCCACCGCAGCGCCACTTTTGCCAAACCTTATGGATACTGCGGGGCCATTAAAACTGGTCGCAAAACGCGCTACCTGCTCTTGCGCTTGCTTAGGCGTTAAAGTATGGATGCGGCTCAAAGCAAAATCCACTTAGTTTTGTTCTCAGGCGAGTTGGCGGAGTGGTGACGCAGCGGATTGCAAATCCGTGTACACCGGTTCGATTCCGGTACTCGCCTCCAATCCTTGAAAACCTGACCTCAGCTTGCTATTGCCTCGGCTCAATTTTTGAGTATTTTACATTTGCATAAAAAAGAGTGAGAGGATTTAACCAAAGATGGACGACATCAAGGAAGAAACTTCAGTTACCAGCTACAGCTCTTTCGCAAAACTATTGCATTGGGGTTTTGTTATTTTATTCGTCTATGGGGTCATCAAACAAGTAGACTCCATCACTCAATTAGAAGACAACGCTTTGTTGAGATTTGAAGTCCTGTTCGCAGGAGCGTTTTTACTTCTACTGGCAGTACGGTTCGCCTATGTGAAAAAAACACAAAAGTCCTCCTTGCCCAAAGAAACACCCCGAATCCAAAAATTAGCCGCAAAATTGGTGCATTACGGCATGTATGCCTGCCTAGCAGGAATTGCAGGATCAGGTTTGCTGATCGGCTTCTTGTACGGGCAAGGTTTCCAAAGCGGACTTTTGATCGAAATGGTAATCGGGGTGCATGAGTTTTCAGTCTCTTTAATCTATTGGCTCATCGGGGTGCATATCCTTGCTGCCGTTTATCACCGTTTTTTGAAAGATGGTGTTTGGAACTCGATGGTTCCAGTTTTCAAAGAGCAAAACAAAGAAAGCTAGGCTGAGAAGTTTCGTAAAACACCTTTATTCTGATGAAGTGACATCGGTTACAGCGCACGGATAGAAGCGTAAATCTCTGGATATGAACCGTTTAAAATACCTGCACGATGGCTTGGCACTGATATGCGGCTCAACCACTATTAAATTTTTGTGCCGCGTGTCGCCAAAAGTATTAGTTTGAATTCAGCCAGCAGCCGACATCATGATGATAGCAATACCTGCGACGACTATTCTAGTTGACCTGAGGGATGATATTTTGCCTAGTTGGTAAAATTTTTCGTCTCAGGAGTGATCGGCGTGGCTGATAGTACCTATTCAATTCTGTTTGAACCTATGAAAATCGGGCCCGTGACCGCGCGTAACCGGTTTTTCCAAGTGCCNCATTGCAACGGGATGGGGCATCTAAGGCCGCAAGCCGATGCAGCAACCCGCGCNATCAAGGCNGAGGGCGGATGGGCAGTGGTGTGCAATCAGGAAACTGAAATTCATCCCAGTTCCGACCTTACGCCCTTTCCCGAAGGCAGGCTATGGGATGAACGTGATNTCCCTGCCCTGCAGTTGATGACCGAAGCGGTGCATAAACATGGCGCTTTGGCCGCGATTGAGTTGGCGCATAACGGCAATCATGCTGGTAATCTGTCCACCCGCTCAACTAGCTTTGCACCGACCGATATGGCGATTGACCTCTTGGTGCCTAAACAGGCCCGTGCGATGGATAAATCCGATATTCGCAATCTACGNCAATGGCACCGCGCCGCGGCGCTGCGGGCCAAAGAAGCCGGATTCGACATCATCTATGTCTATGCCGGGCATCACATGGCCTTGGCTCAGCATTTCTTGTTACCTCAAATCAANGACAGAATGGATGAATATGGCGGTTCGCTTGAAAACCGCGCGCGTTTAATCCGAGAGTTGATTGAAGACACCAAAGAGGCGGTTGGGGACAGCTGCGCTGTGGCGTTTCGTTTTGCAGTAGATGAAATGCAAGGGATCGACGGCATGCAGGCTGCCGAAGAAGGGCGCGCCGTTGTTGAAATGCTGGCGGAACTGCCTGATTTATGGGACGTCAATGTATCGGACTGGTCAAACGATTCTGCGACCAGCCGGTTCGCACCAAACGAAGGATACCAAACGCCGTACATTGATTTTGTGCGCCAAGTAACCTCTAAGCCCGTGGTTGCAGTGGGCCGATTTACCTCACCCGATTTAATGGCCTCTATGGTCAAAAATGGGATCCTTGATTTTATCGGCGCTGCACGCCCCTCGATTGCAGATCCGTTTTTGCCAGAAAAAGTCCGAACCGGACGCATTGATGAAATTCGCGAATGTATCGGCTGCAATATTTGCGTAGCAAGTGATAATATGGCAATGCCAATTCGGTGCACGCAAAACCCCACCATGGGCGAAGAATGGCGCCGTGGATGGCATCCAGAAAAAATAGCGCCCANGGGCGAAGAGCATGAAGCATTGGTTGTGGGGGCCGGTCCGGCGGGGCTAGAGTGCGCTATGCAACTNGCCAAACGTGGGTATGAAGTCACTCTAGCCGAGGCATCAGNCGAGCCCGGTGGACGCGTGCGAATGGAATCGCAACTATTGGGTTTGGGTGCNTGGAAACGCGTTNTCGATCATCGTCTTTATGATTTAAACCAGCGCGCAAATGTTCAGCTGTTCCTGCAAAGTCCTCTGACTATACCCGATGTTTTNGAATTGGGAATTGGCAACGTCTTTATCGCNACNGGGTCAGAATGGAGACGCGATGGCGTTGGCCGCAGCGCGCGGCAACCTATCCCAATATCTAACGAAATGAGGATACTGACGCCAGATGATATCATGGCTGGTAAAAAGCCTGACAAAGGACCGGTGCTNNTCTATGATGATGATCAAATATATATTGCAGGTGTTATTGCAGATCANCTCAGCGAAGCTGGTCATGATGTGGTGTTTGCAACTCCGGCCACAATGGTATCGCCCTGGACAGAGCATACATTGGAGCAGGCGAGGATACAAAAATCATTGATAGAGCGTGGTATTAAGCTGCGCCTTAGCCAAAAGCTCACCCAAGTTCGGGCGGGCAGCGTTGAGCTATCCTGCATCTATACGGGCCAAATGCAGCAGCAATCTTGCGCCACGGTTATTATGGTCACCGAACGCCAACGGCAAAGCAGTCTTTACGACGCCTTGGCAGACCATTCTGCTAAGCAAAAAGATAGCCTTCAAAATCTATCACTGATCGGGGATGCAGCTGCCCCTGGTTTGATCGCTGATGCGGTCTACAGCGGGCATATGGCCGCCAGGGATTTTGAAAAAGACCCCAAGCTTATCGAGCACGACCTATATCGGCGCGAAATTATTTCGCTACAGGGTCAGAACTAAAATTGCGCATATCTATTTACTGCTCCTACGACTTTAGGAAGCCGTCAGGACAATCGGTTTCCTATTCGGCCGGTGTGGCAGGCTCAGTAGGCTCAGAGCGCTGATCCGGACGCAGGAATAGCCCATAAATTGGTGAGGTTAAGCGACCGAGTAAATGCCTTAGCCGACGCCGGCGAACTACAAACATCACCAAGGAATAGGTCAACCAGAAGACCAAACATGATGCTGCAACCACTAAAAAACTTGCCAATGGATGATCAACAAAAACCACACCTCCAACCACAGGCAGTGCTGCCAGCGGTAAAATAGTTGCCGTAGCTAGTGGGTTCGCAACCTTTTTACTCAGCTTTCCCCCCGACATAATTTCCCAAAATCTCATGATCAACTGATGAAAATGTAACCGGTCTGGTTTGTCAGCACGTCCATTGGAAAAACGTCGTCGTCCAATGGCAAAAACAGTGTCCATGACCGGCCAAAAAATAATAGCAAGCATCGCCCATGCGGAAATCTCGGGTTGCCTGTGCATCAGGAAAATAATCATCCACCCCAGAATAAAGCCAAGGCTGTAAGCCCCTGCGTCACCCATGAAAATACGGCCTAGTGGATAGTTGAGGATAAAAAGCCCAATGGTCGCAAACATCACCAACGTCGCAAGATGGGCAATCATTGGTTCGTTAAATTTTGCGGCAATAAGAGCAAGGGCCCCAGAAGAAAGAATGACTTTGCCTGAGGCAAGTCCATTTACACCGTCAATTAGATTGATGGCATGCACCAATCCGGTCACCGCAAATACAGTAAACGCTATACCGACGGGCGCCCAAACAAAGGCAAAATCAACAACCGGAACATCAACCCGGTCAATCCATATACCAAAGACAGCGATGCCCAAAAGCGTTGCGATGGCCGCTACGGCCAGTCGGATCCTAGGCGATGTAGACCGGCCCAAGTCCTCGATCAAGCCAAAGACAAACACCGGAATTGTACACAGCAAAAGCTCGACATCAATCTTTCCGCCCGAAATTAAAATCGTAATGAAAATCGCTAACAGCACCGCGCTACCACCAAGACGCGGTGTCGGCAACTGATGCGAGGCCTGTGGCGCAAAAAGGTGCCGGTCTTCACCTTTAAATAGCGTGTGGTAAGCCCATATAAAAAAAAGGCCAATCCCCATAGATAAAATGGTTGCTAGGACATACATTACAGACTCAACTTTAATAGATTACTATTGTATTCAATTCAAAGACGGACACAATTCGTGAATACCTTACCCCCGCTTGACTTTAGGCCTCCTGCAAGCAATCCGCTTCTTGCAAATCTAATACACCCAAACTGCACCCTCAGGCAACTTTTAGCCCAATCAACCCAAAATTGCAATTACTTAGTACTCTAAAATACGTCATCGATGGAATAACNTACNGTTNTAGAANTAGGATGGAAGGNTTGAATGACGCNGAATTCTNTGCTTATTAATCAACCANAATNCACTATGTGATGCTAATTGCCACCTAGAACNGGAAATTTTGNGNATGACNTCCAATTTCTCACNTGATTGAAGCACATTCTCAAGATTACCCACAACCCATGGATATTGATCGCAAAAATTCGCTACATATGGGTTNGGTGACCAAGATATTGTCATTAATTTGTCGCACCTNCCCAATTATTTTGCACTTCTTGCCAGAATTGTAATGACTCGGCGGAATTTCGCCTATAGAAGGGCGGTGAGACAAGATGTCTCGATAATAAAGAAATAAACAGAACAATCGGAGGGAACTATGATTGATAAAATTAAAGCCGCAGTGGGTGCGCTAACGGATGTTGGCCTTGCACTTCTAGCCTTTGCAATTGTCGCGTCTTTGCTTGTTGGTGGAAACAACATGGCATTCTTGGGCGATGTTGTTGGCAACATTACTGCACTTGTACAACAACTGGGGAACGCTGGCCTAGCCGGTTTGATTTCTCTAGGTGTGGTCCTGTGGCTGTTTAACAGGTAAAAGCACTTCTCCCCCAAGATAATGGAATATAAAATATGTCCTCTCTCACAAGCACTCTATCCAAGGCAACTGAAATGCTGTGGAAGGTGGCCGAGATCGGATTTGTGGCCAATTTGGTCATTATTTTAGTCTACATTCTCTTGGGGGAAACCAGTGGCAATTTTGTAATTTCAGTTGTTGCTAACATCATTCTTTTGGTTGATGCCCTTACATATCAAGGTGTTGTAACCATTGTCCTGGCGGCATTTCTTTATCGCTATTTTACACAAAAACTATAACTNAGAGCGAACTGAGCACCAAAGAAACAGCATGAAAATCCAAATGAACTGTTTAACTGGACGCGTAAATANCTACGATCCGAGTAAGCGCCTGTTCTATTGGTAATTCTTCACTGTCGCCGGTCCGGCGAGATGTCACTTCAACCACCCCGTTTTTCAGTCCCCGCGGCCCAACTGTGATGCGCCATGGAAGACCAATAAGGTCCATCGTTGCAAATTTGCCCCCTGCCCGTTCTTTGCGGTCATCATAAAGTGGCTCAAGCCCCAAAGCTGTCAAACCCGAATACAGCGCCTCACAGGCAGCATCGGTTTCATCATCACCCTGTTTAAGATTAACAATTCCGCAGTGAAACGGCGTCACGCNTTCAGGCCAGATAATGCCCTTCTCNTCATGACTGGCTTCGATAATTGCCCCAACAAGCCGGGAAACGCCGATCCCATGGCTGCCCATATGAACCGGNACTTTATTGCCCTGATCATCGGTGACCAAAGCCCCAAGTTTTTCTGAATAAAGCGTTCCAAAGTAAAAAATCTGCCCCACCTCAATGCCGCGGGCTGACCGNTGGCGGTCGGCGGGCAAGGCCTCAAATGCAGCGCTTTCATGGGTTTCACCAGTGCGGGCATAAAGCGCGGTAAACTCTTCCATCACTGACTGGCACTGCGCGACATCATCATAGTCGATATCGCGCGCGCCGAGCCGGATGTCGGTTACCTTGCTGTCATAAAACACTTCGCTTTCGCCAGTATCGGCAAGAACTAAAAACTCATGCGTATAATCGCCNCCAATCGGGCCGCTATCGGCCCGCATCGGTATAGCCTGCAATCCCATCCGTTCATAGGTGCGCAGATAGCTGACCAAATGGCGGTTATAGGCATGTAAAGCATCTTCTTTGCTCAAATCAAANTTATAGCCATCTTTCATGTAAAATTCGCGGCCCCGCATCACCCCAAACCGTGGCCGGATTTCATCGCGGAATTTCCACTGCACCTGATAGAGTGTTAAAGGCAAATCTTTGTAGCTATTGACATGGGCGCGAAACACATCTGTGAACATTTCTTCTGCCGTAGGAGAAAACAGCATATCACGGCCCTGACGGTCCTTCATCCGCAGCATTTCTTCGCCGTAGCCATCAAACCGCCCGCTTTCGCGCCATAAATCTGCCGATTGCAATGTGGGCATCAACATTGGGATGTGACCGGCACGGATTTGTTCTTCATGCACAATATCCTCAATCTTGCGCATCACTTTAAAGCCCAGCGGCAGCCATGAATAAATCCCCGCACTGGCNTGTTTNATCATCCCTGCACGCAGCATAAGCCGGTGGCTGACAATNTGTGCTTCGGACGGGTTTTCCTTTAAAACGGGCAGAAAATAGCGTGACAGGCGCATGGCGGCTCCTTTGCCTTGGCGTTTAGTTTCCTTTACGGAGAAATGGCCAAACTGACAAGGCAACGCTGCAGGAAACTTGCCGCAATATGAGATTTCGGCCTGATCACCCTCAANNTTCTAACTTTCTTGAGCCCAGCTTGCATCTTGGCCGCGTTTACGACAAACATGCCATTAGGGGTTCTTTGCGGAGTTATCATGGCATTTTCAACTCGACACCAATTGANATATTGGGGAATTGCTGGCGCGGCATTATTTGCCGTTCTTTGGTTTTTGGGGGATGTTCTTCTGCCTTTTGTTTTAGGGGCGGCGATCGCTTATTTCCTTGATCCTCTCGCAGATAAACTCGAACGCCTGGGACTTTCTCGTGTCCTGGCGGTGTTGGTTATTTCTTTAGCTGTTGTGGTTGTTCTATTACCCGCAGTGATTTTTGTGCTGTCCACTCTAACGGGGCAGATNGCTGCCCTTGGAAGCCTAAGCGTGCCTCCTGATCTGATAAACGAAGTNGAGGAACGGTTGCAAAATTTCTTGCCCAGCGCGCTGACCAAGGATCTTGATCTTGAAANTTCAATTGCNCAATTAGCTGAGTTTGTGCGATCCCGCGCAGAGCAGCTTTTCAATAGCTTTGGCGGCCATATTTTTGGAGCTTTGATGTCCTCAGCAGCGTCATTGTTCAATATTGTCCTGTTGTTGGTTATTGTCCCAGTGGTGACGGTCTATCTGCTTTTAGACTGGGATAGAATGATTGCACGGCTTGATACATTTCTACCACGTGACCACGCTCCAACTGTGCGCCGCATCGCAAGCGAAATTGACCACGCCCTGTCGTCTTTTGTGCGGGGCATGGGCTCTGTCTGCCTCATACTGGGCAGCTACTATGCCATTTCTCTTTGGCTTGTTGGATTAAACTTTGGGCTGGCCGTCGGGTTTTTCGCAGGCCTTGTGACCTTTATTCCCTATCTCGGTTCGTTGGTGGGCGGAGCCTTGGCCATCGGCTTGGGGCTCATTGAGTTCTGGGGCGAATGGGGCAAATTGGGGCTAGTCGCTGGCATTTTCTTTCTTGGCCAAGTGATTGAGGGCAATTACCTCACCCCAAAACTGGTGGGTCAATCGGTTGGGCTTCACCCTGTTTGGCTGCTATTAGCGCTATCGGTCTTTGGTGCACTGTTTGGATTTTTGGGAATGCTCATTGCTGTCCCTGTAGCCGCCACTTTGGGTGTTTTGGTGCGCTTTGGGCTTGATCAATATAAAAATGGACGGCTTTATAAAGGCCTGTCAGAAACTGATGAAAAACTGTGACATCAAAACAACTTATTTTTGATCTGCCCAGCCGCACCGCATTAGGACGAGGCGACTTTTTCGTAAGCCAAAGTAATACCATTGCGCTGTCCTTGATAGAAGACTGGCAAAACTGGCCAGGCGGCAAGCATACACTCAGTGGACCAAAGGGATCGGGTAAAACGCACCTGGCGCATGTCTGGGCAGAGATCAGCAATGCTAACATTATTTCCGCCCATGATATNCGCACCCAAGACAACGCAATTTTGGTCCGCAACAATCTAGTTATTGAAGATGTCCCAGATGTAGGCGAAGACACGGCAGCCCAAGAGCAACTGTTTCATCTGCACAACCTGTTTGCTGCTGAAAAAAAGTTCTTGCTATTCTCCGGCCGCAGCACGCCACTAAACTGGAANATTACGCTGCCTGATTTAGCCTCGCGCCTGCAAGGCGCACGCAATGCCACGCTTAATCAGCCCGATGANGTGCTGTTTNCCGCCCTCTTAGCCAAGCTTTTTGCAGATCGTCAAACCTACCCCACACCCGATGTAATCCAATATCTGGTGGTACGTTTAGAGCGGTCTTTTGCTGAAGCTCAGAGCTTTGTGGAAAGGTTTGATGCCGCTGCATTGCGCGAAAAGAGGCCCATGACCCGTAGCTTTGCAAGCAAAATTCTAAACACTGATCTTGGATCAGAATATTGACCTATGCCAACAGCAGCGTCATAGAAAGATCAACCAGCCCNCAAAAGCGCCTTTCAAGGATCCTTTTATGACCTCACCCCCGCCGCCATCNGATCATAACTGGGATCAAATCGAACCACAGATATTTTTTGATGAGGCAAAACGTCGACTTTCCAAAGTTGGGGTGATTGATGTGGGGTCAAACTCAGTTCGGCTAGTTGTTTTTGACGGCGCTGCCCGATCCCCAGCTTACTTCTATAACGAAAAAATCATGTGCGCACTTGGAGAAGGGCTTGCCACAACCGGGCACTTAAACCCAACCGGCCGGGTACGGGCGATCAATGCCATCAACCGGTTTTGTCACTTGGCCAAAGCGATGGATATCCCAGAGCTTACAGCCGTCGCCACTGCGGCCGTGCGCGATGCAAAAGACGGCCGCGCGTTTTGCGCAGATGTCTTACAGGCTACGGGTCAAAAAATCAGAATTATTAGTGGTAAGGAAGAAGCCCGGCTTTCTGCGCAGGGAGTGATGCTCGGGTGGCCAGGCGCTTATGGCTTAGTATGTGATCTGGGCGGCTCGTCCATGGAGTTGGCAGAAATTTTTGACGGCAAGGTTGGTAAATGCGCGTCCTCCCGCATTGGCCCCTTTAAACTTATGGATATTTCTGGCGGTAGGGTTGAACGGGCCAAAGCTATTGCAAAATCGATCACCAAACTGGCCAAGAAAATGGGCCCACAACACAACCGGTTGTTTCTTGTTGGTGGTTCTTGGCGGGTGCTTGCGCGGGTGGATATGGTGCGTCGAAACTATCCGCTTTATGTGCTGCATGAATATCGGATGACACCGGAAAGTGTCGCTAAAACACTTGATTATCTAAGCACCGCAAATTTGGAAGAGCTGCGCAAGAAATGTACTGTATCAGCCTCCCGTATGGCTTTGGTGCCGTATGCCGCAGAGGTTTTGAAAACTTTGCTTGACACATTCCAACCGGTCGACATTGCCGTTTCCAGTTATGGAATCCGCGAGGGCATGCTGTTTGAGCAAATGCCAAAAGCCATTCGCGATCAAGATCCCCTGATTGAAGCCTGCGCTTTTTCTGAGGCGAAAGACAGCCGCGTACCTGGTTTTGGCTTGCGTTTATATGACTTTGTCAAACCTCTGTTTCCGGATGCAGATTTAGAGCTTGAAAGGCTGATCAAGGCTGCCTGTCATTTGCATGATGTCAGCTGGCGCGCGCATCCCGATTACCGCGCCGAAATTTGTTTTGATAATGCAACACGGGCCAACCTTGGAGGGTTAAAACACTCTGAGCGAGTGTTTTTGGGACTGTCGCTGATGCACCGGTACCGCAACAAACGCGAGGGCGGGCGGTTTGCCGATCTTTTTACGCTGCTGTCAGAGGG
The DNA here is from genome assembly GCA_002726375.1 of Marinovum sp. Taxonomy (GTDB): domain Bacteria; phylum Pseudomonadota; class Alphaproteobacteria; order Rhodobacterales; family Rhodobacteraceae; genus CABZJG01. Next base: position 10,625 of record PBSX01000009.1, read on the forward strand.
CCAAACACAACAAGCGGAAGTGCTGGGCAAAGCCATGCGGCTTGGGGCTATGATGTGGATTGCGGGGGATGAAAAATGTGCGCGCCTGCACTGGGACGAAAACACCCGCCTGCTGCGCCTAAGCCTGCCGCCCGAAGCAGCGCCGCTTTATGGTGAGGTCGCACAGGCAAGACTAAGCTCCTTGGCGACATCGCTAAAAGCCGAATTTGAATTTGTTACCAGTGACAAGCTATAGGCTACACTGATCAAAAAAGGCGTGCAGTGTCAAAAGTTGGAAAAGACATTAGACTGCACGCAAAAATACGTCTTCGGCCTCAATTTGATTAACACCGTCTTTAACACCGTCTTTGATGACGGCAACCTCTTTTGTAATTTCTGAGCCCGCGGTCCCTGTGGCCTCGTTTGCTTCAATCGTAATTGTAAGCTTGATTGAAAGATCAGATGGCGCGCCGTCTTTTGGGACCACTTCCAAAGTCTGGACAGGGTCCTTACCACTGTGAGGATATTGAATTTCAATCTGGTCTTCGCCTTTGGTAAAATCGAGGATTTGCGCCGCACCGCTTGTTCCATCCACGATCACCTCAAACACATCATTTCCGGCTCCACCCGTCGCTGTATCTTCGCTATCAACCACTAGGTTGTCCGACCCCGCGCCGCCGAAAAGTTGGTCTACCCCTGCCCCGCCAGTCAGCTTATCATTGCCGCCATCGCCTTGCAGAATGTCGTCTCCGTCATCTCCAAAAATATTATCCTCTAAAGTCCCGCCGTTGATGGTATCCGCGCCCGATCCACCTTTGATGGTATCGCTGCCTTTGNCACCCGTAATACTATCNTTGTCTGCGCCGCCGTAAATGTCATCATTGCCATCACCGCCCTGAATAGTGTCCGCACCTTCGTCGCCGTATAATTTGTCATTGCCCTCGTCGCCAGACAAACTATCAATGCCTTTTCCACCCGAAAGATAGTCACCGTCAGTGCCGCCTTTTAGAGTGTCATTTCCATCGCCACCAAACAGGTTATCATGTTTCAAACCACCTGAGAGGCTGTCATTGCCATCACCTCCGAATAATTTGTCACTGCCATCGTCGCCCCAGAGCGTATCATCATCCAAGCCACCTGATATAAAATCATTCGACAGGCCGCCGCGCAGTACGTCTTCACCATGATCTCCGTTAATCGTGTCCTGCCCTATCCCANCTTCGATGATATCATCATCACCGCCTCCGGTGATACCGTCGTGCCCTGAACCGCCGAAAATTTTATCGGCTCCTTCATTTCCGTTTAGAATATCCTCTCCATCATCGCCCCAAATCTGGTCATCATCCAACCCNCCANTGNTGGTATCNTTTAAACTTCCACCCCGCAGTGTGTCGCTGCCNTCTGCACCAATGATCNCATCATTCCCATCTCCACCANNAATCANGTCNTTGCCANTGCCGCCATCAATTTGATCGTTTCCAGCATTCGCATTAATGGTATCATTACCCTCTAAACCAGTGATGATATCCCGACCTTCAAAACCGGTGATACTATCATCACCATTGGTTCCGGGTTCTGCTGTATTGTTAGCGGATTCTTCTTCGCCTTCCCCAAAAAGACCAGAATTTTCGACCACNGCCCAGCCAATGGCGATGGGAAGCAACATCAGTAAGCCAAGCATGATTTCTCTCAATACTATAAACAAAATATACTTAAGAACTAAAATATACCCTTATAGGTATATCAAATCAAGTGGATGGCGTTGACCCATAACAGTAGCGAAACAATCCATTTCAAATTCGGCTATTGATCCACTATCTTGCTGTTTCTGTGATTAAATTACATCAACCCTTCCCTGTCGCGCGATGAGAGCAATCAATTTAAAAGTGTCTTGAACGAATGAAGGGGCGAATCGCACCCACTATGTGACGGTCTTATAAAATCATCAGTCGAGTTAACCCCGCTCCGCAACAATTTCATCAAAGGCGTGATTGATCTGGCTCATACGTCGCTCAGCAAGTTTCACCGCCTCTTCCGGGACGCCGCGGGCAATCATTTGATCTGGATGGCTTTCGCGCGCCAAGTTCCACCAAACCGATTTAATTGTTTCAAAACTATCGTCCGGGCTGACCCCTAAAACTATATATGGATCGGGAACTTCATCCGTCACATACCGTGCACGCAGCATTCGAAATTCGCGGTTGGTAAGGCCAAATATTTCCGCAACAGTTTCCAAAAATACATTTTCACTGGGATGATAATGCCCGTCAACGGTTGCAATATGGAAAAGTCCATCCAGCAAATCTTTCAAGATCTGATTACCACGGCCAAACATTACACTGATCCTTCGAGCGTAAAATTCATAGCCAGAAACATCCTGACGCGCTAAATCAAACACTCGGGCAGCTTGGGTCATTTGTGACTTTGGAATGTAAAAGACCTGTCGAAATGCCGTGACTTCATCTCTGGTCACCAACCCATCGGCTTTGGCCATTTTTGCGCCTAAGGCAATGACCGCAATAGTGAAACCAACAGAATGTTCGGGCGGGGTGCGCAAGCGGTCAAACACTGCTGAAAGAGCTTCGCCTTTTGTAAGTGCTTCAATGGCTTGTGATATGCGTGTCCAAATTGACATTTGATGAGTTTAAACTGATCTCATGCGATTGTCAGCGTGCAATCAGAGAAATTTCTGCAAAAGAACTAAATCCATCCAGCGATCAAATTTATATCCCACCTGCGGCAGAACCGCCACCTGTGAAAAGCCAAGCGATTTATGGAATGCGATACCCGAGGGATTTTCCCCACTCACCCCGGCCCAAAGCGTGTGCACCCCGGCTGCGCGGGCATGACTCATAAGAGTTTGCATCAGTTGCCGCCCAAGACCGCGGCCCCGCGCCCGCTCACCCAAAATAATCGAATGCTCCATGGTGCGCGAATATCCCGGGCCACCGCGAAATTGAAAATAGGTGCAGAACCCCATTACGCCTTGACTGTCCTCGGCCAAAAAAAATCCTTTCCCTTCGCGGTTGCAATCCTTGATCTGCTGCGCGAGCTCGGATATTGTTTTTTGCCTAGAGGTAAAGGTGACAGCGCTATCGCGGATCATCGGGTTCCACAGTGCGGCAATTGCCTTGGCATCCTCGGGTATGACCGAGCGTATGGTTATCGCAGACATTTCAAGCCCCAAGGGGTATCAATTTCAGCTTCAAAAGATGGCTGCTCTGAATGTTCCACAATCACGCGGGTATCTTTTAGAGAAACCATTAGAAATTGCGTGAGCTCGTAAGGGT
>PBSX01000061.1 GCA_002726375.1 Marinovum sp.
AATCGAAATACCCTCAGGAAAACGCATCGGAATATGGTCACTGTAATAGTGGTTTAATGTTCCAATCCCACGGTTTTCCCATATTTCGTGGGTAATGCCGAGAATGTAATCGGGCAGATCGCTCCACTGCTGTGAAAATCCTTTCATCTTTTCCATCCTTCTGGTACCCGGGCCGATCCGCGAACGATCAACGGCCCGTCAATTTTAACCTTGCGCGGCTGCGTGCTGGCATCCGCAATTTGACCCAATAAGATATTAACCGTTTCTGCCACCATTCGGTTGACCGACTGTCGCACCGTGGTCAAATCAAACGCTGGCCACGCTGCGGCAGGCACATCATCGTAGCCCACAACCGAGACATCATCGGGTACATTCAAACCCAATTCAGACCGAAGCGTATCCATCACCGCGATCGCCATGTGGTCATTGGCGACGAAAACTGCATCTGGCGGGTCTGAGGCAAACATCCGCCGCGTGGCTTCACGGGCCTCTTCCATTTTGAAATTGCCCACTTCGCGGCAGTGCAGTTTGGCGCCTGCATCCTCAAGCGCGGCCAAGAACCCGGCTTCGCGGTCGCGCTGGGTTGACGCACCTTCCCAGCCAGCGCAAAATCCGATCTTTCTGTGACCCCCTGCAATTAGAAATTCAGCCACTTTGCGGCCGCCGGCAAAGTTATCCGATGTTACGGCGGACATTGTGGGGACATCTTGTGAACGGTTGAAAAGCACCATAGGTACGCCGGCGGCGCGGCAGCGTTCGGAAAGTTCGGATGATAAGGCAACCGAAGCGGCAATTATGCCATCCACCTGATAGTCGAGGATTTCCTCAACCACGTTGTCAATATCACCAGCGGTCTGCGCTGCCATAAACATCAGCACGTGATAACCCTGTTCCTGAAGACTGTTTGAAAGCCGCTCAAGTGCTTCGGGATAAAATTGATTTTCAAGGTAAGCCACCACCAAGCCGATGATCCGGCTTTTGCCGGATACCATGGCGCGGGCCAGTGAATTGGGCCTATAGCCAAGCTCGTTCGCTGCTTTTTTGACACGTTCTACAGTGCTCGGCGACGCGGATGCACCGGGGGTAAAGACACGGCTTACGGCTGATTGGGACACGCCTGCGCGTAGGGCAACCTCGGCCGATGTGATCCGCGCATTGCTCATTCTGCTGTCCATCCGCCGTCAATCATAAGGGCCGATCCGGTGACCAGAGCCGCGGCATCAGAGGCAAGGTAGACCACTGCGCCCATGATATCTTTGACTTCTCCCACGCGGCCTAGTTTGATCTTGTTTTCAATCCAGGCCCGTTTGTCCGATTGCTCAAAAGTCGCCTTTGTCAGATCGGTCAGGATGAAGGTGGGGCATATGGTGTTGACGCGGATATTGGCTTTGCCCCATTCGATGGCGAACGCTTTGGTAAAACCTTCCACCGCGTGTTTGGTGGCGCAGTAAACCGCGCGTTCTGGCCCGCCCACATGGGCCATTTGACTTGAAATGTTGATCAAGCTTCCCGGCAGCCCGGCTGCCAGCAATCCTTTGGCCACCGCTTGGGTTAAAAAATATGCGCCGCGAATGTTTAGGTTTGACACGGCGTCAAAATCGCCTGCTACAGTCTCACTGGCTTTGCTATGCCTTGCCAGACCGGCAGAGTTGACCAAAATATCAAAAGGTCCATTTTCGGCAACTGCTGCCGCTGTTGCTTCAATATCGGTCACATCAAGTTCAAGCACCTGCGCTTTGCGCCCCTCGGCTGCCAGCTTAGCGGCAAGATCTTTGAGCAAGTCACCGCGCCGTGCCGCAAGAGTAACCTCTGCGCCATATTCTGCCAGCGCCGCAGCGCAGGCCAAACCTATGCCGGATGAAGCCCCCGTCACCAAAGCGCGTTTTTGTGATAAATCAAACGAGGGCGTGCGCGGCAAAATCATGACAAACCTTCACTCAGTGATAAGGGGTCAGGCGATCTGGCTTTGTTGAACTCGCGCATACGCGCCAAAACGTCTACACCAAGCTGGGCAAAGGTATTCAGGACGTCAATTTGTACCCAGTTCTCTCGAATGCAGCCCTTTTCCAGCCGCCAGAAATCAAGGCTGCGCAAGGTAATCTCGGTGCCGGCGGGGGCAATGCCCATCCACCCATCATGGGTTAATTTCATCCGCATATTGGGCCAGCCCGTTTCGCAAACATAATCCCCTTCGGCAATATAATGAGATAGCAAATCATACATCTCTTCTGCTGCATACCGATCACCGGCCGGGTCTACTTTTCTATCCGGCATAGCCCGCAAGAAGGGGATTTGATGCCAATGTCGAAATCCGGCAATACCGCGCCCTGTGCCGATACCAGCCGGTCCATACCAGTTAAAGCGCGGATGCCAAAATTTATCAAGTTGCATAACTTTAGGGTCTGGATTTTCTGGATAACGGCACAGCGCAGACTCCATATCCTTGATGCGCTCAAGGCTTGCGGTGCCGTCCCCATAGGCCGTCAGCCCATCACCTGTCATTGGTCCTGGCGTGCATAAATAGGCGCCAAGTTGTGGTGCCATGGGCCAGGCATTGGCCAGCATCATCAATTCGGGAATATCCCAGATCAAGTGAATCTCTGTCACCTTGCCATTGGCGATACGAAAAAACTCATGATAGCGCATATGTGCCAGATGCGCATTGGGCGGAATATCAAGGAAGGGGGCCAGAAACGTTCCCATATAATTGCCCATGGCGCCGAGCCAGTCCTCGCCCTGCGGCGTCGTACCAGCCAAAACGATAAGCTCGCGCCGCTCCAGATCAGGCATGGCTTTCAGCAGGGGCGCATAGACAGTTTTATAAAACGCGTCTGGGCCAGACATTTCGCCAAACGGATGACACATGCGGATTTTGACATCTGCCGAGCAAAGTTCGGATAGAGCGCTGCGAACAGGGACCTCTGAAAAATCGGCCGTGGCTTTGCGTAGAGGCAATAGCAGTGATTTAAGTTGCTGTGAGACGCTCACTTTACTCATTCGGCGGCGGCTCCATAGGCCACGTTCTTGCCGCCATACCTGCGCACCCGAATATTACACTGCTCGGCATGACCGACAAAGCCTTCCAGCATACACAGCCGGCTGCCATATTTGCCAATTTTTGTTGCAGCTTCATCGCTATCAATTCTTTGATAACTATGGGTTTTAAGAAACTTGCCGACCCAAAGACCGCCCGTATAGCGGCCAGCTTTTTTGGTGGGAAGCGTATGGTTGGTGCCAATAACTTTATCGCCATTGGCCACATTGGTCCGCGGCCCAAGGAACAGCGCCCCGTAGCTGTGCATATTTTCAAGATACCATGCATCCCGATCTGTCATGATCTGTACGTGCTCATAAGCCATGTCATTGGCCACCTTGAGCATTTCCTCATGGGTATCACACAGGATCACATCGCCATAATCACGCCAGCTTACGCTGGCAGTTTCCGCGGTCGGCAATATATCCAGCAGGCGGTCAACTTCGGCCAGTGTTTCTGTTGCAAGCCGGCGTGAGTTGGTAATCAGGCAGGCGGGCGAGTTATAGCCGTGTTCTGCCTGTCCCAACAGATCGGTAGCGCAGAGCTCGGCATCAACTGTTTCATCCGCGATGACCATGGTCTCGGTTGGACCAGCGAAGAGGTCGATCCCGACGCGTCCGTAAAGCTGTCGCTTTGCCTCGGCGACAAAGGCATTGCCTGGCCCCACAAGCATATGCACCGGATCAATGGTTTCAGTGCCTAAAGCCATGGCGGCCACGGCTTGGATGCCGCCTATGACGTAAATTTCATGCGCTCCGCCTAAATGCATTGCGGCCACAATGGCGGGGTGGGGGGCGCCGTCCACAGGCGGCGCTGATGCAATGATCCGCGGCACGCCAGCCACCGATGCGGTTAAAACCGACATATGCGCCGAAGCCACCATGGGAAATTTGCCGCCCGGAACATAACAACCGACCGACTGCACTGGAATATTACGATGACCAAGGATCACGCCGGGCAGTGTTTCCACCTCAATATCCTGCATGCTGGCCCGCTGGGCCTGTGCAAACCGGCGAATCTGATCCTGGGCAAATTTAATGTCCTGCATGTCGCTGGCTGATACTTTTTGTATCGCTGCCTCAATCTCGCTTGGTGACAAGTGAAAACTATCGGGGCTATAGCCATCAAACTTTTCTGAAAGAGCCCGCACCGCAATGTCGCCGCGTGCCTCGACATCCTCAAGTGTAGCCTCTACCACGCTACGCACTTTTGCATCTTCTTGGGCTATTTCACTGTCGGACTTAGACTGCTTTAAAATCTCTATTGCCATTGCTCTTTCCTTACTTACCCGGTTGCGGGGGTGTTCGTTTGCCGAGATCAAACGCTTCCCAGCCCTCACCGTTAAACACATCATGCCCTAGCTGTGCGAGAACATGAGGAAAATCGACCATGACCCAATTATCGGTTATCTTGCCGTTTTCCACTTTCCAGAAGTCCATATAGCGGATTTCTACTTTCTTCCCGCTTGCTGCAACGCCCATAAATTCACCCGAATGGACGGCTTCCTGACGGCCAAAAGCGGCCGCCCACTCGCCCATGTAGACACGGGCCTCATCAACGCAGACCTTATCGGAAAACGCCGCTTGAAACGGCTTTTGCCAATTTTCCTGAAATTCTTTCAAGCCGTTTTTGGTGCCGCAGCCCGCATTGCCCATCCAGCGGAAGCTCTGGGCAAAGAATTCCCCAATATTTTCGATCCGGTGGTCGTTAAGGCCATCGACCATACCCTCGATCACAGCGCGGGTTTCATCCGTCTTTGACAGGTCCGTGCCACGTGACAGAACGGCCTGTTCTGGGCGTGATCCGATCATGACAGCTCCGCTTTAACGGATGGCTGGCATAAACCAGTGCGCTGATGGATTGGTATGTTGTGACAGAAAAATATAGACCTCATCCTTTCACCGCACCCTGAGTAAGCCCTGATACAATTTGGCGTTGGAAAAACAGCACAAGGAAAAATAGTGGCACCATGGCAGAGACCACGGCAGCCACTGCAAACATGATGTTTCCCGCATCAAAGGTTGAGCCAAGAAAGCTTGCAATTTTTGGGACCATTGTTTGATTTTCCTGGCTGAGCAACATCGCGGTCACAGCAAAGTCATTATAGGCAAGCAAAAAGGAAAATAGACCGGTGGTGATCACCCCTGGCCACATTACTGGAATAATAACATGCCAAAAAGCCTGAAACCGGGTGCAGCCATCCACCATTGCGCTTTCGTCCATGTCTTTCGGGATATTTAGGAAAAATGAATGCAGCATCCACAGCGTAAAGGGCTGATTTATAGCGACCAATACGATAATGGTCGTGGGCAGATGCCCCCAAATGTTCCATTCAAAAAAAGGCAGTAAATAGCCAGAGACCAGAGTGATATGAGGCATTGCCCGAAAGACCAAAGCGGCCATCAATAGCCAAAAGGCGTAACGGTACCCAGATCGGGCTAAAGCATAGCCTCCCAGGGTTCCCAGTGTTAAAGATATGACAACTGTCGACGCCACAACGATGCCCGTGTTAAGCGCCGCGCGCCAAAACTCTTCTTGGATCCATGCGCCGTGATAACCATTTTCGGTAAATACGCTGCCGGTTTCAGCTATCGTGCGAATTCCATACAGCGCATAGGTCCAGTCGGCCTTTGAGAAAAAATCGCCCTCAACCTTGAAGGACCCCCAGAGCGTCCACAAAAAGGGACCAGCTGCGATCATTAACCAAAGCCCTACAAAACCGTTTAAGAACAGGATTAGACTTGGTGAACGTTTCTGTGATGCTGCTGCCATATTCGGTCCTAAACCACTTTTCTGTTAAATTGTTGCCAGGTGCGGATCAGAACAGGGGTGAGCAGGACGGCAACGCCGAATATCGTCAGCATTGAGGTCGCCGCGGCTGATCCAAACATTTGGATATCCTGCCCGCGTAAATCATTGTAAATGATCCAACTTAAAGAGGTCGCATTGGCCTGGGCAGAGAACCCAACAATAGGCTCAAACACACGGAAATTATCCATCAGCTGCATTAAAAGGATAAATGTCACCAAAGGTGCGATGTAGGGTACGACAACATAGCGAACGCGTTGCCATCGGCTGGCTCCGTCAATCATAGCTGCCTCAAGGGTTTCTTCTGGAACGGTTTGTAGTCCGGCATAAAATACAATGAAACTAAAGGGTGCTGAATGCCAAATGCCGTAGATAAAAAGCGTAATCCAAGTGAGTGTTGGAGAGGCTTTCAGGGATAAATCAGGGTTCTCGAAAATAATTTGCATGGTTGCTCCGATAATGCCTTCGGCATCTATCATCCAAAATAGGATCAGCGACCCAATCAGCGGGGTAACGATCATTGGCAAAAGCGACACAAAAATTGTTGGCCCTTTGATCGCTTTTGGCAGAGCATTTACGCCAAGCGCGATTGCCAACCCAAGAACGATCACAAAAGGAGTTACGATAAACGTATAGGACAGCGTAAAAGCCAGTGCCTTATAGAACGGCAAATTCATTAAGCTGTTAAAGAATGTTCTCAATCCGTCCGCGGCCTGCCACGCGGTTTTAAACTCGGAAAAGGCCAAATGGCTGCGGTTCGCATAGGTTGCAAATCCGTTGAATTGCCCCAGTGGTGCTTCTTTGGCTAGTGCCTGAGTCGCTTCAAAATCAACGGTTATCTCTTCCTTGCAACCGAACGGGGTGCAATTTTTGGTTACTTTTAAAACCTGCTCGTGCTCTACAAAAAGTGATTGCACAAACACCGAAAGAATTGGCAGGGCAATAAGTAGAATCATCGCGGTTAGCGATGGTAGGATGAACCAAAAAAATGCGCGGTGCCGCATAGTTATATTCCTAATGTTGCTTAAGGTTCATGAAAAGGAATTAAAAAGGGGCACTATTGCACCCCTTTTCTGCTGTCTTATTAGTTCAAGAAGCCTTTTTCTTTGGCAGCTGTCGTGTAAGCGGCCTCTACATCTGCGAGAGCTTGCTCAGCTGACTCGTTCCCTTGAAGGAAATCAGAAAGCTCAGCGCCCAATGCTCCATGCAATGTTCCCATAAACGGCAGCATAGGATATGGGTTTGCCCCACCAGCGGCAGTCGCGGCAACACCTGCTGCACTTGCGCCGGGAACATACCCCTCAATAAGCCATGGTGCGAGGTCATTATTGGCCTTTACCATATCACTAGAGATCCCATTAACCATAGCAATAAAGGTCGCTTCTGCATCCGCATCAGAGGCGTTTTTGGCAATGGTGAATCCATCCCACCAAAGCGTAGAAGCTGGTGTCGAACCCCCGCCCCAGGTTGGCGCTGCGGCCAGAACCGTTGTGCTTGTGATAGCTTTGGTTGAGCCTTCATCATCCAGAATAGGCGCTCCACGAGACCCCCACAAAGTCGCCATGGCGATTCCACCGGCTTCCCATAGTGCGGCTGTTGCGTTAGAATCAAAGGTCAAGAAGTCTGGATTGGAATACTCAGTAAGTGCTTTCAACATATTAAGCGTTGCAACGCCGTGGTCGTTATTGATCGCAACTTCAGCCGTGCCGGGATTAAACATCGCAGCACCGGTACCCATGTACATGTTGACGAATTCTTCACCAAGGTTCCATCCGGTTTTGGTATTAAGTGCAACCGGGTGCTCCATAATTCCTTGATCACGGATTGCTGCTGCAGCATTCAATACATCTTCATATGTGGTCGGAACATCGACACCGGCCTGCTCTAAAATATCAGAGCGATAGAAAAGGTGCTGTGCATTCGCCATGAAGGCGATAGCCATGATTTTACCGTCCATGGTGATCAGCTGATTTTGGTTAAGACCGCCACCATGTTTTGCAACAAGGTCGTCCAACGGCCGTACCAAGCCTTCGTTCAACAAAGGCACGATCGAGCCGTTTGAAATAACTGCACTGGTATATTGGGCTGGATTGGCAGACAGAGCTGCAACCTGAAGATCACGGTGCTCAGTGGTTGCGTTTATAGCAACTTCCACACCATCTCCGGCGCATTCTGCTGCTGCAGCAGTAACAGCATTAATCGCGGCAAAATCGTTGGAAAGAATGCTAACATTCCCACCTGAAATACCACAACCGGCAAACGCTGCGCTTGAGAGCAGTGCCATAGAACCGGCTAGAGTCATTGATTTAAAGTACATAATTTTCTCCTTGTTTGGTTGGAATAGTCTTGAGAATTTACACCCGCTTGTGGGTGATTAGTTGAGGGTCAATCGACCCTGATAGCGCCTCCTGTTGTTGCGTCGAACAAGTGGCAATTATGAGATGGCACATGAATGGAAACAGTACTTCCTATGTCAGTGCGGAAGCTTTTGTCGGCCTTTACACTTACAATCACACTGCCGATCCGTACGGTGACCATAGTTGCGTCGCCCAAAAGCTCCAATGTGTATATCGGTGCGGAAATCTGACCGCCGCTATCCGTTACTTTGGCATCTTCTGCCCGGAACCCAAGCGTGGATTTTCCATCAGGCGCATTGAGTCCGGTTATACAAACATTTTCCGCTGAAAACACACCTTTCGAAATTTCACCGTCGAGCAGGTTCATGGCTGGTGAGCCAATGAAACCGGCTACAAATGTATTTGCAGGTCTGTCATAAATCTCGGTTGGGGACCCAACTTGTTGAACAACACCTTTTTCCATGACAACCACTCGGTCTGCTAAAGTCATGGCCTCAATTTGATCGTGGGTGACATAGATTGTAGTGACTGCCAACTCATGGCTTAGGTTCTTGATCTGCGCACGGGTTGAAACCCGTAGCTTTGCATCCAAATTTGACAGTGGCTCGTCCATCAAAAATACATTTGGCTCGCGGACGATCGCACGTGCAAGCGCCACTCTTTGGCGCTGGCCACCCGAAAGCTCTGCTGGCTTGCGGTGCAGCAAATCGCCCAGTTCTACCATCTGTGCGGCGCGGCGCACTTTGGCATCGTGGCTGCTACGATCAATGCCGCGAACTTTGAGTGGGAACCGGATATTTTCGTAGACATTCATATTGGGGTACAGCGCGTAGCTTTGAAAAACCATGGCGACATCACGATCTTTTGGCTCGCGATCATTGATGACTTTGCCATCGATGAGTATCTCACCCTCGGTGACATCTTCTAGTCCAGCAATCATGCGCATTGTTGTTGTCTTGCCGCAGCCGGAGGGCCCTAACAGCACTAGAAACTCGCGGTCTGCGATGGTAAGCTCAAAATTATCTACGGCCACAAATGACCCCCAACGCTTTCCAACATTGCGCAGTTGAATTTCTGCCATTTGGACTCCCTAAGTCAGGCTTTGCATACGTGTGCGGAATTAACTTGGTAGAGAAAATTAGTTTACGCAAGGGAATTTTGCATACGTATGCAAAATTATGTTTACGGGATTGCGATGTCGGTGCTAGGATTCGAGCAATGAAAGAGCTTTAAGCATCTGTGGAACAATGGAAAATGAGTATGACCTTTCAATCAGAAAAGCATCTTGTAAGAGAATTCTATCGCGCGTTGGATTGTGCGGAGCCGGGCCATATAGATCGCATTATGGGACAATTTTGTGCACCTGATCTGCTGTGGCGCGGTTTTCACCCTTTTAATGAGATTCGCGGATGCGCCGAAGTTGGTGCGCATTTCTGGGAGCCTTTACGCCGCAGCCTTGCGCATTTGCAACGCCGGATGGATATTTTCATGGCAGGGGAAAATGAACTTACCGGGCATGAAGGGGTTTGGGTTGTCTCCATGGGGCATCTTATGGGGCTTTTCGATGAAGCTTGGCTGGGCATTCCGCCCACGGGTAAAATGGCACTATTGCGCTATTGCGAGTTTAGCAAAGTCGAGAACGGAATGATCACTGAAGCTGCTATGTTCTTCGATATACCGCATTTGATGATGCAGGCAGGGTTGCGGCCGTTTCCACCACAAACCGCAGCACATTTGGTACAGCCTGGTCCGATGAACCATGATGGGTTGCTGTTTGACCCCCAAGACCCGGTCGAAGGCGAACGAACAAAAGATGCGATTGAATTTATGATCAGTGACATCAAAACATGGCGCAATGGCGAAGAAGAACCGTTGGTGGATGAGCTCCGTCGCAGTTGGAACGAGGATATGCTTTGGTGGGGCCCAGCAGGTATCGGCGCCACCTATACGATTGAACGCTACGCCCAGCAGCATTCTGGTCCGTTTCGCGCAGGGTTTAAAAACCGGACGTTTAATGGCCATTTATGCCGTGTTGCCGAAGGACATTTTGGTGGCTTTTTCGGTTGGCCCAACTTAACCCTGATCCCAACTGGCGGGTTTATGGGCATGCCGGCAAGCGAAACCCCCGGCGATATGCGCGTGATTGATATGTATCGCCGCGACGGTGATAAGCTCACCGAAAACTGGATTTTCATCGACCTTCTGCATTTTTGGAACATGCAGGGTATAGATATTCTTAAACGAATGGCCGAGCTTCGGCGTAGTTAATTCCTCGATCCGAGAGAGCTGCTCGGAATTAAAATTAAGCTTCGCAATTGTGCCGATATCACAGACAAGAAGTAAAAAACCCTAAAAAGGGAATACAAAAATTTTAGGAAAGGCGCATAAACTAAGTCAAAGAGGAACTCAATCAAGTTGAACTTGTGATCCTGTGCTGCCGAAGAAAGCCAAATTTAACGGAAATCCGGATGTCTGTTTTTATAAGGGCAGGCCACTTCAAAAGGGAAAGATCGGCTTGAACCTTCTTTGTTTGGGGTTGTATATCATTTCCATGAAATTAAATTCCTCGTGATGAAATACGAAAGAAGCATGGTTTTCGGTTGTGAAATTTCATTTAATTTTAGACCGTTACGTTTGCTGCACGGTTTACAAACGCAAGCTTAGTTAGGGTAAGGCGCAAACTATGGAGGATTGGGAAAATATCGCGCAACGTCTTTTCGGTGCTTCGGCGAATTTAAAGCCACTCGCAGGAGAATATGATCTAAACTTTCTTGCAACTTGGGATACGCAGTCTTGCATTTTAAAGGTAATGCGTCCGGATTGTGAACACTCGTTTATCGATATGCAAATCAAGGCATTACTTCATCTCAAAGAAAGCGACGAAGCTTTACCTATTCCNNATGTNTATAGGTTCACAGAAAACCGGTTCATTGTGATGGAAAACCAGCGGCTTGTTTGGGCACAATCTCGGCTTGAGGGCGGCGCACTAGCAACAATAAAAGAAAAGCCTGTNGCGCTTCTTGAGGAATTTGGAAGCTATATGGCCCGCATTGATAAATGTTTGGAAGATTTTGATCATCCTAACTTGGGAAGTTCGCACAAGTGGAATCTTTTAAATGGCCTTTGGATTTATGAGCACCTTGACGCAATTAAAGATCTGAAAAGAAGGTCGCTGATTAAATCGATATGTGATCAGTTTTCTAGCCTTCTTCCACAACTACATGCCTTACCAATTCAAGCTTTGCACAATGATTTTAACGACTACAATGTTCTTGTGCAGACTCATAAACCGGACCATTTCTCAATTTCCGGTTTGATTGATTTTGGTGATATGGCGAAAGGGCCTGCAATAATCGATTTTTCTATCGGTGGTGCCTATTGCCTGCTTGATACAATTCGTCCAATGACAAGTTTTGCGGGCCTCATAAAAGGCTATAATAGTAAGCGGCCTCTGTCCGAAGAAGAAATTGCACTTGCGTATCCTGCGGCGTTAATGCGCTTGGCCGTATCAGTCGTAAATTCAACTTTAGAGGGCGCGAAAAATCCAAACGACCCTTATATTACTATCACCCAAGCGCCGGCTTGGGACTTTTTAGAAAATGCCATGATTGACCCCAACCTGATCGAAGCGCGCCTGCGTGTTGCCTGTGGGTATCCAGTTACTAAAACTGCGGCGCGGGTTTCAGATTTTATTGCCAGAGAAAATGGGAAATTTGCTCCTGTTTTGGATTGTGATCTTGAGTCTGCGGAAGTGGCTTGTGCTTCTGTTGATCAATCCAATATTCCACAAAATCCATTTAGCATAACCAGTAAAGAGGCAGCACAAATTGGATTTGCAGACCAAAGTGATGCGATCTCTATAGGAGGATATGGCGAGCCGCGTCTAATCTATACGGCGCCTTCGTTCATGCTTGGCCATCATATACCAAATGGAAGGAGAACTGTTCATATTGGTGTGGATGTCTTTGTTAAAGCAGGAACTGCAGTAAATGCCCCCCTCGCAGCCAAGGTTCTATGCGTCGAAAATAGGGAAGGACATCTTGATTATGGTGGTATGGTTATCCTGTCACATGTCACTCCTGAAAACGACGAATTTTTCACTTTATATGGACATCTTGATCCCAGTAGCATCAAGCACCTAGATGCTGGAAGCGAAATTCCGGCGGGTGAGTGCTTTGCGAGATTAGGTGACCAAACCCACAACGGAGGATGGAGCCCCCATCTTCACTTTCAATTGGCGCTTTTGACCGATGGGTTGAGCCAAGATTGGCCAGGTGTTGTCGATCCGGTTGAACTTTTCTTCTGGAGTAGAGTTTTTCCAAACCCAGCAGCACTTATGAACCTNTCGAATGAGCAAGTGTCTTATCAAAGGATCGATGAGGCTCAACTTTTAGAAAAGCGTAAAACCAAGTTTGCCCAAAACTTGAAGCTTAGTTATGAAGCGCCTCTTACTTTTGTGCGCGGCTGGAAACATTTTCTATTCGATCAGGATGGCCAGCCCTTTCTAGATGCCTATAACAATGTGCCCCACGTAGGGCATGCGCATCCGCGTATCAGGAATGTGGCCCAGGATCAGTTGGCCAGAGTGAATTCTAACACGCGCTATCTTCATCCCGCGCAGATTGCCTTTGCTGAAAAACTAACGCAAAGAACACCCGACAATTTATCGGTTTGTTTTTTTGTAAATTCTGGCTCGGAAGCCAATGAACTAGCGTTTAGATTGGCTCGTGCACATTCAGGTGGCAAAGACACAATCGTCCTAGACGAGGCATATCATGGCAATACTAATGGCACGATTGATATCTCGCCCTATAAATTCAATCGTAAAAATGGAGTAGGTAAGCCCGATTGGGTCGAGATAATTGCATCCCCAGATGATTATCAAGGCGCATTTTTGCGAAATGATCCCCTAGCAGGCGAAAAATTCGCTGCGCTGACGGATGCGGCTCTGGATAATATTCGTAGGCGCGGCGGCCGGCTGGCCTGCTTCATTGCTGAGACCTTTCCGAGTGTTGGGGGACAGATCATTCCCCCTAAAGGATATCTTAAGGCTGTGTACAGCCGCGTCAAAGCTGAAGGNGGCGTCTGTATCGCAGATGAAGTTCAAACTGGTCTTGGCCGTTTAGGAGAAAACTACTTTGCTTTTGAAGAGCAAGGTGTTGTTCCAGATATTATCGTTTTAGGAAAACCTCTTGGAAACGGACATCCCATAGGGGCAGTTATCACAACGCCTGAGATTGCAGCGAGCTTTGACAATGGCATTGAATTTTTTTCGACCTTTGGGGCCTCGACCCTGTCTTGCCGTATAGGAAAAGAAGTTCTCGATATTGTTGACCAAGAAAATCTGTCCCAAAATGCAGAAATTGTTGGCAAACGGCTGCTTGATGGCATGGAATTATTGAAAGAAAAGTATGATGTTGTCGGGGATGTGCGTGGGCGCGGGCTCTTCTTGGGTTTGGAATTGGTTAAAGACAAAACGTCAAAGATACCGGCGTCGGAATTGGCAGGCTTTGTCATCGAACGAATGCGGAACAAGCGTGTGCTTTTAGGAACTGAGGGGCCGCATGAGAATGTCTTAAAAATTCGTCCCCCTCTGACCATTGATGCGCCAGCAGCTGATTTTTTGCTTTCGCAATTGGACGAGACTTTAAAGGAAGGCATTGGATTAGGAGGATTAATTTAGGGGTGTCTTGTCCGCCATAATCTCGATTGTACTACTTTACCAGAACGAGATGGCCATTATTCAAACATTTTGAGAAGGTAGCAAAACTGTTTTTAAAATGGAATTCAGATTTTCAGTTTTGTTAAAANGGAACTCAATTGGGTCAAAAACTGTCGAGCTATCATGAAACAAGAGGACAAAGATTTAAATATAACGCATATCAGGCCCTTTAGAAGTGCTGAGTAATTTTCTTCAATCCGCTCGAACTCACTTTGAATTTGGAGTTTTTGTACCCATTAAAAACCCAATCGAGTGGCGTGTNATATATAAACACGTAGTAAATTAGCAATGAGCCGATTAGTCCGGCGAGACAGCTAGCAATGATTACAAATATAGAGCTATAGCCTGCCAATATTAACGTTGCGCCAATGTAATAGACGAATACAAGATGAAATGCATAAACTGGATAGGATAGTCGTACTAACAGTGAAAGCAGTGCACCACCAGATGTGATCATCCTGGTTGCAAAGCCAATCAAAGCGAGCACAAGCATCACAGTAGCCAATGCCGAAAAACCGTTCACAATCCACATTTCTAAGTTACCAGAGAACGCAAATGGTTCATCTTTCATAATTCCCCAAGCCATCAAGGCCACTGGCACAAAACTAAATACTCCGAGAGATGGAGCGAAAAATTTTGTTTTTTGAATGTTTTCAATAAATGCTTGGCTATAGAATAATTGCATCCCAATCACGAAAAACACGAGCATAAATAGCAGTGAGCCAAATTTTAANTCTCCGAATATTAAAGGGATTTCNGCAAATATACCCCCAGNCGGACGAGCTAAAGGAGTTAGCAGAATTAATATGGGAAGCCAGAAGCCAAAAATGAGACCATAGCTTAACTTTATCTTTGTAATTCGTGCGAAACCCTTTGGTGCAAGCAATGTTATCACAAAGGTAATTAGATAAAAAATTAACAGNTAGTAAAGAAACCAAAGATGATCAAGGCGAAGTGTAAAAGGCTGTCCAGATATAAGCCATGATAAAAGTTCAGGCAATTTAACCATTTGCGCTTGCGTTTCATCAACCGCTGGAATGAATAACCAAAGCAAAANGATGGGTGCGCCAAGTCTAAAAACCCTATTGATTGTATAACTTCCNGATGAGCGCTTTGATAAACTAAGGCAGGTAAAAAANCCTGCCAATAACATAAATAGCGGCATCCGCCATGAATGAATCCAGANANAGAGCATTGCGGCTAAAGGTCTTGGTTCAGATCCATCAATTGGTTCCAAATATAGTGATAACCCGTGCAGAAGAACGCCTGTTAGCAACGCGAAAGCACGCAAAAAATCAAGATTATGATAGCGTTTAGAAAGGTCAGTATCCATATTTACAATTTACTTTCGCATNTAAATACGCTGGTTAAATTTCCAACGCTAAATTTAAGTGGTTAATAACATTCCTTTGATTTATCCTGCTTAATCATTTTCGTAAAATCAAGATGGAAAGTACAAAGTTAATTTATTACTTTTTTAGGCTTCAAAGGATGCTGTCAGCCTAACCAGCTCAAGCATCAGAAGCCTTGAGAGCGTGCGTTCTATGAGGAAATAAGAGAGCGCCACTCTGTCACAGCAGCGTCACTATCCAGCCTACACTCGTTTGGAACCATAGGCGCTGATCTTAGGTTGGCAAAGCATGTTAAGGATCGAAAAAATAGCAAAACCAAAAATAGATTTGGTCTTTAATGTCGCCTATAGAGCATGTCTTTATTTCTATATTTTTAAAGCCCCTGTGTAGCGGGTGTCATCCCGACAGCTATCAGTAANGTGCGCGTAAGGTTATTCATCTATTAACATACCAGAGATTGACCGCGTGTGACGCTCTTCTGTCGACCATTCCTCAAGCCAAGGCCTAATCTTATCTAAATGAGTTAGGGAAACTTCTTGATCTTCGGCAATCTTGTCAATTGAGGGAGAAATTTTAACAAGATACACTTCACCATCAACCTCTGAAAGGAAACGCTGCTGATTAAATAGCTGCCGACATCTTTCATTATGTAATTTCAATTCCTCTATAACGTCTTCAAGGAAATTTGGCTTTGGTTTAAATCTGACAATGCTAAGAACTTTCAATTTAAAGTCTCCAATGCTTTGCCGCAGAATAACCTAGCCAAGGAATATGTGAAGTCAGAAAATATTTCCCNATTTTTGGTCAAACCTTTTACAAAATAATTGTGCGTCTTACATCCTTACACCGCTAGGGCCGCTCATTTTTGCCCCCCTGCTTTTTGAAGCTTAGAAGCAAATCGAAGATGGTGCTTTCTTGAATTGCGACTTGCTAGCTATACCGATTCATTGAGCGCGGTTTTGGTAAACTAATCCAAAATCAACATCTGTCGCATAAAGGATGTGATGTTCATTTCAGCGTCATACCTCCCTGTTGGACTGACCCAGCAATTACGCGGGGTCTTTTTTACGGATCGATTAGGGAACCACTGCACTAAAAAGCAGCCGCTGCTGCAGTTGTTGGCTTGCTTTATTNTTTCAGTAGCAAGCTGGCTATTTCTTCACCAACTGCTGGATGATCAAAAAAGGGTAAATTTCTGCAGATGACCGCCAAGTATTTTGGATTTTTTGTCTCTTGATATTTGCTCCACTGCTCTGACACCAACATCTTTCGCTGTTCATATTTGCTTGGTTGCTCTGCAGTCGGCTCTTCTGCTTGCGAATTGTTAAAGATTTTGTCCCATCCAGCCCGATACTGTGGTGTCGAAACACTTGAAAAGTGGCTAATCGAACTCTGTGAAGCTGATTTGGGAGCGTCGCTTTTCTTTGTAGCATCTCCAGATTTGCCGGCTGTTTCTTGTGCCTTGTTTTCTGCACTTGCTTTAGTGGCATCACTTTTTGCAGTGGTTTGCTTTGCATCCGCTTTGCTAGTTTTGTTTTTTTCACTCATGACAGCTCTTTTGTGCAACTTTTATGATCTTTTGTAGTCCATTGCCAAATTTTGATCAGTTGCACAAGTATCGTCTGTGCAGCATTTCTATGCCTTTATGGTCACTGGAGTAACCTCTGCACCACGAAAACAGCCGCTGCTTGCAGTGGTGGCGTGATGAAGTTGGCGCATGGGCAAATCATCCAAAATTGAAGTTTATCGTACAACAAAGATGACTTTCTTTTGAGCGTTGGTTCCCGAGTTGAACAGCTCAACGCAGAGATCTTCTACACCTTGAGGGAAGCACAAATCATCATCGAACAATGGAGACATCACTACAACACTAAGAGACCACAAAGTGCATTGGGCTATCGTCCAACAGCGCCCGAAACCATCATGCCGATGGACCAAAGGCCTATCATGCACTAACAATCGTCTTGGACCAATCAGACGGGGCTAGGTAAGATTCAAAATGGTTGTCGAAACGTCGGTTTTATCAATTTGTCTCACCTGCCGTGATGGTAATGAGG
>PBSX01000062.1 GCA_002726375.1 Marinovum sp.
ATCCAATCGCGCCTGCGCGGTTTGCTTTTGATGGCGCTTTCGAACAAATTTGGTGAAATGCTGCTAACCACAGGCAATAAATCCGAAGTGGCCGTTGGCTATGCGACAATTTATGGCGATATGGCGGGCGGTTATAATCCGATCAAAGACCTTTATAAAACCCGCGTATTTGAAATATGCCGGTGGCGGAATGAGAATCATCGTGATTGGATGCAAGGACCCAAGGGCGCTGTTATCCCNACCTCAATTATTGAAAAACCGCCCAGCGCCGAATTGCGGCCAGACCAAAAAGACAGTGACAGTCTGCCAGATTATCCTGTTCTTGACGGGATTTTACAAATTCTGGTGGATCAGGACGGCTCGATCGCGGACTGTGTTGCTGCCGGCTATTCCAAAGANGATGCCAANAGNATCGAGCATCTGCTTTATATGAGTGAATACAAAAGGTTTCAGGCGGCNCCGGGCGCGCGGCTTAGNCCGCGNGCTTTCTGGCTTGACCGGCGCTATCCGATTGTTAACCGTTGGCGCGATANATCTTAGTCGTTGATGTCTTGATCAAAGGTTTTGACCGAGCCTGATTTTGGCTGAAGGAAACGACGCAACAAAAGCCAGCTTATCAGCGACAGGACAGCATAAATCAAAAGCAATTGTGCCNAGCCAACGCTTAGTCCCATTNCAATTAATGCGCCGGTCACAATGGCTGCAATGCCAAACCCCAAACAGAAAAAGGTTGGTAGAAAAATTTCCAAAATTCCCAATACCAACCCGAAGCTGACCCAGACCCACCAGACCTGCAACCACAACATCACTTGCCTCCCCGAAGCATTTTAAACGCATCCGAAAACGCATCCATTGCACTGGCCGGAACAATGACCGTTTGGCTCCCAGCGCCTTGCCCGACCGCTGTTAGCGCTTCGACCTGCTTTAGCGCCACCTGATATTGCGCGGCCTCAAGACCGTTTTCGGCAATTGCCTTGGCCACCACTTGGGTTGCATAGGCTTCGGCATCGGCCTGAATTCGGCGCGCTTTTGCGGTTTGCTCTGATTGATAAAGCTCGGCATCGGCGGCAAGTTCNACCGATCTTTTCTGACCTTCGGCTTCTGTCACCTGTGCACGCCGCGCACGTTCGGCATTAAGCTGTTGCAGCATCGCGGCGCGGGTAGCTTCATCCAGATTAACATCTAGAATTTCCGCGCGGGTCACTTCAATGCCCCAGTCATCCACCATCGCATGCACTGATTCGCTGATTTTCCCAATCAGCTCAGTACGGTTGGATTGCACTTCATCAAGTTCCATTTTGCCGATTTCACTGCGCACAATACCGGCAACGGTTGTGGCGATGGCGCCGTCNACATCACGGATGCGATAGACGGTTTTTTCCGGCTCGGTAATACGGTAAAACACACTGGTTTCGACCTTCACCAACACGTTATCCGTNGTAATCGCGTCCTGCTCTGCGGTGGGAAGCTGGCGCTCAAGGATTGAAATTCTATGCGCNACCCGATCTAGAAACGGCACCACAAGGTTGAACCCTGGCCCCAGCACCGAATGCAGCCGACCAAAACGTTCAACCACATATTTTTGGGATTGCGGCACAATTCGAATACCCAGAAAGAGCGATATAANAATCAGCAGAGCNAGCAAGATAATCACTGCGTTGCTGCCAAGAAAATATAAAATTGGTAAAGGTTCCATAATTTTGCCTCCCTACGGGCATGGTGTTAATNTAAAGCTAAGTATGAAGTGATGATGTTACAAGATTTGTATTGTATTGATGTGCTGTAAATAACGGCCACACCTTGGAAAGTACACGGCGCGCCATGGCTTGCTTATGTAAAAATTGCTGTTTTACCTTTGAGCGNGGCAACCGCTGCCCNCAATGCGGCTCGCCGCGGCGCGTNCAGCACCCAGAGCTTTATGATCTGACTATAGCGCATATGGATTGCGACGCTTTTTATGCAAGCGTGGAAAAACGCGATAACCCAGAGTTGGCAGATAAACCGGTGATCATTGGCGGTGGCCGGCGCGGGGTGGTGTCAACCGCATGTTATATTGCGCGTATTCGCGGGGTTAAATCCGCTATGCCGATGTTTCAGGCACTCAAGCTTTGTCCCGATGCGGTGATTATAAAACCGCGGATGGCTGTCTATGCAGACATCAGTCAGCAAATCCGTCAAATGATGGAGGAGTTGACGCCAGCAATTGAACCCCTTTCATTAGATGAAGCCTTTATGGATTTGCGCGGCACTGAAAANTTACATGGNGCGCCACCCGCTGTNATGTTGGCCAAATTGGTAAACCGAATGCATAGTGAATTAGGCGTCACGGGTTCTNTTGGGTTATCGCATAATAAATTTCTGGCCAAAATTGCATCGGATTTGAATAAACCAAAGGGGTTTTCCGTGATTGGCAAAGCCGAGACAGCAGAATTTCTGCACGGCAAACCCATAAGATTGATTTGGGGAGTCGGTGCTGCGGCGCAAGCTTCGCTTGAGCGGGCCGGGATCAGAACTTTTAGCGATCTGCTGCGATGGGAGCGCCGCGCGCTTAGCGCAAAATTCGGCTCGCTTGGTGATCGGCTTTGGCATTTGGCTCGCGGTGAGGACCGGCGCCGCGTTTCCCGAAGCACCCCGATAAAGTCAATTTCCAACGAAACAACCTTTCATCAAGACACCGCGGACCGCGATCTTCTTGATGGTCATTTGTGGCGTATGTGTGAAAAGGTCTCTGACCGGGCCAAAGCCAAGGGCATTGCGGGGCGGATTGCCACGCTCAAACTCAAAACATCCACCCATANAGGCATTACCAAGCGAGTGACCTTGCGCGATGCAACGCAATTGGCCGATACCCTTTACCGCGCTTTGCGGGACTTGCTAGAACAGCTTGAGCCGACCTCAGCGTATCGGTTGATCGGGGCGGGTCTGTCAGATCTTTGTGATGCCTCAGAAGCGGAAAGGTCCTATGATCTTTTGGACCCACTTGCCAAACAGCGCNGCGAAGCCGAACGGGCCACCGATGCGGTGCGCAAAAAGTTTGGCACNGATGCAATTGTCAAAGGCCGCGNACTGCGTTAGCCGGCGCTACTCGGCGGCTACTGCCTGTTCTTCNCTGCCAAAGGCAATTAGNTCTGACAAGACCAGCTTAAGACGTTGCTTAAACGGCTCGTAGTCTTGNGACAGGCTAATTTTTTCTTCATCAAGGTAAAGTGAGCGATCAATTTCAATTTGAACAACATGGTGGCCAAGATAGGGGCGGCCATAATTTTGGGTCATGAATGCACCGGCAAAGGGCGCATTACGCGCCACTCGGAACCCTTGGGCAACAAACANTGATTCTATTTTTTCTACAATAAATTTATCCGACGAAGACCCAAACCGATCTCCGATTACGATTTCAGGGTTTGAGCGTAAAGTGCCAGAATGTAGCGCGGCCTCATGCGGCATAGAATGCATGTCTAAAAGGATTGAACGGCCAAATTCCCCATGCGCACGGTCCAGCAACATGTCCAATGCTGCATGATATGGCTCCCAAAAATTTGCAATCCGGGTTCTTGCTTCGCTTTGCGATAATTTACCTCGGTAGATCGAACGCCCATTTGCAACCACACGCGGTATAATCCCCAACCCAGAAGCAATACGAGGGTTTTGACCTTTGCTGCGCACCCCTTTGATCATGGCTGGATCAAGCTCTTGCTTGGAACGGTTTAGATCAAGAAAGGCACGCGGCGCGTTCGCGGTCAGCAGCGGTGCACCCAATTCGGGCACGTAGTCAACCAATAGGTCAACATAGGCATCTTCCGAGCTGCGAATCGCATGATCATCCAAAATACTTTGGCTCAAGAACTTAGAATCATATTGGCGGCCACTGTGTGGTGATGCCACAACCACCGAAGATGACAGTTTCTTCGGGTCAGTAATACTATAGGCAGGATGCGATCTGCTTAAATTTTTCATATCCACAAGATAAACTAAAAATCAAGAATAGCAAAAGCTCTTGATCCCAACCGGTCAACCTTTTATAGACCCCTCACCGGCGCGGATTCCCGCGCCCCATTTTTTGGGTGCGCCGCATAAGGTTTAATTGGGCGGTTAGCTCAGCGGTAGAGCACTACGTTGACATCGTAGGGGTCACTGGTTCGATCCCAGTACCGCCCACCAGGAATAAACCGCCCTTTTTGGGCAAACCAAAAGGCGCAAAGACGCGCCGCGAATGAAGGAGAAGGCCCATGAAGGTCAAAAATTCGCTCCGATCGCTTAAGCAGCGTCACCGCGACTGCCGTGTTGTGCGCCGTAAAGGTCGAGTTTACGTGATCAATAAAACCCAGCGCCGGTTCAAAGCCCGCCAAGGCTAAACCCTGCGCAAGATGATCTCAAAAAAGCCCCCGCTTTTAAGCGGGGTTTTTTTCTGCTGCTAGACTGCTCAGTTTAAGACAAAGTTCAGTGGCAATGGCCATGTCCTGTACTGAAATCCACTCCAACGGTCCGTGGATGTTTTGCATCCCAGTAAACAAGTTCGGGGTGGGAACCCCTTTTTCGGTCAAAAGAGATCCATCCGTACCGCCGCGTATCGGCACCGAGACAGGTTCAATACCAACAGCACGGCTTGCCCGTTTTGCAAGATCAACCGGTCTCATGTTATTTTCCAACCAATAGCGCATATTGCGGTATTGCGGGCGAATAGTGCAACTGATCTGGGCGCGCGGCTCGGTGGCCTGAACGGCGGCACACACCTGTTGCAACAGCTCGCCTTTTTCTTGCAGCCCATCGCGCTCAAAGTCCCGAATGATAAACTTAAGTTTCATCTGCGAAGACCCACCGGTCATTTCGGTGGCATGAATAAACCCGTCACGGCCATCGGTCACTTCGGGTGTTAATGTGGCTTGGGGCAATGTCGAGATGATTTTTGATGCCAAATGAATGGCATTGACCATTTTATCTTTTGCTGTGCCCGGATGGATCGAGACACCAGTGATGACAACTTCAGCNCCATCTGCAGAAAAGGTCTCATATTCGATTTCGCCAAGCTTTCCGCCATCAAAGGTATAGGCAAAATCCGCCCCCAGATCTTTGGGAAGCTGATCACCAACACCTCGGCCTATTTCTTCGTCCGGGGTAAAGGCAATGCGGATCGGACCATGTGGCATATCCCGATTGGCAAGCAGATGACGCGCCGCGGTCATAACTATTGCAACCCCGGCCTTGTCATCTGCACCCAAAAGGGTCGTTCCAGATGCGGTAATGATGTCATTACCTTGTTTTTCGGACAGATAAGGAAACTCCTGCGGTGACAACACCAGCGAAGGGTCATCCGGAAATGTAATATCGCCCCCGTTGTATCCTTTGATTAATCGCGGCTTCACACCGGTGGCGTTAAATTGCGGCGCCGTGTCGACATGGGCCAGAAAGCCTACTGTTGGGCCCGGCACANTGCCAGGAATGGTGGCCAAAACACACCCGTAATCGGTAAGCTGGACATCTTCTGCACCGATCTCGGANAGCTCTTTTTCCAGCAAACGTAGAACATCAAATTGNACTTCGGTGCTTGGGGTGCTGACCGAGTCTTCATCGCTTTGGCTATCAATCGCAGCATACCGCATCAGGCGATCGCCAAGCTCCTGATCAAATTGATTTTTCATAGCGCCTCTTTNCTTTTTCATTACAAGGAAGATCATGCCGTCAAAAGTCAAGATAGCANCGCAAAAATTTGGCNNCGCTCGACATTCTATGCTAATANTTTAATTATGTTTTTGGGGNTAAAACAAAACTCAAATAAAAATAATTTGACTCTCGAAATAAAACACTGATGATCCGGCAGTGAAGCGGAGGAAAGATGTATTTAGGACTAGATCTGGGAACCTCGGGTCTGCGTGCATTACTGGTGGACGAGCAAGGTGCAATTATCGGAACTTCCGAAGCATCCTATTCTGTTCAGCATCCAAACGCAGGTTGGAGCGAACAAGACCCACTAGATTGGACAGTGGCCTGTGATAGGGCCGTCGAAACTCTGCGCGCGCAGGTTCCAGCTGCATTTTCAGAGCTTAAAGCAATTGGTGTTTCCGGGCATATGCACGGTGCGACCCTGCTGGATCAGACGGGACAAGTGCTGCGGCCTTGTATGCTGTGGAATGACACAAGAGCGCATAAAGAAGCCCAGCAGCTTGATGCCATACCCAGCTTTCGCTCTNTTTCAGGAAACATNGTNTTTCCCGGCTTCACAGCGCCAAAGGTCATGTGGCTGGCCGAACATGAGCCGGAGATTTTTGCNCAGATTGCTAAAGTCTTGCTGCCCAAAGATTACCTGAATTTCTGGCTTACAGGTGAACATGCGTCGGATATGTCCGATAGTGCGGGGACATCATGGCTCGATNTNGGNGCCCGTGGATGGTCCGATGACCTGTTATCACGCTCTGGNATGCGAGAAGATCAGATGCCACGTTTGGTTGAAGGCTGTGAGCCCATCGGCACTATAACGTCGGACTTGGCCGAAAAATGGGGTGTTTCCCAAAAAGTTATCGTCGTGGCCGGCGGTGGAGATAATGCGGTTGCGGCCTGCGGCGTGGGCGCATTGAAGGAAGGCGATGCTTTTGTGTCACTTGGCACATCAGGTGTGCTTTTGGCGGCCAAAGACAGTTATTNCCCNCTACCCGCATCCGCTGTGCATACCTTTTGTCATGCTGTTCCGGGCAAGTGGTATCAGATGGGCGTTATTCTTGCCGCCACCGACAGCTTAAATTGGCTCGCACGTAATTTGGGGGATGATGCGGCAGCGCTGTCAAACGCGCTGGGTGATCGTATTAGTGGGCCCAATGCAATGCAATTTCTGCCCTATCTATCGGGTGAGCGTACACCGCATAATGATAGCAAGGTGCGTGGTGCGTTTCTAAATATTGACGTAAGTGCTTCACGAAATGATCTGACACAAGCGGTGATGGAGGGGGTTAGCTTTGCNCTNCGCGATAGCNTTGAAGCCTTAAAATCAACCGGAACTTCTTTAAACAANGCGCTTGCAATCGGCGGTGGGTCACAATCGCCNTATTGGCTCGAACTGGTCGCAACNGTTNTGGATTTGCCGCTTGATGNTCCTGAAAAAGGCGAGTTTGGCGCAGCCCTTGGCGCAGCGCGTCTGGCCATTGTCGGGGCGACAGGCGTCCAACCCGAGGCCATTATGACACCGCCAAAAATCGCAAAAACCATTTGCCCACGTGCGGATTTAAGGGCAGATTATGACGCTGCATACGATCGCTACCGCAAAGCTTATCCAGTAATAAAGGCCCTGCCNTGACACAGTTTTTCCAAGATATCGAAAAGATCACCTATGAAGGTCCAGAAAGCCGGAACCCGATGGCCTTTCATCATTACAACCCTGATGAGCTTGTGCTTGGCAAACGGNTTGAAGACCATCTCAGGTTTGCGGTTGCCTACTGGCATTCTTTCGCTTGGGAGGGCGGCGATCCTTTCGGCGGGCAGACCTTTGAGCGGCCTTGGCATCCGCAGGACACAATGGAGCGCGCCAAGATTAAAGCCGATGTGGCGTTTGAAATGTTCGAGCGGCTGAATGTGCCCTATTTCTGCTGGCATGATGCGGATGTGCGCCCGGAAACCGGACGGTTTGAAACCAACTTGAGCACACTGAATGAAATCACCGATTACTTTGGTGAAAAAATGCAGCAAACCGGCACGAAACTTCTGTGGGGAACTGCCAATATGTTCACCCATCGCCGTTGGATGTCGGGGGCTTCAACAAATCCTGATCCCGATGTATTTGCCTTTGCCGCCGCCACAGTCAAAAGCTGTCTTGATGCCACCCATAAACTGGGCGGCGAAAACTATGTCTTATGGGGCGGGCGCGAGGGGTATGAGACCCTGCTCAATACAGATATGGGCCGTGAGCTTGATCATATGGGACGGTTTTTATCCATGGTTGTGGATTACAAACATAAAATTGGCTTCAAGGGGCAGATTTTGGTCGAACCAAAACCGCAAGAGCCGTCAAAACATCAATACGACTATGATGTGGCCACCTGTTTTGGTTTCTTGCAGAAATACGGGCTTGAAAAAGAGGTCAAGCTCAACATCGAACAAGGCCATGCNATTTTNGCNGGNCATTCATTTGAACATGAAATTGCAACCGCNGNATCTTTGGGGGTNCTGGGNTCNATTGANATGAANCGNAATGATTATCAATCNGGTTGGGACACAGATCAGTTTCCAAACAATGTGCCCGANGTCGCCTTGGCCTANTANCACATTTTACAGGATGGGGGATTTACCTCTGGCGGGACGAACTTTGACGCCAAATTGCGCCGGCAGTCCTTGGATGCAAAGGATTTACTTGCGGCCCACATTGGCGGGATGGATATCTGTGCACGTGGGTTAAAAGCCGCTGCCGCTATGCTGGAAGACGGTGGCCTAGAGAAAGCACTTAACGAACGATACGAAGGCTGGAATGGGACTGGCGCGCAAGCAATGCTTGAAAGCGACCTTTCAAGTATTGCGAAAGATGTGCTTGACCGTGATGTCACCCCATCCCCGCGCTCTGGCCAACAAGAAATTTTGGAGAACTACGTGAACCGCTTTGTATAGCGCGTAAATGTGCCGCTGAAGCCAGCATGACCACCGTGAAGAGCCACAGGGAAAACGACAGAAGATGTTAAAAATATTGCGGGTTGCTTTTGTCCTTTTAATTGGATCCAAAGTGGCTTTTGCCCAATCTTTGCCACAGGCAGACGCTGTTTACGCGCCGCTCGATATGGATCAAGTGCAGCTTGGGCAGCTTTTGTTTTATGATCCAATTCTAAGCGGGAACAAATCCGTGGCCTGCGCCACCTGCCACCACCCAAAGCACGCCACATCTGATGGTCTTTCTTTGGGCTTGGGCGATGGCGCACATGGTCTTGGACCAGACCGGAAAATTGATCCAAGCAACCTTCCTGAGCAGCGTGTTCCAAGACACTCACCGGGGCTTTTTAACCTTGGTGCTGTAGAATTTGACACAATGTTTCATGACGGTCGCTTAGAGGCTGATCCAACAAGGCCTTCGGGGATTCGAACCCCTTTGGGGCGCGAAATGGTTGAAGGTTTTGCATCGGGTCTATCGGCTCAATCCATGTTTCCAGTGCTGTCACCGGATGAAATGGCCGGTCACTACAGTGAAAATGAAGTAGCTCAGGCCGTCCGCCGTGGGTTTTTAACCTATGATGGCGGTGCATGGTCAATAATCTCTGCGCGGGTTTCTGCGATCCCAGAATACAATAAGGCGTTTGAAAATATCCATGGCGTGGGACACAAAGTTACTTTCACCGATATTTCGGATGTAATCGCAGAGTTTATCGCCTTTGAATGGCGCGCAGATAAAAGCCTGTTTGATCTCTATCTCCGCGAAGGGACGGCCTTACCTTCAGATGCACGAGCAGGGATGGAACTGTTTTATGGCAAAGCGGAATGCAGCACCTGCCATGCGGGACAGTTTCAAACCGATCACGGCTTTCATGCCATTGCCATGCCGCAAATTGGCCCGGGCAAAGCCGCCCGCTTCGAAAGCCATGCCCGCGATGAAGGCAGGATGCGCGTGACCGGCAATCCCGAGGACGCCTATAAGTTCCGCACCCCGTCTTTGCGCAATGTTGCTGAAACCGCGCCCTATGGGCATTCTGGCGCCTATGCAACGTTGAAAGCTGTCATCGAACATCACCTTGATCCTCAAAAGGCTTTGCAAAACTACGATAGATCACAGCTTATTTTGCCAGATCTCCCAAACAGCAAAGACTTCAGAGTGATGTCCGACCCGCAGGAACTTGCAGCCATTACAGCCGCAAATGAATTGCAGCCCTTAAAACTTGCTCCGTCAGAAGTAGATCAGATCATAGCATTTCTAGAAACGCTCTCGGATAAGGACAGCCTCACGGGTCGGCTTGGCGTACCAAAGCAGGTGCCAAGCGGACTGCCCGTGGATCAATAATCTCCTAAAGTAAGGCCTTCTAGCCCGTTTCTGAGGGCCAGAACGGTTGAACCGGCTTTTACTTCAACCCAGCCCGAGTGGGTTTGATCGGGCCAAATGACACGCATTTTTGCCGTTTCAAAGGATCCGAGCCCAAAATGCTCCGGTCCTATTTTTCCTCCTGCATGACCGCCTCCGACAGTCAGTTCACGAGAAAACTTTTTGTGTCCGACCATAAGTTCAATCCAGGCTCCGACAGCGTCACGGTTTGGGCGTTCTTGTTGAAGCTTTATTGCAACCCAGTTGCCTGTTTCGACGGTAACATTTTGATAGACCTCAAAATCTGCTTGTCGATTGACAACCGCAATATCCAAAAGCCCATCTAGATTAAAGTCCACCATAGCACCACCACGACTGCGGTGCATGGAGGCTATTCCTGCGCTGTCTCCGACTTCCTGAAACGTGCCATCAAGCTGTTGCATCATCAGGTTATTCGGGTCGTCCATAGCGCTACCCGGCATTTGCTGCACGTTGCCTTTAGTCACAAAAATATCGTCCAGTCCATCATTTTGCACATCACCAAAATCCACGTGCCAACCTGTTGATGGGCGTCCGTCACCGCCTGTATAGGGGCGGTGGGCTGTGGTGCCGCGGCTGTAGGTTGCATCACGGTAAAATGGCCCATCTTGGTCTTTGTCTAAAAGCTGAAGCCGTTGGTCACCCATCGAGGTGAGATAGACCTCTGGAATGCCGTCGCCGGTTATATCACGAGACGCAATTCCCATGCCCCATAGTTTGTGGGTTTGCCATCCTTCTTTGGCAGAATAGAGCCGCGGCTCATCTGTCATCTTCCACATCTGCTCTTCACCGTCGTGAAGATAATAATGCCGATCATTGCTGACCCTTAGATCAGCACGCCCTTGCCGGCCCCAGTCTGTGAACAGCATCGAAAGCGGACAATAACCTGGGTCAAGCGCCAGCGGGTCTTGGTAATTTGCACCGCTCGGCCGGTAAAGAAAGTTTTGATCACAGGTCCCAAAGGGACCTTCAGGATGGTTTCGGTCGACATAGTTGCCAAATGCCAAAGTTGGCAAAGACTGTCCTGTTTCCCATGTTGCGGAAAAAGACGTTGTCCATCCGGAAACATAATCATCGTTGAAACCTGTAAGAGGAGAAAATTGGCAGTTTTCAGCGCCCTTAAAGATCATATTGGCACCCACACGCAAAACGGCCAAGTCCAAAAACCCATCACCATCAATGTCCAAAGGATAAGCGCCGGTCACATTATCCAAAGAAAGCTCTTGGGGTGTTTGTTTGGTGAATTTTATCTCGCCACCACGCTGTGAGCGGTTACGCAACAACGCCGATGGCGCTTCGCCGCCCGCAATAAAAATATCGGGAAGACCATCTTGATC
>PBSX01000063.1 GCA_002726375.1 Marinovum sp.
TTGCCGTGGCCGAAGGGCCGCGAATTGATACCGATTCGTATAATTTTGATGCGCTGAACATCCCCAGTCATCATCCGGCCCGCGCTGAAATGGACACGTTTTATATGCACCGCGCCGAGGGTGATAATCGCCCGCCACACGTGCTGCGCACCCATACCAGCCCGGTTCAAATTCGCACCATGGAAAAAACCGGCGCCCCGGTGCGGGTGATTTGCCCGGGCGGCGTTTACCGCGCGGATTATGATCAAACCCACACGCCGATGTTTCATCAGGTCGAAGGGCTTGCAGTTGATAAAGACATCTCGATGGCCAACCTCAAATGGGTGCTGGAAGAGTTTGTCAAAGCGTTTTTTGAGGTTGATAATGTCGATCTGCGCTTTCGCGCGTCGCATTTCCCGTTCACCGAACCCTCTGCCGAGGTTGATATCCGCTGCTCTTGGGCGGGCGGTCAGCTAAAGGTCGGAGAGGGCGATGACTGGCTGGAAATCCTCGGCTCTGGCATGGTGCATCCCAAGGTTCTGGCGGCGGGTGGCATTGATCCAAACAAATGGCAGGGATTTGCCTTTGGTATGGGTATCGACCGTATTGCGATGCTGAAATACGGCATCCCTGATCTGCGGTCTTTCTTTGACAGCGATCTGCGCTGGCTGCGCCATTATGGCTTTGCCGCATTGGATCAGCCCACCTTGCATGGCGGGCTAAGCCGCTGATGACAGCTCTTTTGATCATAGAGGCGAACACGCCAGACATGATAGCCCTCGGGGGCGCAGCTGCGCGCGGTTTTCAAAAATGCCTTGCGGTAATTGATCCCGATTTGGACATCCGTATTGCCGCACCCTATGTCGCGGACATAGAGCCGGACAGCTTGGATGATATCGACGGTGTAATCTTTACCGGCTCGGGCGTGGCGTGGTCTGCCGATGCGGCCGAAGCAGCGCCGCAAAGAAAAGCTATGGAAACCATTTTTGCAAAAGGAATTGCAAGCTGGGGCAGCTGTAATGGACTGCANCTNGCGGCGGTCGTGCTTGGCGGCAGNNTGCANGCCTCTCCTAATGGATTAGAGGTCGGTGTGGCGCGNGCCACGCGTAAAACCGATGCTGGAAAAGCGCATCCGGCTTTAANAGGCCGCCCNGATACATATTCCGNGCCNTGTATCCACCGCGATGAGGTCAANNNATTGCCCANNNGGGCTNTGCTGCTGGCTGAAAATGACCACTCGCCTGTGCAATCCTTTGCCTATGCNCAAGACGGNNTAGACTTTTGGGGGGCTCAATATCACCCCGAACTGGAAAGCGCAGATATTGCCAGTTACTTGAAAAANCCNGGCNCTCTTTTTGAAAAAAAGGCTCATATCGTTGNGGACCTTATCCTTGCGGAAACCGATCCCAATGCTGCGGCGCGTATTGGCACGACACTGGCCGATTTACAGCCCGAAATGCGAACCATCGAACTTGCCAATTGGCTTGTCCACGTCAAAGACAGGATGCACCCATGAAATTCACCCTTTCTTGGCTCTATGACCACCTCGAAACCGAGGCAACCTTAGAGGATATTCTTTATGCGCTGACCGATTTGGGGCTTGAGGTTGAAGAGGTCTCAAACCCCGGTGATCGGCTCAAAGATTTTACCATCGGCAAAGTAATCTCGGCGGAAAAGCATCCCGATGCGGATAAACTAAAGGTCTGTCAGGTCGACACCGATGAAGGCTCAAGTCAGATCATCTGCGGCGCCCCGAATGCCCGCGCGGGCATCACGGTGGTGATTGCCAAGCCCGGTACCTATGTGCCCGGCATTGATACCACCATCGGGGTNGGAAAAATCCGNGGCATCGAAAGCTTCGGCATGATGTGCTCTGAGCGCGAAATGGAGCTGTCGGATGAACATGACGGCATTATTGAACTGCCTTCGGGCGAGGTCGGCGCGCGGTTTACCGACTGGCTTGCCACCAATGATCCGGCCAAGGTTGATACGGTGATCGAAATAGCCATNACCCCCAACCGGCCNGATGCGCTNGGCGTGCGCGGCATCGCCCGCGATCTGGCAGCGCGCGGACTTGGCNNGNTNAAANCGCAGGATGTCANAGCGGTNAANGGTGAGTTTNCNTGCCCCATANCTGTGAGCATTGACGAAGATACGCTTGAACAGTGCCCGGTCTTTTTTGGCCGCGTNATCAAGGGCGTNAAAAACGGCCCTAGCCCGCAATGGATGCAAGACCGGCTGAAAGCCATTGGCTTGCGGCCGATTTCGGCTTTNGTCGATATCACCAATTTCTTTACCTACGACAGCAATCGGCCACTGCACGTCTTTGATGCTGCCAAAGTTACCGGTAACAGTTTGCGCATTCACCGTGCCACAGGCGGCGAAAGCTTTGCCGCACTGGATGACAAAGATTATACACTGGCCGAAGGGATGACGGCGATTTCNGATGCAAATCAGGTCGAAAGCCTTGCGGGGATCATGGGCGGNTCNCATTCTGGATGNACNGATGAAACCACGGATGTGTTTTTGGAAGCGGCTTTTTTTGACCCTGTGCGCACCGCCTATACCGGCCGCGCTTTGAAGATTAACTCGGATGCACGCTACCGGTTCGAGCGTGGGATTGACCCCGCATGGACCCCCACAGGGGTCGAGGCCGCCACGCAGATGATTATCGACCTTTGCGGCGGCACGCCATCGGATGTTGTTACCGCCGGCAACCTGCCGGATCATNCGCGGGCCTACTGTTTGGACACNGACCGTGTGCAATCGCTTGTGGGGATGNAAATCGCCCCCCAGACCCAGCGCGACACGCTTGAAGCGCTTGGTTTTGTCATGGANGGNGATATGGCGCAGGTGCCAAGCTGGCGTCCNGATGTNATGGGNGAAGCTGATCTGGTCGAAGAAGTGGCGCGCATTGCCTCGCTCAGCCAGTTGCAAGGCAAAGCCTTGCCGCGCGGCACTGTCGGTGTGCCCAAACAAATCCAATCCCCGATGCAAAAGCGTGAACAGATCGCGCGCCGCACCATGGCGGCCTTGGGCTATAATGAATGCGTCAGCTATTCGTTTATCGACCATGCCTCGGCGGTGCTTTTTGGCGGCGGGGATGATGCCTCTATGCTGGAAAACCCGATCAGTTCGGAAATGAGCCATATGCGCCCCGACCTGCTGCCCGGCCTCTTGCAAGCGGCCAGCCGTAATCAGGCGCGCGGCTTTTCTGATATGGCGCTGTTTGAGGTGGGCCCTGCCTTTCACGGCGGCGAACCTGAGGAACAGCATTTACAGGTCAGCGGTNTGNTGATTGGCCAGACCGGTCCNAAAGATGTCCANGGCGAGGCACGGNCNGTAGANCTTTATGATGCTAAAGCAGATGCCGAAGCGGTGCTTGCNGCCATTGGTGCCCCAGCNAAAATGCAAATCCAGCGCGAAGGGGCCGAATGGTGGCACCCCGGACGGCACGGGCGGTTCTGCCTTGGNCCNAAGAAAACACTGGCNGTTTTTGGTGAAATCCATCCCAAGGTATTGACTGCGCTTGATATAAAAGGGCCGGCCATGGGCTTTACCATCTGGCCCGAAGCGGTTCCAATGCCGCGCAACACCTCGGCTACACGGCCGGCGCTACACCTGAGTGATTTGCAAGCAGTCGAGCGGGATTTTGCTTTTGTTGTTGATNAGGGCGTTGAGGCGAATACCTTGGTCAATGCTGCTGCCGGAGCGGACAAGGCCCTGATCCAAGAGGTGCGGGTTTTTGACGAGTTCATCGGAGGCCGTTTGGGCGAGGGTAAGAAATCAATTGCTTTAAGGGCGCGGTTGCAGCCGACCGAAGCCACTTTGACGGATCAGGATATTGAGGCCGCGAGCCAGAAAATCATTGAAAAAGTATTGAAGGCCACAGGCGGCGACTTACGAGAATAACGCCGCTTAGGCATCGAACTCTGGGTCAGGAGGGCCAATTATGCTAGCCGTTTATCTTTCTGGAGAAATTCACACCNACTGGCGCGCGCAAATTGTCGAAGGCGCCAAAGACCTGCCAGTCGTTTTTGACAGCCCGGTGACCGATCACGCGGCCAGTGATGATTGCGGTGTGGCAATCATGGGGGCCGAGACAGATAAATTCTGGCACGATAATAAAGGCGCAAAACTGAACGCTATTCGCACCCGCCGGGGTATCGAGCAGGCCGATATTATTGTGGTTCGTTTTGGCGACAAATACAAACAATGGAATGCCGCCTTTGATGCAGGCTATGCCGCTGCGCTGGGCAAATCATTGGTGATCATGCACGGCGCAGATCACCAGCACGCGCTTAAAGAGGTCGATGCCGCTGCGCTTGCTGTTGTTGAAACCCCGCAACAAGTGGTTGAAATTCTGACCTATGTCCTTAGCGGTGCTTTGCCAGAGCGTTGATTTTAAATACTTTTGAAAAAGCCTTTTGCAAATCNGTAATTTGTCGGACTTGACCAATAAAATCTCATAGCTATCCTACTTTGGTGCAAATGTAGTGAGTGAAAAGATGTCAAAAACGTTAGGACTGGCCGGTGTTATAGGGGCCATGATTTTCGGGGCAGGGATTATGTCTCCGCTTGCGTCATTNACTGCTGAGCCTTTGATTGACCCCTCAAAGCTGATCAACCAATTATCCAATAGAGTATTTGAAGTGGCAGTGTCCGCCGCGCGAACACAGGCAGAGATCGAATATGACAGCATCACATTCAATGAAACTTTGAGCACGGTTTCGATCAATGATTTGGTGGTTGAACCACTACCGCATCAAGGCATGAGTGGTTGTAGTCTTGCCATTGGACATATTGCCTTTTCCTCTTCAACAGCGAGCCATGTGACCAGAGATACGGTTGAATTTGGGCTCGATGACTTGCGGCTTGCGCCGACCTGCCTACCTTTTGAGGCCCGCGGCATGCTGGCGATGGCAGGCGTTAGCACGATGGTCGTGCCCAGTGCCAAGGTTGAGATTTCCTATGATTATCCAAGCGGCGGTGCGACACTTTCCGTGCATGGTGAATTGGCCGATGCGCTTGGANTTACACTGCATCTGAGCTTTCCTTATTTCTCNATCATTGATGGCTACACCCCGCTTCACGCCCGATTGGGCGAGGCAGAACTGACTGTGTTCAACAAGGGTATCTGGGACAGTGCTTCTATTCAATTACCTGCGCAGTTTACCCAACCAGGTTATGCAGGCGATTATGTTGCTGAAATGGTAGGCAGTGGTATGTTCTATGGCCAGCCTGATGCCCAATCTCAAAAGTTCCTAGGGCAAATTTCAACCGCTTGGGAGGACTTTTTGCAGTCACCCACNCAGATCACCCTTCGGTCGAATATCACCACTGCAGATGGTATTTTATTGGACCCAGATGTGCTGGAAGATCCGGCTAAACTCATTAATTACCTTTCCCCAAACATATATGCTGGTGAGATAAGNCGNTCACAGCTTATGCCNGCTCAGGATATCAAATCTATTATATATGGGAATTTTTCCAATTACTCTGACGANATGTTAATGCATGTTGGCGAAGGGTTNCTTACNGGAAAAGGGTATCCACGAAACGAAGCCATTGGTTTGAAGATACTTAATTATCTGGCCATTCAAGGCGCGGATGGGATTTCCCACACCCTTGCCCAACATTATCTGGAAAAACAGAACTATACGCTCGCGTATGAATTTGCCTTGCAAGATTCAGCAACTGGAAGCGCACAATCAGTGAATATCTTAAATGTGGCAGAGCCCTATCTTGATCTCAGCGATGTGCTGGCGATGCAGGGTGACGGTATGATTGATTTCAATAAAGCGGTTGCGGCTGTAGAGCCTGCGGATTACTACCGCTATGCCGTTGCCAGCATGAATGGCAAAGGCATGCGCAAATCCTATCTTGCAGCTTATTTCTGGGCGATCCTGGCGCNAGCTAATGGCGATCGCCGTACGGCCTCTATCATGACAAAAATAGAAGCCTTGGGAACGGATAAAGACCTTGCCGATACCATTGATTGGAACGGCCAGCTTGCGCAGGCGCAAGCTGACGCTCTAATGGTTTGGATGGACCGAAATTAACCGCCCAACGCTAGGCGGCCGATTTTAGCTGTAAACTTGGTGCCACGGTGGGCAGGCTCAACGCCTCTCCAACCGCTGCATAGGTCACTTGACCGGCATGAATGTTCAGCCCGTTGAGCAGATGTGGATCATCAGCGCAGGCCTGCATCCAGCCTTTGTCTGCCAACGCAATCACAAACGGCGATNTGGCATTGGTTAGCGCTTGGGTGGCCGTGCGGGCGACAGCGCCGGGCATATTGGCCACGCAGTAGTGCATAATGCCATCCACATCATAAACCGGGTTATCATGCGTGGTGGCGCGGGATGTTTCAAAGCACCCACCCTGATCAATCGCNACATCGACCAACGCCGCGCCCGGTTTCAATGTTGCAAGCTGATCTTTGCTAATCAGCTTTGGCGCAGAGGCTCCGGGGATCAATACAGCCCCGATGATCATATCAGCCNCAGCCGCCAGTTCGGCAGTGACCGCCGGACTGGAATAGCCGGTGCGGAACAAATTGCCAAAGCTNTCATCAAGAGACCGCAACCGTTCCAGAGAACGGTCCAAAACTGTGACCTCTGCGCCCATACCGGCGGCAATCCGCGCTGCATGGGNGCCAACCACACCGCCGCCGATCACTAGAACGCGGCCGGGGGCAACACCGGGCACACCGCCCAGCAGAACACCGCGCCCGCCATTGGCTTTTTGCAAGGTCCAGGCGCCCATTTGCGGGGCCAGACGGCCGGCCACTTCGGACATCGGTGCAAGCAAAGGCAATCCGCCGAGCGCATCGGTTACGGTTTCATAGGCAATTGCAGTACAGCCGCTGGCCAAAAGATCATGGGTTTGATCGGCGTCGGGGGCTAGATGCAGNTAGGTGAACAAAAGTTGCCCTTCGCGCAGCATTTTGCGCTCGACCGCTTGCGGCTCTTTGACTTTGACGATCATTTCGCTGCNGGCAAAAAGCTCCGCAGCAGTATTGGCAATCGTGGCCCCGGCGTTCTGATAGGCCACATCTGAGTACCCAACACCAAGACCGGCGCCTGCCTCAATTGTTACTGAATGGCCGCGCGCGACAAGGTCTTGCGCCAGAGCGGGGGTTATACCAACCCGAAACTCTTGTGGTTTAATTTCTTTTGGACACCCGACATGCATTTTGTATTCCTCCTTTTACTGCCGCAAGNATGGCGTATTTTTCAAACAATGTTATGAGAATTTCATGCGTATTGACGAAGTAAATTCGAATGATATTGTTGGATATACTCGAAAAAATGTGGATTATTGCGTAAAATGAAAGTAGATCAGATTGATCGTCGAATCCTGAATGTTCTTCAACGAAGTGGCCGCATTTCAAACGCCGACCTTGCCGATGAGGTTAATTTATCGGCTTCGGCCTGTCACCGGCGGGTTCAGCGGCTTGAAAAAGACGGGTTTATCAAAAACTATGTGGCCCTGCTTGATCCGCGCAAGCTAGACGTGCCAACCACGGTTTTTGTGGAAATCACNCTTTCNGCGCAGGCNGATGAAGTGCTTGAAAACTTCGAAAAAGCCGTGGCNCGNATTCCTGATGTGCTTGAATGCCATTTAATGGCAGGCACGGCNGATTATATTTTGAAAGTGGTGGCCGAAAATACCGAAGATTTTGCCCGCATTCACCGCCAATATCTGACGCGGTTGCCCGGGGTGGCCCAAATGCAGTCATCGTTTGCGTTGCGCACAGTTTTTAAAACTACGGCCCTGCCGCTTTGATACTTCAAAGTGCGTCAAGGATGAGGCTTTTCAGGATTATCCTAGTTTCTCTTTGACATCCTCAAGATAGGCCTCCCAGCCTTCGTCGGGGGCAAAGCTGTCGTCGAAAGACTGCTGCTTTGAAAGCTCGGTCTTATAGAACATATCCTCGCATTTATCTCGCAAAGCATCGAGAAAGAACTCATCGTTTTTATCGATTAAGCCGTCTTTGCGCAGACTTCCGTCACGCACTTTGGTAATCCTACCAAGTTTTGCCTGCCAGAATTCGATCTGATCCGCATCGGCGTTTTCTTCTGCCAACTCCAGTGCAAATTCGCCAAAGCGCTGACATTGATACAGCAGTCTTTGATGCTGCTCGAATTTCTTTTTCTTACCCAAACCAAACATAACAACCCTCAAAACTTTGCCCCAGCATAACAAATCAACCCCTTCTGTGAAGTGCGATTTTAAATCACAGGGTTGGGAAAGGCGTTTTGACCTACAAACATATGGGCGCTACTGCGCAAATTTGTGGGGCCCGCATGCTTTTTAAACCCCCCAGGTATCACTTAGTTTATAGCCTTCTGGCCATGGATCGCTGGGATCAAGCCAATGGTGGTGGTGACCTGTGATCCAAGCGCGCCCAGATATTTCCGGAATAATCGCAGAGCGACCACCAAGTTGAAGGGTCTCGGCAATCCGGCCGCTAAAGCGTGATCCGATAATGGATCGGGCTTCAAAGCTTTGCCCCTGCTGCATCATGCCGCGTGCATGCAGCACCGCCATTCGCGCCGACACCGCAGTGCCCGTGGGTGAGCGGTCGATCTTGCCCGGTTGGATTGTCACTGCTGAGCGCGCCGAAAGGCCATTGGGCGTATGTTCAAGAGGCCCTGCAAAAAGGCAAAACGAAATATGCGTCCAGTCGGGCAGTTCAGGGTGCTCAAACCCAAGCTGTTGATTTGCAGCCTGAGTGATTTTATTGCCCAGTCTGGCCAGATCGCGGGCTTCGCTTTCGACAATGTCAAAGCCCAAAGCGGCCGCATCCACAATCACAAAGCTATCGCCGCCAAAGGCGGTATCCACGGATAGGCTGCCCAGTTCGGAAATTTCAAGGTCTGCATCCAGCCTATGGGCAAAGGACGGCAGGTTTTGAACCGTGATCCGCTCGGCTTTGCCATCCCGGCACGTCGCGCGGACGCGCACCAAGCCGCCGGGGGCTTCAAGCGTCAGTTCGGTGACCG
>PBSX01000064.1 GCA_002726375.1 Marinovum sp.
TAGTGATGGCGCATTGACCCATCGCAGCGTCTTTCAACACATGATAGAGCGCTATCTCGACCCTGAATATGCCCCCGAAGCGGTTAGCGAAAAGACCGGTATTTCAGCCGGTAAAATTCGAGCCGTTGCCGCCGAGCTTGCCCGTGTGGCCTTTGACGAAGCCTTTGAGCTGGATCAGCCCTGGATAGATTTTCGCGGTGAGCGGCATGAAAAAATGGTCGGCCGTCCAGTCAGCTTTCATTCCATGCGCGGCATCTCGGCCCATTCCAACGGGTTTCAAACCTGCCGCGCCCTGCATATTCTGCAAATTATACTTGGTACGGTCGAAGTGCCCGGCGGCTTTCGCTTTAAGCCGCCCTATCCCAAGCCATCAGAGATCCATCCAAAGCCGCATTGCAAAGTAACCCCTGGGGCCCCGCTGGATGGCCCGCATCTAGGCTTTGTGCACGGACCCGAAGATCTGGCGCTGAAAGACGATGGCAGCCCGGCCCGCATTGATAAAGCGTTCACCTGGGAAAACCCTATGTCGGCCCATGGGCTGATGCATATGGTGATCTCAAACGCACATGCTGGTGATCCCTATAAAATCGACACGCTGTTCATGTATATGGCCAATATGTCATGGAACAGCTCGATGAATACAAGCGGCGTGATCGAGATGCTCACCGATACGGATGATAGCGGCAATTATGTGATCCCGAACATCATCTATTCGGATGCCTACTCGTCCGAAATGGTGGCCTATGCGGATCTGGTTCTGCCTGACACCACCTATCTTGAACGGCATGATTGTATCAGCCTGCTCGACCGGCCGATTTGCGAAGCTGATGCGGCCGCCGACGCCATCCGCTGGCCGGTGGTCGAGCCGGACCGCGATGTGCGCGGCTTTCAGTCGGTGCTATGCGATCTTGGAGCGCGGCTAAATTTGCCCGGCTTTGTGAATGAAGACGGCAGCCAGAAATATGATGATTATGCTGATTACATCGTGAACCATGTCCGTAAACCCGGCATCGGGCCACTGGCCGGATTTCGTGGCAATGGCAATAAAGCAGGGCGCGGGGATGTGAACCCTGATCAGCTTGATCGCTATATCCAAAATGGCGGGTTTTTTGTGGAACATATTCCAGCAGGGGCAAACTATTATAAACCCTGGAATATGGATTATCAAAACTGGGCCGTGGGCATGGGCCTTTATGACAGCCCGCAGCCCTATCTGTTTCAGCTTTATGTGGAACCGATGCGCAAATTCCAACGCGCCGCAGAAGGCCATGGCGACCGTCAGCCGCCCGATCATCTGCGCGCGCGCATCAAATCAACCCTTGACCCATTGCCGATCTGGTACCCGCCGTTTGAAGACAGCCATGTTGACCCCGATGAATACCCTGTTCATGCGCTGACCCAGCGGCCAATGGCCATGTACCACAGCTGGGGCACGCAAAATGCATGGCTGCGCCAAATCCACGGGGTAAACCCGCTTTATCTGCCCACCAAACTGATGCGCGCACATGATTTGCGCGATGGCGATTGGGCCAAAGTCAGCTCGGCGCATGGGGATATCACTGTGCCAGTGATGGAAATGGCCGCTCTGAATGAAAATACCGTCTGGACATGGAACGCCATTGGCAAACGCAAAGGCGCGTGGGCGCTTGATGAAAAAGCCCCCGAGGCGACCAAAGGCTTTTTGCTCAACCATCTGATCCATGAGCTGTTGCCGGCCAAAGGCGACGGTTTGCGCTGGGCAAACTCAGATCCCATCACCGGTCAGGCCGCGTGGTTTGACCTAAGGGTCAAGATTGAAAAATCCACTGCACCGCCGGAAAGCCAACCAAGCTTTGACGCTCTTATATCCCCTGTCGGGCAAGGCCCAGAAACATTAAGGTGGAAGGTAGGCAAATGACCGAACTGCCAGCGACAACAAACCGCCAGCTAGGATTAGTAATTGATCTTGATACCTGTGTCGGCTGTCATGCCTGTGTGATCAGCTGTAAAGGATGGAATACGGAAAACTATGGCGCGCCGCTGAGCGATCAAAGCGCCTATGGCGCCAATCCAAGCGGCACCTTTCTAAACCGCGTCCATTCTTATGAGGTGCAGCCGCCAGAGGGCGCCGCGCAACTGGTGCATTTTCCGAAATCCTGCCTGCATTGCGAAGATGCCCCCTGCGTGACGGTCTGCCCGACCGGCGCCAGTTACAAGCGGGTCGAGGACGGTATTGTTCTGGTCAATGAAAGCGACTGCATTGGCTGCGGACTGTGTGCTTGGGCCTGCCCCTACGGCGCACGCGAGCTTGATGCCGCAGAAGGGGTGATGAAGAAATGTACGCTTTGTGTGGACCGGATCTATAACGAAAACCTGCCCGAAGAAGACCGCGAGCCCGCCTGTGTGCGGACCTGCCCGGCCGGGGCGAGGCACTTTGGGGACTTTGCAGATCCTGAAAGTAACGTTAGCGTTCTAACAGCCGAGCGTGGGGGCATGGACCTTATGCCAGAACAAGGAACAAAGCCAGTGAACAAATACCTGCCCCCTCGGCCCAAGGACCAACTCGGAGACATTGACATTCTTGCGCCACTGCTTGAGCCTGTGGCGGAAGAACCCAAAGGCTTTATGGCCTGGCTTGATAAAACCCTGGAGACCCGCTGATGCATCCCGCCCCATCCGTGATTATTTTCACCTCACTCTCCGGTCTTGGCTTTGGGCTTTTGACATTCCTAGGCTTCGGGATGCCCGCGCCCACCGGCCTTGTGGCTTTCGTGTTTTTCGCCATCGCCTATTTGCTTGCGGTGGGCGGGCTATTGGCATC
The DNA here is from genome assembly GCA_002726375.1 of Marinovum sp. Classification (GTDB taxonomy): domain Bacteria; phylum Pseudomonadota; class Alphaproteobacteria; order Rhodobacterales; family Rhodobacteraceae; genus CABZJG01. The sequence goes on from PBSX01000064.1 coordinate 2,801, forward strand.
AACCTTTCACCTCGGTCATCCAGAGCGTGCGCTGAAGGCTTTCACCCAATGGAAAACCAGCTGGCTTAGCCGTGAGGCGTGGCTTTCCGTTGGCGCGCTGCTGGTGATGGCCGCCTACGGCGCAGGCCTTGTGTTTTTTGGTATTGCGGTTGCCCCTCTGGGCTGGCTCGGCGCGATTTTGTCACTGGCGACGGTGTTTGCCACCTCAATGATATATGGCCAGCTGAAAACAGTGCCGCGTTGGAACACGAGACTGACACCGCTTTTGTTTCTAACGCTGTCTTTGGCCGGCGGCGGGCTGTTGTCTGGTCAGATCAGCTCAGCTTTGATGCTGCTGATGGCGGCCGGCATCGTACAGATCGCCTACTGGATTACCGGTGATCGGGCTTTGGCGCAAAGCGGCACATCGCTGGCCAGCGCCACCGGACTTGGTGAGATCGGCACTGTGCGCGCTTTTGAGCCGCCGCATACAGGCACCAACTATCTGCTGAAGGAATTTGTCCATGTGGTGGGACGCAAGCATGCCTCAAAGCTGCGGATCATTGCGCTTATTTTGATGATCGGAACGCCGGTGGCACTGCTATCAATACCGTTCGCCCATTGGATTGCACTGGTGGCCGTGATTGCCCATGTGGCGGGGCTTTTCGTCTCACGCTGGCTGTTCTTTGCCCAAGCCGAACATGTGGTCGGGCTCTATTACGGCAAACGCTGAGCGCAAAAATTTACAAGATAATCTTTTTAATGTTAAGCGGAAGGCCTAACGAAAACCAGCCGTATGAAGTCATCTAACTCCATCATTATAAAGCAAAAACCCGAGGCGAGCCTCGGGTTTTTGTACTGTGAGTAATGGTAACGAACCGTTTAGTGCATCTTGGAGTCTACCTCAGTGATCGCACTATCGATCAACTTGTTGGCGCTAGCCGCTGTCATTTGTGCCGCGATCACGTTGCGGGCAGCCGCAATGGCCACACCTATCGCTTTGTCGCGCACTTCCCGTTCAACCGAGGCGTGGGCTGAGCTGATCTGCTCTTCTGCGGCGGCCAAGCGGCGCGCAACCGAAGCTCGCAGGTCTTCCTTGGCTTGTTCGGCCGCAGCCTGTGCATCTTTGCGGGCGCTTTCGACAATCCGGTCAGCTTGATCTTGCACTTCTTTTTGCTTGCGCTCGTAAGAGGCCAGAATGCTCTGGGCTTCTTCGCGCAGTTCACGCGCCTGATCCAATTCGGATTTGATGCCNTCGGCGCGCTTATCAAGCATACTGCCCAGCACCGAAGGTACTTTGTAATAAAACAGNACCAGAATGAAAAGGATGAACGCCAANAGCACAATAAAGTTGGTGTTTTTNAGCGATATGNAAGGGCCAGATGCCGCCAGCGCGGGGCTNGNCACCATCAGGGCAATAAAGGGAGCTAGAANGCGCATCAATTTATCCTTTCAACTGCTCGGCCACAGCCGCATTGACCTTTTTGGCCTCGGCTTTGCCGCCCAGCGCACTGACCAATTCCGCAGCGGTCGCTTTGGCGACTTCGTCGACACTGTCCAAAGCACTGGCACGAATTTCTGCAATCGCTGCCTCGCTTGCGGCGGCTTTTTCAGCTATTTTCGCATCAGCTTCATCAATCGCCACCTGAAGTTCGGCTTTGATCTCGGCTTTGGTGGCCTCTGTGATCCGCGCGGCTTCCACACGGGCATCAGCAAGCGCTTTNTTATAAGCCTCTTCCGCAGCGGCTGCTTTGGACTTTAGCTCATCTGCAGCAGCAATATCATGCGATATTGTACCCTGTCGTTCGGCCAGAACCGCAGCAATGCGCGGCAAGGCAATGCGCGACAGGATAAGGTAGATCACGACAAGCGTAACCACCAGCCAGAAAATCTGATTGCCAAAGGTCGAAAAGTCCAGCTGCGGCATACCTGGCGCAGAGGCGTCAGCTGCGTTTCCTGCGGCTTCTGTTGTATTCGATGCCATCTTGTCCTCCGTCGGAACCTGAGGGATGCGGATAAGCCACTTTGCAGCTTACCCGACCATAGGATTGNTTCCGCGGTGAATTATACGGCGAACATAAGCAGCAGAGCAACCAGGAACGAAAATATACCCAGTGCTTCTGCAAAAGCGATACCAATAAACATGGTCGCTGTTTGGCCCGCTGCAGCGGATGGGTTTCTCAGGGCACCTGAGAGGAAGTTGCCGACCACATGGCCCACACCGACGGCCGCGCCGCCCATTCCTGTACATGCCAGACCTGCACCTATATAGGCACCCATTTGTACGATATCGCCTTCCATTGGCTTTCTCCTTAGATAGTCGTTNATTCTTATTGGTTACAGTTAGTGATGAGGATGAAGCGCGTCTTTGAGATAGACGCACGTCAGAATTGCAAAAACATAGGCCTGGATAAATGACACCAGAACCTCAAGCGCATAGATCGCCGTGATGGCAATCACCGACAGCGGCGCGATCACAGCAATACCGGCAAAGGCGGCAAACACTTTGATCACCGCGTGACCAGCCATCATATTACCCGCCAGACGAATAGAGTGGCTGACCGGGCGCACGAAGTAGGAAATCACTTCGATCAGCGCGAGGATCGGCCGCAGCACCAAGGGCGCCGAGGAAATCCAAAACAGTGACAGAAACGACATGCCATGTTTGACAAAGCCCAATATCGTCACGGCGAGGAATACCGCCATCGCCATCACCGCCGTTACTGCNATATGCGATGTTGTGGTAAAGGACATCGGNAGCAGACCAAGGAAATTGGCGCAAACGATAAACATAAACAGCGTCATGATATAAGGGAAATACCCAACCGCATCCTTACCGGCCACATCTTCGACCATTTTATAGACAAAACCATAAGCCAGNTCACCAATAGACTGGCTACGGCTTGGGACAATCGCGCGGCGCGCCGTNCCGACAACCAAAAGCGCAATGATGGCGACCACGGAAAGGGCCATCCACAAGGTGACGTTTGTAATGGTGTACCATTCAATCGGACCGTCACCGAAAAGCGGTTTGACGATAAACTGATCCATTGGATGGAAAACCAGACCTGAGCCTTCTGATTGTGCTTCGCTTGCCACGGTTCAACCCTCTTTATCTTCTTCGGCTTTCGCCGTTTCCTGACCTTGGACCTCTTGCGCCGTACGAAGCATGGTTTTCACGCCTGCGGCAAAGCCCAGTAAAACAAATATCACCAAAAACACCGGCAATGTATCAAACAAANCATCTAGCCCGTATCCGATGCCGAAGCCAATTGCGATCCCCGCCACCAGTTCGATCACCATGCGCCAAGCCAGCTGCGCGCCCGTGTAATGGTCGTCCACCTTTGGCTCTGGTGTCTTGGCCACCTTTGCAGCCTTGATCCGCTCATCAAGCGATTTTAGCGGGTCAGGGTTGTTGGGGTCAGACAAAGCAAAGCCTCGTTGAACAGTTGCGNTTTGTTAGGCCGCAGAGCAGGCAGAGTCAACAACCAGTTTAGTGCAGCTATAGTCACGTAAANTACTGATTAATATATGTTTTTTTCGACCCTCAAAATTCAAACACCTCCTCGATTGAGGCCTAAGGCACAAAATGCNCCCAAATCGCATATTCAACCATTTGGTTGACGATCNTGGGCAGGCAGGCTTAATAGCGCCATGGATGACCCGCTTGATCTTGCCTTTGCCGCTTTGGCCGATCCCACCCGGCGGCGGATTTTAATGCTGCTGCTGGAAGATGATATGGCGGTGACAGATGTGGCCGAACCGTTCGAGATGTCTTTGGCGGCAATATCCAAACACCTTGGCATACTGACCCGCGCCGGCCTGATCAGTCAGGAAAAACGCGGTCGAGTGAAATGGTGCAAGCTTGAGCCCGAAGCCCTGCGCGATGCCAGCATCTGGATGCAAAGCTTTGGCCAGTTTGAGGCCGTGAACCTCGATGCGCTTGAGCGGTTTTTAGAGCACGAGCTTGAGCCAGAGGATCGCTCAAAGCCCTAACGGCTGCTTTTGCCAAAGCTGCATCCATAAATAGGGCGTGTGGTTATAACTTTCGCTGCGGGACCACCCTGCATCGGCACGCGGCTCTTGGAAATCCAGCAGTTGCAGCCCGGTCTGCAATGCCTCTTGCATATATTGCGCCAGCGGGCGGTGCCAGTTTTTAATCCGGACCCCAGCCCACTCTGCCGTCAAGGGATAGGCTTTGAGGTAATCCACAATGGTGACAGTTCCATGGCCCTGCGCATTGCGCTGAATTCCCAGCCCTTCGGTTTGCGCCGCGGTGACCCAACTGTTCAGATTTCCAATCAAGATAAGCCCACCGGGCCGGCTAACCCGCGCCATCTCGGTAATCGCCGCGCGGCTGTCGGCGATATCAATCAGGCTTAGATAACTGACCACAAGATCGAAAGCGCCATCCTCATAGGGCAGGTTTTCGCCAACCCCCTCATGATAAATCGCGCCGCCCAGCCGCCGCGCTTCGGCCAAAAGCCGCGCGGTCGGATCAATCCCGACCACCTCGGGCACGGCTTCTGCCATCATCCGGCAAAACCGCCCTTCGCCGCAGCCCACATCCAGCGCCCGCTGCGCCCCGCTGCTGCGCACTGCCGCCATCATCGGGCGATCTAGAACCGCAACGCGGCTAAAATCGCCGCCCGCCCCCAAACTTTCAATCCATGCCTCAGCCGAAGCGTCCCAATCGCTTTGCATCCCCAATATCCTTTGCAAATAACCTTGACAGTCCAATGCCCACGCATTAACTGGCGCTCAATCACAACGGAAGTGGAAAAGCTTCCGGTCCTATGCCAATGCAAGGATCGCCCCCCGTCAGCGAGGTTTCGCCCACGGGGGCTGTCGCATTTTGGATCGGGCTTATCTATACTGGCGCCACCGTGGCAAAGCTGCGGCAAACGGGAAAAGGAACCGGGATATGTTTGAAAATCTTTCTCAGCGCCTCTCAGGTGTATTTGACCGGCTGACCAAACAGGGTGCGCTGTCCGAAGAAGATGTCAAAACCGCCCTGCGCGAAGTGCGTGTTGCCCTGCTAGAAGCGGATGTCTCGCTGCCCGTGGCACGCAGTTTCGTCAAAGCGATCCAAGAAAAAGCCACTGGCCAGGCGGTCACCAAATCGGTCACCCCCG
>PBSX01000065.1 GCA_002726375.1 Marinovum sp.
GTGTTTTTTATCTGCGGCGCCTTTACCGGCTTAATCGGGACAACATTCGGTGTGATCTTAGGCTGCTTGTTTGCAATTTACATCGACCCCATTTTTTCATTGGTCAATTACCTTGCAGGGGGCGGTGTTTGGGACCCATCTATAAGAGGCATTTATTCGATTCCAGCAGAGCTGCATCTAAACGACGTTTTATCTGCGGTATTTTTATCATTGGGTTTAAGCTTCGGCGTTACGTTTTTTCCTGCGCGGCGCGCGGCGCGCATGAACCCGGTTGAGGCCCTGCGCTATGAGTGATCCAATTCTTGAATTAAATGCGCTTGAAAAAACCTATCATCGGGATAGGCCCAATCAAATCAATGTTCTTTGTGGTGCAAACCTTGAAGTAAAACCCGGTGAAATCATCGCATTGGTGGCGCCCTCTGGTGCAGGCAAATCCACTTTACTGCATATCGCAGGTCTTTTAGATACGCCTGACGAGGGTGAGGTAAAATTCAATGGTGAAATTTTAAATAAATTGAGCGATAGGAAACGTACGGCGATACGCCGTCACCAAATTGGTTTTATATATCAGTTCCATCATTTATTGCCCGAATTTTCCGCCCTAGAGAATGTTATGCTGCCCCAAATGGCAAATGGAGCATCCAAAGCTGAAGCCAAACAGCGCTCCGCTAGTTTGCTTTCAAAGGTTGGCATTGCTGAACGTGCCGACCATAGGCCAGCCGAACTATCGGGCGGCGAACAACAAAGGGTTGCTTTTTGCCGCGCTTTGGCAAACGCCCCCAAAGTCTTGCTGGCAGATGAGCCCACTGGCAACCTTGATCAATCCACCTCTGAGCAAGTTTTTGAAATTTTAGTATCTGTAGCACGGCAGACCGGCTTATCAGCTGTTATTGCCACCCATAATCCACAACTCGCTGCAAAAATGGATCGAACAGTTACTTTAAAAAATGGCATTCTGGAATGAACCTTTTGGCGCCTCAATTGATTTTCTAAGTTTGATTGTAGTAGCTTTTTTTCAAGTCTTCCGGCGAGACCCCTGTTAAGTATCGAAAAAGATGGATCAAGTTTCGTGTCCCGCGCAGAATCCAGCCGTTTTCTTCATAGGCCGCAGCGCTTGTTAGAATAGTCACAGGCAACATGCGCATTTGTCGCTTTAGTTTTAAAGCAATTTCCACATCTTCCATCAAAGGTTGGTCCGGATAACCGCCAATGCTGGTCAATTGTTTCTGTGCGATCAATAATCCCTGATCCCCATAAGGCAACCTGAAAAGCATTGAGCGAAGATTGGCCCACCCTTCAGTAATCCGCGCCATAAGATGCGCGCTGTTAAAGCCCAGCTTAAAGAAAAACGCTTTTTGATCATTGACCAGACAAGAGCGTACTACGTCACTCCATCCCTTGGGTAAAATACAATCTGCGTGCAGAATGAGAAGCCAATCGCCCCTTGCTTCGAGGCAGGCACGGGTCACTTGTCCCCCACGGGACGCCAGCCCCTTGATAATGGCTGTGCCGGATTGATTTGCTATCTTGCAAGTCTCATCCAAAGAGCCGCCATCAGAAACAATCACTTCACATATCAAACCTGCTGCCACCCCCTCATACAGACTGCTCAACAAGCTCGGCAGGCTGTCTTGAGCGTTCAGGGTTGGAATGATTACCGAAATAGGAGCACGCATCCTCTGTTCCATCTGAAAAACACTCTATATATGTAGCGAGAGAAACGAAGGATTGCCACATGGTCTTAACCACAAATTTGCGTGAAATCATTCGAGTAAGTGGCAATGATGCCCGGGATCTTTTACAAAGCTTATTTACCAATGATGTGAACAAAATTGACCAAGGGCTGGTTTATTCGGCACTTTTGACCCCACAAGGTAAGTTTCTTTTTGATTTCTTTTTGTTCGCCGATGAGGCTGATGTGATGATCGATGTGGCGGCAGATCAGTCTCAGCCACTTCTGAAACGGCTCATGATGTACCGCTTGCGGGCAGATGTAGAATTCAATACCGAGCCATTATATCTTGAACGCGGTCTTGGTGCACCCCCCGCTGGCAGTTATCTGGATCCACGTCATCAGGATATGGGGTGGCGAAGTTATTCATCAAATTCTGTTGCAGACAACGTAGATTGGACAGCGCAGCGAATTGCCTGTTTGGTTCCTGAAACCGACTATGAGCTTACCCCAGATAGCTATATCCTTGAATGGGGTTTTGAAGATTTAAACGGGGTGGATTTTTCCAAAGGGTGTTATGTGGGGCAAGAAATAATCGCCCGAATGAAGCATAAAACCAAACTTCGCAAAGGGATGGCCCGGGTGGCTATAGAGGCGCCAGTTCCGCTTCACACCCCTATCCTTTCACAAGGAAAAGACGCTGGATATATTTGCTCGCACTCCTCCGGATTGGCGCTGGCATATCTGCGCTTTGACAGGGTAGGTGAAAACATGACTGCAAATGGAGTGCCTGTCAGCTTATCACATGATCCAGCCAGTTAAGAATATGTTACAAAATATTGAAATATTTCCGTATTGGTGACCAAAAGCAACCATAAGTTTGTTAACGAACTATGCGCGTTCGGAGTATTCCATCGCTTCCGTATTTATAACCACTTTTTCATCTTGGGCGACGAAAGGCGGCACCATGACTTTAACGCCATTGTCTAGTATAGCCGGCTTGAAACTATTTGCAGCCGTTTGGCCTTTGACGACTGGTTCGGTTTCGATAACTGTACAAGTTACTTTTTGCGGCAGCGTCGCATTCAATGCTTCATCATCATAAAATTCAACCACAATAGTCATGCCGTCTTGCAAAAATGGCCTACGCTCTCCGAGCAACTCAGAGGAAAGCTCGATCTGTTCGTAGGTCTCAGTATCCATAAATACGAGCATTCCATCACTTTCATAAAGGAATTGCTGATCTTTTTGCTCTAAGCGAACCCGTTCAACTTTGTCCGCGCTTCTAAAGCGCTCATTCAATTTTGAACCATTTCTCAGATTACGCATTTCGACCTGCGCAAACGCTCCACCTTTTCCTGGCTTTACATGATCCACTTTTACAGCAGCCCAAAGTCCACCATCATGTTCCAGAACATTACCTGGACGGATTTCATTCCCATTTATTTTGGCCATCTTTAAACCTGCATCTACTTGATTGATATTTAGCTCATTGCCCCTATATCTATAGGGCATAGACTTGGCAAGTTAACCACATGAGCTAATGAGCGCAATAGAGGTATGCGCAAAGCACATATTAGCTATGCAAAATAAGTCTACCCGAATCAGTGTTTTTAGGCCATAAGCAGGTCTACGCGAAAAGACAAGAGTAAGAATAAAGGACGACGGGATGAAAGATTTCGTTGACGCGAGCGCGTTTAACAGTGAGCAAGGCAACAGAGCGCGAAAGCTTTTTGCCGCCGTCGTTCTTGCTGCTTTGGATGATGCAATCGCTGATGATAAAAAATATGGCAATGGTCCAGAGCAAATCGCCCGCTGGGCTCGCTCGCGTGATGGCCGCGAAGTATTGTCTTGTGCGGGGATCGACCCGAACGAACGCGTTGTCGGCGGCTTAATGGATTTTGTTGCAAAAGGTGTGCGTACATCTGTTGCGCTTTCGCGCGAAGAGTGTGAGCGCCGACATGCAGCACAGCAGCAAGCCGAAGCTGCATAATTCACACCAATAAGCTGCAAAATAATTTGAAAGCGCCAGATCGACTCTGGCGTTTTTTAGTTTAGCGGCGCAGTTTTCCAGACTTAAGAACACTCTGGATTTCCCTTTGCACCATTTGCCGAATATTCTGGGTAATCTTCTCACCCAAAGTACCGCGAAGCTCTTCGCGGATAATCTCAGCAACTGTTTCTCGCAACTTTTCGGAATTTAGGCGCTCTGTCTCAGCCGCCCTCAATGGGGTTTGCGAGTTTACGGTAACAGCACGAAGAGCTGCCGGTGCATCAAACTCGCCTAACGCCGCGTCAACCACCTGTTCCCAAGGAAATCCAGTCACGTGCTTGCCCGCATAGTCATCCTGACCTGCGCTATCTGGTTCCCATGGTCCCTCTGACTGAGCGATCATTTCTTCCAATTTTGAAATTTTAGCCTCAAGATTCCCTGACACTGGTGCCTTTTGTGCCCAATCCAACTTCCGCCCTTCAACAACACGCAAGGCAGGTCCCAAAAGCAATTTTTCGTTTCTTTCGGTTTCGATTAGCCCTACATTATTGTCATCTTGATCTGCTATAAGTTGTTTCAGTGAAGTTAAAACGTCGTCGATTTCTACCTTGCCCAATGGTTCGTTCATTGTATCTACCTTCTAGTGAGGAGTGATACCATTGTAACCATGAACTGCTGTTCGCACAAGCTCTGAACGAATCACCTATTTAGAAAGTGCTTTTAAAACGCGATCAAGAGCTTTTCCTTGCGCACTTCCAGAGGATGGCGCTGTCTCAACCAAGTTAAAATATTCAGTGGGATCATACTTTTGCACCGGTAAATTCAATGAATCCACCGTCAATCTGCCCATCTCAGCAAGTACCCGGTAAGCTGCAAGATACTCATCCGTCACCGCAGAAATAAGTCCAGCTTTAGCATCCAAAAGCTCTTGCTCCGCGTTCAAGACATCCAATGTTGTTCTCGACCCAAGTGTTGCCTCTTCGCGTACACCTTCAAAAGCAACACGCGCAGCGCGAATTTGTTCTTCGCTGGCTTTGCGCCCAGCCCGAGCCATTTCCATAAGAGCAAAAGCTGATCCGGCTTGCTGTTCTATTCGGTTGCGGGTGATGTGAAGACCTGATCGTTGCGCATCTCTTCTTGCCATGGCTTGTCGAACAAGCGATGAAAGCCGTCCACCCGAATAAATTGGCCCTGATGCAGATACACTCACCGAGCTTTGAGAGGAGAAGTTATCCGCCTCTTGGTCAGTGTAGCTCATTGAACCGCTCAGTTTTACGCTTGTGCCCATGCTTGCTTTTGCCCGAGCGACGTTCAATTCAGCCTGTTTAATTTCATGCTGTATGCGGCGCATATCGGGATGGTTGCGAACAGCGGCCGACTTTACCGCTTCTACCGTATCGGGAAGTTTCGGGGTTGAAGTCGGCTCAGCCAATTCTCCAGCCGGGGCGCCGATTGCTTGCAGATAGGCTTCTTGGGCTTGAATGAAGCTTCCTCGCGCTGCTGCCAAAGCACTCGTAGATGCCGCCAGTCTGGCCTCAGCCACTGCAACGTCTGTTTTTGTGATCTCGCCTACATCAAAGCGGTCTTGAGCAGCGCGTAATTCTTCTTGAATAACCAACAGGTTATTTTCGCGCAGTCCCACTGTTTCGAGCTCACGTCTTAGCTTCATATAGGCATCGACCGCCGCAAACAAAATCTGCTGCTCCACAGAAATAAGAGATTGGCGTGTTGCAAGTACCGCCTCTTTTGCAGCTGCAAGCGCCGTTTTATTTTGGCCACCGTCAAACAAGGTGAGCTCTGCTGAAATTGCAAGGTTGGCAGATGGGGAATTGTTGAAAAGACGTGTGTTTCCTGTGCTGGCACTTTGGGTCCAGCCACGTTGATCTCGAACTGATGCTGACCAATTGGCGACTGGTCTTAAGGCAGCCGCTGCCTGAGCCACATCTTCATCAGCAGCTCGTAGTAAAGCTCTGTTTTGGTCTAAAAGACCGCTATTATTGTAAGCTGCACTCATTGCTTGAAGCAAAGTCTCGGCCTTTAATGGCAGTCCCAGTGAACAGGATATAGCAGCCACAAATAGTGAAATTGCTGCAGACTTTTTAGTAGTGTTCAACATAATGCGGCCCCCAAATTACCGAGAAGCAGTTCAGACATAAAGAACATGCTGACCACAACACGGCTTATCAATTAAAGTGTGAACGCTTTATGACGCTCAAAACCAGTAAGTATAGGCGCAGCGGCATTGAATGCAAAACGCCAGTTTATCTTTCCTTTTAACTTATGCCCAATTTTGACGATGCCAAGGGCTCCTTCACTAAAAATGCATGCAATTCTGCCACCATCTTTTAATTGCTCTAAGATTTTATCGGGCATCTGCTCTACTGCACCTTGTAAAATAATGACGTCATATGGGCCGTGCTGTGCAGCACCTTCAGTCAAGGCTCCATTATGAAGCACCACATTATCAGCACCCACTCTGCCTAGCGTTTCCTCTGCTTCTGCAATCCGCTCTGGATCATCTTCCACCGCGACTACTGCCTCTGACAATCTTGAAATTAACGCCGCAGAATACCCTAGACCAACACCCACATCCAGAACCAGTTCATCGTTTTGGATATTCAAATAGTCCAACATCTTACCCAAGGTACGCGGATCAAGCACAACTCGGCTGCCGCCAAGGTCAACATTTTCCCCAATATAAGCGGCTTCACGTTTGTCACGAGGTACAAATAATTCACGTTCAACACGGAGCATGGCATCAATCACCGGAAATTTGGTCACATCACAAGGACGCACCTGTGTATCTACCATTGTCGTGCGTCGCGCAGCATAGTCAATCATTGTAAAACTCAGCTTTTATTAGGTCTAGAGGATTTCTTGCCACAAGTTTCAACAAGGAGCAACGGTGAGAGAACAATAAACGGGAATCAAGACAATTTTGCTTTAAAATATCTTGGATGACTAAACTGCAACAAAAATATGTTTCTCAACGCCGACAAACCTAACCAATAGCTATTTTCGCACTTTTAGTGGATGTGGCACCGGATCTTTTGCAGTGAACAAATAATGCCTAAAAATACTGGCATAGCCTGCAAAATAATACCCTTGGTTGCGCTTCAGATAGTGCTCTCTATTTTCTTGATAAAGGCTGGGTAATTTATACCAAGAAACATTTGGGTGCATATGATGGACCACATGAAAGCTGTTATTTAAAAAAAGGAAAGACCACACACCCTGTCCTTCAATCACGACGGTCCGTGCGCGGGGTTTTTCATGAGCGCGATGCTCTAAGAACGTGCGTACCTTTAAGAGCGACATTGCGCAGTAGGCCGATATCAAAAACTCAAAAAAACTAATGTCAGCTATATATAAAATCCAATATAGCACGATCGCCATAGCCGGAATATGAATTATCCACCCCAGAGCCACTCGCAATTCACCTCTTGATACCCTTACCATATCAGAGACCATAAAGCTTATTTGACCCAATAACGGGCCAATCAACATTCGCCCAACAAGCGTATTATTGAACCTAAAGAAATATTGAAGCACCTGTGGAAAACGATACCAGCTTTTGGGATCAATAAAATTGGTCTCTGGATCATCATAAGGATCGGTCAGATTCTCATCATAATGATGCGCCAAATGCAAATCCGAAAATCGAAGATAGGGGATCAAAAAGGAAAGAGAGGGAAACACCAGAGCGACATTTAAAAATTGATTGCTAAAAGGGTGGCCATGCAAAATCTCGTGGGTCAATGAGGAATGAAGGGTCATTGTAACTATGACGAGCGCTATCCCTAAGGGCGGCCAAAAACTATATAGCCACGTCGTGCCGAACGCAAAGCCACTATAGACACATATCACCAAAGCCACTGTTGGCCATTCAAATTTATTGGCCCGTCGGTCAATCACCTCTTTGACCCCACTTTATACCGCCCCAAATCCTCTCATAAACAAAATAGCAAACCAATCCGATCAAGCTGTTTGCAATTGCAATGTTAAAACCAATTTTGACAGAGCCTGTAAAAAATAGGCCCGTTATACACATCATAATCCAGCCAATCATAATCCAAAGCCCAGCCTTCACTCCTGTTCTTAGTTTGCTTTCCATTGCTTTGTCCTTTTTGGATCACGGGGAACATTGTCAAATCGATCAAAGTGGGAACAGTCGGAAAATGATTAACATTTTCAATATATGATGATATTTATAAACACATGAATATATATATAGACAAACGCAACCGAGCTGCTCAGTTTCGCGAACGCCTGAGGCAAGCCTTGCAACTTAGCGGTATCAGTCAAGCCGCACTTGCCCGCAACATCGGGGTAGACCGCTCGACAATTTCCCAACTTCTGGGGGATAGCGGCGCTCGGCTTCCCAATGCACAAGTGGTCGGTGAATGCGCTGCGGCATTGAATGTCTCCGCTGACTGGCTGCTGAGCCTTTCGGACCGCCCCGAAAATGCGACAGACATCGTTGCTAACTCCTTATCGCTCACGCGCGCACCGCGTGCACTTGTGGACGAGCAAATTTATCAGTGGCACCGCGACGCCGCAGGATATAAAATTCGCCACGTCCCTGCAACTCTGCCCGATATGTTCAAAACCGATGCTATGTTGGAATGGGAATATGCACCGCACCTCGGCCGCACAATCCAGCAGGCCATCGGGGCCTCAAAAGACCGTCTAAACTGGATGCGGCAATCGACATCAGACTATGAGATTGCCATACCCATTCACGAAATATCTAGTTTTGCCAATTCACAAGGCTATTACCAGGGCCTGCCATCTAAGATTCGCAACGAACAAATCCAGTGGCTGGTCGATTTATGCGCCCAATTTTATCCAAGAGTCCGGATCTATCTTTTTGATGCGAGGCGCCTCTATTCAGCGCCAATTACAGTCTTCGGGCCACTTTTAGCGGTGCTTTATGTGGGCCGCCACTACCTCGCCTTTCGGGAAAGTGAACGGGTTCACACCTTTACAGAACATTTTGATACTTTGATCCGAGAGGCCTCTTTCGCAACAAGCGACTTGGAACAGTTTTTCAAAACCACTGTGTCAAATTGACTGGGATTAAAACGGCATTGGATGCGCCTGATGACAGTGATTAATATCCTTTATAAGTGCATCGGTCAGTTTGATTTTCTGAGCTTTCAATGCATGTCTTAACTGCGTCTCATCCACGACTCCCAAAACGACCGTTGCCACAAAGGACCTTGCTGATGCCCAAGCCAAAGCCATTTGGGTTAGCTCGAGCCCGTGTTTTACGGCAATCTGGTCGTAGGCTGTCACAGCCTGCCACATACGAAGTGTCACACGACCATGCATGTCCGGCGTAAATGTCATGCGAGAGCCGTCCGGAATATGTTGTCCACCACGATATTTTCCTGTCAGCAACCCACCCGCCAACGGTGAATAGGCCATGATGCCCACATCTTCGTGAACGCATAATTCTGCAAGGTCCGTATCTGCCAACCGGCATAGCAATGAATATTCGTTTTGAATTGTGATGGGTTGTGGGCCACCGGTTGCCGCGGCGCGCGAACACCAATGACCCATCCCCCATGTGGTTTCATTAGAAAGTCCAAAGTTCCGAATATTCCCTTTATCCACCTGTTTTGAGAGCGCCTCGAGAGCATCATCAAAATGTGCCGAGGTTTGTGACCGGTCCTGATCAGAGGGATCATAACTCCAATTATTTCGAAAACTGTATGAGCCGCGATTGGGCCAGTGAAACAGATAAAGGTCAATGAAATCAGTTTGTAGGCGTTTCAATGATCCTTCTATAGCCAGCGCTATGGTAATGGATGATATTGGTTCGCCGCCCCTTATAAGCCTGTGCCGGCTGCGGGCATGTTTGGTGCATATCATCATTTTCGCACGCTTTTCTGGGTTGGAAGCAACCCAGTTACCAATCACTTCCTCCGATAGCCCAATGGTCTCGCGATGAAACGGGTTAACCGGATACATTTCCGCCGTGTCAATTAAGTTCACACCCGCCTCTAGAGCCAGATCAATCTGACGGTGGGCAATATCTTGCGGCGTTTGCGTGCCAAAGGTCATGGCACCAAGCGCGTATTTGCTCACGCTAGCCTTCCAAAGGTTCATTTTAGCTCTTAATTCAATAAATTAGGTTCTAATTACCTGTAAGAGCATATCACACAGACCATGCCAGGCAAAGGTTACCACAAAATATAGCCAGCGCCCCATGCCTTTAAAAACTCAAAGGGACGGCTTGGCGATAGGATCAATAGGGCATTGGATGCGCCTTGTGAGCAACTGCAATATCCTCAAGACACTCTTGGCTCAACACCACATCACTTGCCCCAAGAATATGCTCAAGCTGCCCAAGCCGGGTGGCGCCAAAGATGGCTGAACACATAAACGGTCTGGTACGGCACCACGCCAGCGCCATATGCACTGGATCAATCCCGTGTTTTCGGGCAATTCCCAAATATGCATTCACTGCCGGATAGACCCGCGGATTTGCACGTCCGCTTAGGTTTTCGACCACCGACATACGCGATCCTGCGGGCACATTTCCGTCTTGATACTTGCCGGTCAAAAACCCTGCCGCAAGCGGAGAAAAAGCAATCAAACCAACGTCTTCATTAACACTCAACTCAGCCAAATCTGTGTCATAAAGCCGGCACAGCAGGGAATACTCATTCTGAATTGTAGCCACTCTTGGCAGCCCCATATCTTCGGAAATTCGAAGCCATTGGGCAGTGCCCCAGGCGCTTTCGTTGGATAGGCCAAAGTGGCGGATTGTGCCTTTTTCCACCTCTTTCTGCAACGCCTCAAGGCAGTCTTGCATATTATCAAGGGTGGCCGCCTTATCCTGCCCTGACGGATCATAAGTCCAGTTTTGGCGAAACATGTAAGAGCCGCGATTGGGCCAGTGAAACTGATAAAGGTCAATATAATCGGTTTGCAACCGCCGCAAATTGCCTTGGACTGTCTCGGCAATGGTCTTGGACGAAATTGGCGCCCCGTCCCGCGTGTGTTTCAACCCCGCGCCTGAATGTTTGGTGGCAAGGATATAATTGCCCCGCCGCGCAGGGTTCTTGGCATTCCAGGTGCCAATGATTTCTTCTGTTCTTCCAATGGTTTCCTTGGATATCGGGTTGACCGGATACATTTCGGCCGTGTCCAGAAAGTTGATCCCATTATCCAGCGCCATATCAATTTGCGCGTGGCCCTCTGCTTCGGGTGTCTGGGTACCGAATGTCATTGTGCCAAGGCACAACTCGGACACCATCACACCGGTGCGGCCCATTGGATTTTTTCTCATATTGCTTACTTCCCTAATATATTTTGGCTTAGTTGTGATCTATTTCATAGCCATATGCAATCAAGCTTTCCCAAGTTATATCCATCCATAACCCAAAAAACATCACAAACAGATAGGGCTTGAAACCGCGCAAAACCCATGTCGGTATCGCGACAGTATCGCGGGGGTGCTAAAATGGATGCCATTTTACCAGATGTTCTAGATAACGACCTTAAATTCCTCTGAATTCAATTCTTGTTTAGCGAATGAAAGCCACCACAAATACGTCAATTTTCATTGAGAACAAAAAGTGAACATTGTATAGTGTGATTCATGCAAACGATTCTTTTAACTCGAAGCCACTCTCCCAAACGGCCGGCGCTTACGGTTCTGAAAGATATTGATCTGGATCTGGGGCGGGTCCATGAATGTGCCGGCCGCGCGCGGCGTGTCTTTGCGCTAATGCTAGCGGCGCGCACCAGCGGTCCAGTGCTGTGGATTGCGCCGGCATACGGAACCGACAGGCTGAACCCAGACGGCATGCTACACTTTGTCGATCCGGGGCGGTTTATCTTTGTGGCCCCGCAGCGCGCCGAGGATCTTTTATGGTCAATGGAAGAGGCGCTGCGCAGCGGCGCAGTGCCTTTGGTGGTGGCCGATATGCCGGGGTTTCCCGCCCTTACCCCGGTGCGCCGGCTGCATCTGGCCGCCGAGGCGGGGGCGGCGCAGGCCCCNCNGCCNCCGNTTGGCCTGCTATTGACGCCGGATGAAGGCGGCGCGCAGGGGGTGGAAACCCGCTGGGTGATGCAGCCGGACATGGCCCCGGACATGGCCCCGGACATGGCCCCAGACATGGCCCCAGACATGGCCAAAGAGCTGCCACATGATCACCTGCGCTGGCATCTGGCACGCAGCCGCGCACGCCGTGCGCCGCCGCGCGACTGGCATATTTTGCAAACCCCGGCNNGCCCGTTTAAAATCGCCTCTTGAGGGCGGGCTATTTTGCAAAAATTAACTCTCCTGCAAAAAAATGCTGGGCCCTGACGACAATCGACTTGCAAGCGGATTAAAAAATGCTCCAGATGCCTCTATGCGATTACTTTTATCTTTTGCCGCTTTATTTTTATCCATTGTGCTCTTGCAATTATCCACCGGCGGCGTTGGCCCGCTGGATGCGCTGTCGGGATTTGCATTAGATTTCACCACCCAGCAAATTGGCTTGCTTGGCTCGGCGCATTTCGTCGGGTTTTTTATCGGCTGCTGGTGGGCGCCTAGAGTGATGGGAGCAGTGGGCCATTCACGCGCCTTTGCTGCCTTTACAGCCACGGGCGCAATCGGGCTTTTGGCGCATATGCTGGTGATAGATCCCTATGCTTGGGCGCTAATGCGTGTGGCCTCGGGGCTTTGCGTTGCAGGCTGTTACACGGTGGTCGAATCCTGGCTTCAGGCCAAGGTTACAAATGCCACCCGGGGCCGCACCATGGGCACCTACCGCGTGGTGGATATGGGCGGATCACTTGCCGCCCAGCTTTTGATCGGAGTGCTATCACCAGCCAGTTATGTATCCTATAATCTATTGGCGCTTTTATGCTGCGCCACCCTGATCCCGATCACCTTGACCAAAGTCACACAGCCGGAAGTCCCACGCGCACCGCGCCTGCGGCCCATGCTCGCCGTTGAGCGTTCNCCGTTGGCGGCAGCCGGCGTTGTGGTGGCCGCCCTTTCAGGAGCCTCTTTTCGCATGGTCGGGCCGATTTATGGACAAGAGGTCGGATTGGCCGTTGATCAAATAGCCTATTTCCTNGCCGCCTTTGTACTGGGCGGCGCGCTAGCACAATATCCAACCGGCTGGTTAGCCGATAAGTTTGATCGGCGCTGGGTGCTGATCTGGCTATCGGTCGCTGCAATTTGCAGCTGTCTTGTGACTATTTTTGTGCCCTCAAGCAGCCAAACCATGATCTTACTCATGGCGGGCCTGTTCGGCTTGACAACATTTCCGATATTTTCGGTCGCAGCCGCCCATGCCCATGATTTTGCCAGCGCAGATGAACGGGTCGAGCTCTCAGCAGCCTTGATGTTTTTCTTTGCCACTGGCGCGATTGCAGCGCCCTATCTGGCCTCTGAGCTGATCGAGCTTTTTGGACCTGCTGCGCTGTTTGTAATGATTGCTGTTGGCCATGCAGGCCTCGTTGGATTTGGTCTATTGCGGATGGGCGCAAGGCCAACGGTAGAAGAAAAAACACCTTATATCTATGCGCCGCGAACCTCTTTCACCATTGGCCGTTTGCTGAGCCGTANCCGCAAACATAAAAAATAANACCGCAAGTGGGTTTCGGGGCAAACCACCCTATGCCCCCTTTCGTCCNGCNCCAACATGCGCTAGACGAAGCCAATGGAAATCTTGGGGTCTGCCATATGACACGTCACCTTATCACCTCGGCCATTCCCTATATCAATGGGGTCAAGCACCTTGGNAATCTTGTGGGCAGCCAGTTGCCNGCAGATTTATTTGCCCGCTATCAACGCGGACGCGGTCATGAGGTGCTCTATCTTTGCGCGACAGACGAGCATGGCACACCCGCCGAACTGGCCGCCGCTGAAGCAGGCCAGCCTGTGGCCGAATACTGCGCTGAAATGCACAGCCTGCAAGCCAAGATATCGGATGGTTTCCGGCTGTCTTTTGATCACTTTGGCCGCTCATCCGGACCGCAGAACCATGCTCTGACACAGCATTTTGCCAGTCAATTGGCCAAGGCCGGNNTGATCCGAGAAGTCAGCGAAACCCAGATGTATTCNCCAACCGACGGGCGCTATTTGCCNGACCGCTATATCGAAGGCACCTGCCCCAATTGCGGTTTTGAAGAAGCGCGCGGCGATCAATGCGACAATTGCACCAAACAGCTTGATCCAACCGATTTGATCAATCCGCGCTCGACCGTCTCTGGTGCAACCGATCTAGAGCAGCGCGAAACCAAACATCTTTATCTGGCTCAAAGCCAGATGCGCAGCCAGCTACAAGACTGGATCGACAGCAAAGCCGACTGGCCATTACTGACCACCTCGATTGCTAAGAAATGGCTCAACGATGGCGACGGGCTGCAGGACCGCGGCATTACCCGCGATCTGGACTGGGGCATTGCGGTTAAAAACGGCGATCAGGACTGGCCCGGCATGGAAGGCAAAGTATTCTATGTCTGGTTCGACGCCCCGATCGAATATATTGCCTGCGCGCAGGAATGGGTGGATGCCGGAAAAGGCAGTGATTGGGAACGCTGGTGGCGCACGGACAAAGGCGCTGAGGATGTGACCTATACCCAGTTTATGGGCAAGGACAATGTGCCGTTTCACACCCTGTCGTTTCCGGCAACAATCCTTGGCTCAGGCGAGCCGTGGAAGCTGGTTGATTATATAAAGTCGTTCAACTATCTCAACTATGACGGCGGCCAATTTAGCACTTCGCGCGGGCGCGGCGTGTTCATGGATCAGGCGCTCGAGATATTGCCGCCTGACTATTGGCGCTGGTGGCTTTTAAGCAATGCGCCGGAAACCTCGGATACCGAGTTTACATGGGAGCTGTTTCAAGCCAATGTAAACAAAGATCTGGCTGATGTGCTGGGCAATTTCGTCAGCCGGGTGACCAAATTCTGCCGCTCGAAATTTGGCGAAGCGGTGCCCGAAGGCGGCGCATGGGGGGACCAAGAGCAAGCCCTGATTGACGAGCTAAGCGGCCGCATCCGCGCCTATGAGCAGTATATGGACACCATGGAAGTGCGCAAATCAGCCGCCGAGCTGCGCGCGATTTGGGTTGCCGGCAATGAATACCTGCAAGCTGCCGCGCCGTGGTCGACCTTTAAGGAAAATCCCGATCAAGCTGCCGCTCAAATTCGCATGGCCTTGAACCTGATCCGGCTTTACGCAGTGCTTTCGGCGCCGTTTATGCCCGATGCATCCGAGACGCTTATGGGCGCGATGCAGACCCAAGATGACAGCTGGCCGACGGATGTGCAAAAGGCGCTTGAGGTGCTGGCGCCGGGACATGATTTTACCGTACCGGACGTAACCTTTCGTAAAATCACCGATGACGAACGCGATGCTTGGAAAGAGCGCTTCGCGGGCAAACGTGATTGATGCTGCCCCTCACAGCAGCGTGGTCGGGAAAAACTGGGCTGCGAAATGGCCCTAAATACCATGGGTACTTGCGAAGGACCTGCTGAATGACATTAAAAGGCAAAACGGCTATCATCACCGGCTCGACCTCGGGCATAGGATTGGGGCTGGTACGGGGTCTGGCCGAAGCCGGCGCCGATGTGGTTCTCAATTCCTTCACTGATACACCACAAGATCACGCTATGGCCGATGCGATTGCCGCAGAATTCAAGGTTTCGGCGCGGTACGTTTCGGCGGATATGTGCGATGGCGATGCCTGCCGCCAGTTGATTGCCGATGTGGGGCGCTGTGATATTCTGGTGAACAATGCAGGGGTGCAGCACGTGGCGCCGATTGATCAGTTTCCGGCCGGAAAATGGGATGATATCGTCGCGATCAACCTCAGCTCGGCCTTTCATACAACCGCTGCTGCACTGCCCATCATGCGGGCGGCCGGTTGGGGAAGGGTTGTAAACATTGCCTCGGCGCATGGCCTGACAGCCAGCCCGTTTAAATCCGCCTATGTTGCGGCCAAACATGGTATCGTAGGCCTGACCAAAACCACGGCTTTGGAAACCGCAGAAGAGCCAATCACGGCCAACGCGATCTGTCCCGGTTATGTGTTAACGCCTCTGCTGGAAGCGCAATTACCCGCCACGATGGAAAAATACGGCATGAGCCGCGACGATGTGATCAAGAAGGTTATTCTTGAACGGCAACCCTCGCGCAAATTTGCAACNGTNGAGCAATTGGCGGGNACCTGCTGCTTTTTATGCTCCGAGGCCGCNGAGCAAATNACCGGCACCACCATCAGCATGGATGGCGGCTGGACGGCGATGTGATNAATNNGCCGCATGTGCGGCACACGCCGCAACCGCTTAAAACCCTAGCTGTTTAATCGCCGGATCAACTGTTGCTGCTTTTGTGCCCAAGGCAGGTTTTGTTCGATCTCGGACGACAGCTTAAACAGCAGCTCATCCGCCCCAAACTCGGCAGCCAAATGAATGCCAATCGGCAAATCATCAGCCGTCCAATAGGTCGGCAGGGATATGGCAGGCTGCCCAGAGGCATTGAAAACCGCCGTATAGGGCGAATAGGCAAAAACCCCATCAGCCCCGTTTCGATAGTCAACAAAATCCTGATTTGTCGGCTTGTACCGGCCCACAGCGGCGGGCGGCTGCGCAAGTGTAGGGCTGAGTAGCACATCAAAATGGCGAAAAACATCCGCCATGGTGCGGCCAAATCCATGGATTATCCCCACGGCTTCCAAGTAATCCGCGCCGCAAAGTGATTTTCCGTATTCAAAAGCCCCACGCGTTACACCATCCATTGGATAAACCGCTGGNTTTTCCGCGCCGATTTTTGANCGCACGGCAAGATGCACGCCGGTGGCGACAATTTTGGTCCAAGCCCGCATCATTTTCTGCACCTCAGNGCCAATCTCGAATTCCCATGGATGAACATCATGGCCAAGGTTTTTCAAAGCATCCGCCGCCTGTGCAACCGCACGGGCGCAGTCTTCGTGGATTGGATTGCCAACAAAGTCGCGATCTAGATAGAGTATTTTCAAGCGCTCTGGCCTATTTTCAAGCGCTGCCACATGGCTGCCTTTTAAGGGCGGAGCATAATAGGGCGCGCCCAAATCCGGCCCAGCGCAGCTGTCCAAAAGTACGGCCGTATCTCTTAAGGAACGGGTCAGAAACCCGTCAATCGCCATGCCGGCCCAGCCCTCACCGTGAAAAGGGCCGTCGGGAAGGCGTGCGCGCGTTGGCTTAAAGCCCACAAGCCCGCAGCACGATGCAGGTATGCGTACCGACCCGCCCCCGTCCGAGCCATGGGCAACGGGGACAATTCCGGCAGCAACGGCCGCGCCCGATCCGCCGGACGAGCCACCAGAGGTATGACTGCTATTCCATGGGTTGCGCGTCGGCGCGCCGTAAAATCCTGCCTCTGTCACTGGCCCAACACCGAACTCGGGCGAGGTTGTACGCCCAAATGGTACCAGCCCTGCCTGCCGCATCCGGTCATAGATAGATGAGTTTTGCGAAACCTTTGAGCGAGAAAAAAGCTGCGATCCACTGTTGGTGTGGAAATCTACGGATTCAGCGCCAAGGTCTTTGATAAGTGTCGGAACGCCATATAATGCCGCCGCTCTGTCCGTTTCAGCCAACAGCTTCTCACCCGCATTGTAATCAATATCAGCTAGGGCNTTGAGCGCAGTATTGTGCTTTTTCGCCCGCCGCGTGGCCTCATTTAACAGCGCCTCGGCGGTCACTTCATTCTGGCGGATTTTTTGCGCCAATGCGACAGCGTCTAATTCAAAAAACTCAGATATCTCGCTTNGCGTCATTTGTGGTTCCTCTCTTTGGCACTCGCGGCTTTCTAGGCTCGCAGTTTTTCGCCTTTGGGATCAAACGGGGGCTCATGCAGTATTTTGGCTTTNTGTGGCTGGCCCAGCACCATGACCTCAACCTCATCTCCCGGCGCGGCGTTTTTGACCATNGCCAACGCCAGCGACATGCCAACCGTATACCCATAAGTGCCTGAAGTCACGCGGCCGATGCCCTTGCCATCTTTGAACACAGGCTCGCCGCCTGTGGCATCCGCGTTCGAGGCATTTACCGCCGCCTCATCAAGATGCAGCAGCACCATCTGTTCGCGCGGCTCTTTGGCCAGAACCTCTTGCAAGGCGGCTTTGTTCAGGAATTCCTTATCCAGTTTGCACAGGCGCTCCATGCCCTGCTCATGCGGCCAGTATTCGGGGCTGTATTCGCGCGACCAGCTGCCATAGCCCTTTTCTATCCGCATCGACATCAAGGCGCGACTGCCCACCGGGCCTGCGCCAAACTCTTTACCCGCCTCAAGCAAAACGGTGTAAAGCGCCTTTTGATCTGCTGTATCGCAGTGCACTTCCCAGCCCAGATCGCCAGTAAAGGACACCCGCAGCATGGCCACATCCATNCCCGCCAAATCCACACGCTTAGAGCGCATAAANCGGAAATCNTCNGTATTCAGCNANGTGTTNGTCAGGCGCTGCAGTATGGCNCGCGATTGNGGNCCGGCCACATTAAATCCGCAAACCGCCTCGGTCCGGCTTTCAAAGCTGACGCCGTCTGGCAATGGCACCGCATCAAAGAACCGTTTGTGATAGCGCTCGGCCATGCCCGAGCCCAAAATCCAATACTCATCCTCTGCCATCAACGTGACGGTAAAATCCCCTGCCAGACCGCCGCGCACGGATATCAGCGGCGTCAGACAGGAGCGCCCCACGTTGGTCGGCATTTTATTGGCAAAGACCGCATCCAGCCAACTGCGCGCCTCGGCGCCGCGCACCACATATTTGGCAAAGTTGGAAATATCGATGATACCGGCTTTTTCGCGCAGCATTTTGCATTCCCTGCCCACGGGCTCGAACCAGTTTTGGCGGGTAAAGCCATTGGTATCCTGCGCGCCCGGTGCATCGGCAAACCACAGCGGATGTTCCCAGCCGTAGTTAAGCCCCATGACCGCGCCCATTTCTTTTTGCATCTCATAAATCGGGCGCGTGCGCACCGGCCGGCCGGCGGCGCGCTCTTCATTGGGGAAATGAATGCTAAAACGGTGTGCATATTGATCACCGACCCGCGATTTGGTGAACTCTTTGCCGGCCCATGCGCCAAAGCGGGCCATATCCCAAGCAAACATGTCGTATTTCGTTTCGCCTTCGATCATCCATTCGGCCGCCAAAAGCCCCATGCCGCCCGACTGGCTAAAGCCAGGAATAATACCATTGCAGCAGAAATAGTTTTTTAGCTCGGGCGCTGGGCCAAAGAGCACATTGCTATCCGGTGACCAGATCATCGGCCCGTTGATCACCCGCTTGATGCCAGCCTCGCCCACCGCCGGCACGCGGTCGATCGCACGCATCATGTTTTCTTCGATCCGTTCAAGATCATCTTCAAACAGCTCATGGCCAAATCCGGCAGGAGTTTCGCCTTCGGCCCAGAAACGCACATCACTCTCATAGGCGCCCACTAGAAGGCCCTGACCTTCTTGGCGCAGATAATATTCGCCGTCGCGGTCTGCGACCGATGGCAGACGGCGATCCATTGCGTCAATCTGGGCAATGGTTTCGGTGACAAAATACTGATGCTCGGTGGGTTGCAGGGGCAGATCAAGCCCCGCAAGCCGCGCCACTTCGCGGCCCCAAAGACCTGCAGCATTGACCACCCATTGGGTTTTGATATCCCCCTTGGGGGTGCGCACGATCCAACTGCCGTCCGGCTGCGCTTCGGTGGCGGTCACCGGATTAAAGCGGTATATTTCAGCCCCGTTCTGGCGCGCACCGGCCGCATAGGCAGCGGTTACACCAGAGGGGTCGACATTGCCGCCGTCGGGTTCCCACATAATGGTGCGTATGCCATCAAAATTGACCAGCGGATGCAGCTTTTCAGCTTCCGCGCGCGTGACCTCGGAAAAATTCATCCCATAAAGCTTGGCTTTTGACGCCTGAAGCTGCAGCTGATGCGAGCGGTTTTCCGTTTGCGCAAGATAAAGCGATCCAGGTTGAAAAACGCCGCAGCTTTGGCCGGTTTCTGCTTCGAGATTCTTGTAAAGGTTCATGGTGTAGTGCTGAATACGGCTAATATTGGTGCTGTCGTGCAGCCCGTGAATATTGGCCGCCGCGTGCCATGTGGAGCCAGATGTCAGCTCATCGCGTTCAAGAAGAACAACATCGCTCCACCCTAGTTTTGCCAGATGATAAAGGATCGAACATCCAATAACCCCGCCGCCAATTACCACTGCCTGTGCATGCGTTTTCATTTTGCCACCCTTGTTTTCAATCTGTCTTGCCGCCGTGCCTGCAGGCAACAAGCCTGCTGGGCCTTCACTATTTTCAATCTTTAAGAGTTGAACCACGGCTCAGCTTTTCTGCACCAAACGAAAAAACACGTTTCGAATCCTGCTTAAAAGCGACAAAAAAACTGTCAACTCCTACAGAACACACCTCGCTGCCAAAATTTGACACTTATTTTGATATCGTTTGATGGTATATTACGGCTGTACATGGCCTTTGCGCGCGCGGATACACGCCCTATTCAGTTGGGAAACCTTCATACCAATCGCCAGTTGAAAGACTTAGAATCGACATCAACTCTGCACAAAACATATAATCAATTTTCCCATCAGTTTATAGAANACCCAACTTCTATTAGTTATTTTTTAACTAAAATATAACGNACTCTTTTTTGAATTAATCATATTACTAAAATCCATTTTTTTATCTAAAAANANNCAAAAGCTGCAATCAATTTAATCAAGTNNTATGTTTTCTGGCAATCCTGACTAAAATCAAGATAATTATTATTAAATAATGACAACAAATTAATTTATTGCATTGATATTTTTAATATTTTTATTTTTATTATCACAATATATGGTAACGACTCTTTGACTTGATTATCAAAATGCTTAAATCTGTCTTTATAATAAAGGAACGTTTGTCATGAACCGCAAATTTACGACGGTGCTCGCCCTTGATGTTGTGGGGTTTAGTAAATTGATGTCACAGGATGAAGACAGAACTTTAATGAACCTCCAAGCACGGCGAAAAATTATTGACCCGCTGATTGAGCAAAAAGGTGGGCGAATTTTTAACACCGCCGGGGACAGCGTTCTTGCCGAGTTCCCCAGTCCGGTTGATGCCGTGGAGTGCGGCGTTCAAATCCAAAACAAATCAGTTTCCATCAACAATCAATCAGAAGAAGCCGACAAAATGAGCTATCGAATTGGCTTGAACATGGGCGAAGTTTTGGTGTCCGATGGCGACTTATTTGGGGATGCTGTTAACGTCGCTGCCCGTCTGGAAGCGCAAGCTATAGAAGACGGTCTTTGCATTTCGCAAAGTATTTTTGAGCTTGTGAACATGAAAGTAAAAGTTTCCTATGAGGATGCCGGCGAGCTGCATTTGAAAAATATTAGTCAGCCCGTTCGCGCTTATAACGTGCTAAAATGCAAAGGCGCGACACGTGGGCTCGTAAGCGCAGATGCAAAGCCCAAAGTGGCTATTTCAAGCGCAGAAGCCGGTTCACTCGCCGTTATGTTGTTTAAAAACTTGAGCAACGATGAAGAACAGGAATATTTTTGCGAGGGCTTTAGTGAAGATTTGATTTCTGCGCTTTCTCGGCACAAAAGCCTGTTGGTGATTGCCAGCAATGCAAGCTTTTCATATTCGATCAAAGAAAAAAGCGTGTCCCAAATAGGCACCGAAATGGGTGTGCGTTATTTGGTTGAGGGCAAAGTAAGGAAAATGGGAAAAAAGATGCGGATAAGTGCCTCGCTATTATCTGCAGAAGAGGAAAATGTCATTTGGAGCCAGAATTTCGACACCACGCTTGATGAAATTTTTGACGTGCAAGATGAAATTGTTGCAACAATCGTTGCACGGTTGGTCGGGAAAGTCGAAAGCGACCAAGTGAAAAAGCTAGCGAACAAAAAGCCCGATGTAATGGAAGCTTATGATTTGGTGTTACAGGGATTAGAATTTCACCGAAAAAGTTCGGTTTCTGCTGAAAATAACAAAAAAGCGCTCAGCCTGTTTACCAAAGCAACAGAGATAGACCCTAATTATGCCCGAGCATTTGCATGGAAAACATGCTCGCTTGCTAATAATTCAGAGTGGTTTGCCGACGATATGCCAGATGGCTGGATGGAAGACGCCTTTTCTTCCATCAACCGAGCGATGGAAATAGATCCTGACGATCCCGAAGCGCACCGTATTTTGGGCGCAATGAAACTTTTGTTTGAAGGTGATATGGAAAAAGCTATTTTCCATCACAAAAAAGCAATTGAAATTTGTCCAAGCGATACCTTCCACCTCGCCAGGTATTCGGTCTTACTGTCCTATCTAGGAAAGCCCGAGGACGCTATGGAGCAAATTGAAAAGGCTTTGAGGATCAATCCATTTGGATCTGACTTGATGTTCGAAACAAAAGGCGTTTGCGCTTATTTGCTCGAAGATTATGAAGCCGCTATAAGCACATTCAAAAATATGCAGATCGAAACAAGAGTGAGCCTTTTCTATTCAGCAGCTTGCTATGGTCTTTTGGGCAAAACGGAGCTTGCAAAAGATAGATTGGTATTGGCTAAAACCGAGAGTGGAATGGAGATTGATAAGTTTGTTACAACTCAGCTTTATCAAAGTGAAGAGATTTCAAACAAGCTTACCAATGATTTGACATCCATTGTAAAAGGCCTTGTGCTGAATTGATCATTTAAGCTCTTTTAGTTTACCCTTAAAGCTGCAATGTACCAAGAATAGTTTGGCCTGTAACTTGCCATTTTAAAGATTGATTTTTGCGCAGTCGCTTAGAAAAAAGAACTGCTATCAACCCAGCTTGAAAAGCTAGCAGCTCAATTAGTTTTGAAATTTTTAAGGTCTAATTGCAGTGCTGAGATTGCTTTGGTTGCGCAAAAGGGGATCGTTATTTTCCTCTATCGCGCTTATTTCTCGATTTGTTAACGGCGCGCGTTAAGCAACACATTGGCAATCTCTACAAAGCCTTCGCCGCCTTTTTTGTCCGATACAAACGCAGGATAGCTGGGCATCTTGCCTTCAAACTGCTTTACGTTTGCAACGCCACATGCATACGGAAAAAATTCAAACATTGATCCGTCGTTGGGGCTATCACCGCAAAAAACAAAATTTTCTTTGTGAGAGTCTATATCTAGCCCAAGCCGTTCTTTGGCGAACCTTCGGCTCATTGTGAGCTTACTGTAGGTTCCATACCATCCGTTGACGTGGATCGAAGATATTTTTGCTACAGCGTCCTCTTCTTCAAAGATTTCTTTGATCCTTAGAACTGACGGCTCGTCTAGCTCAGGAACATCCTCTGCAAAGTCAATGGCCAGATCGGAGTCTCGGAAAGCTTGATCTACCGATATCGCACAGCCGGGTACTTCTTTGAGTATGCGTGCTGCTACTTTATCAAGGCGTTTACGGTCTGTGCTACGGGTGGCTGCATCAGTGTCGTAGGCTCGGATCATTTTCTTGTTATTGCGCTCGTAGGAAAAATAAAAAGCTCCATTTTCGCCAACCACTCCCGCGACGGGCCACAACCTTGCAATCATATCGCACCAACCAGCAGGCCTTCCGGTTATTGGCGCAACATGAATGCCCGCCCTGGTCAATGCCTCAAGGGCTTCATAAGCACAGGCTGGCAGCATACCTTCTGTTGTCAAAGTGTCGTCGATATCCGTGAATACGCAGGCTATGTTTTTTGCGATTTCTTTAGGAAACTTATCTATCGGTTGCATCTATACCTCGTTGAAAACCCACTTGCCGTTGAGGAAAACTGCCCCCCTGATGTGATTGTCATGCTTACGCAACCTAAACGAGGCTTGCCCAGCCTCCTCGATTAAAGTCTCGCCAACGCTGAACATGCCAAAAGCATCAAAGACGAGGATATCAAACGGATTTGAATTATCGTTTAATGCACTGACCTCCTGCATTTGCATACCGGTGCACGCAGAGGAAATTTTATCCAATATTTGTTGATGTCTTTGAAGTGCAGTGTAACTTGAAGGCATTAAAATAGGACTTTTTTAGCAGAGGTTTCTAGAAAGAACCAGTTTGGTAGAATCACAACTTCATCTTAAGGAAAGGTAAAAAAAATAAAAAGAAAAATACTTGATTTTTTTGTAATTTTGTCACTCATAACTTTTCTTTTCTAAATTAAACACAGAATTAATAGGAAATTTTGGACTTTTTGTCGATTTTTCTGTTGTTTTGTCATTTTTAATAAGTCATGTTATTTAAAAGTAAGCTGTGGATTTCAGAGAATCCCCCCCATGAACAGTACGTCTGTTCGTTACACCACGGGAGGAAATGCGCTCAACACAAAATGGTCCAGTAGGCAAGGCAGGATCGCTCAAAGAAGGCCCTATCAGTGACCCACTCACAATCTATTGGATGCTGTCAAATCAACATTTTTCAGCATCGGCTTGCAAATAAAGGTTGGGGTGAACCCGTATTAAAACATGACGATAAGTAACAGGATAAATATGCAAGATAAGGGCAACTTAAGTTCCACACAAAAATTGTGGGCCGCAAACATAACAAGTGATCAAATAACCTTTTGTGCCGGGCAGGTGATGCTATGAGTGGTGCCAGTGTAGTATTAAAGGATATTTTCAAAAGTTGGGGTGAAAAACCCGCGTTGGATAACGTTTCGCTGGACATACCTGCAGGTCAATTTACAGCACTTCTCGGACCCTCCGGTTGCGGAAAATCAACAGCTTTACGTATCATTTCGGGCTTAGAGGATGCATCAGCCGGTCAGGTGTTTATAGGAGGTGAAGATGTCACCCAGAAACCGCCTGCAGACCGTGATATTGCAATGGTGTTCCAATCTTATGCCTTATTTCCCCATTTAAGCGTAGCTGAAAATATAATTTTTGGCTTGCGGGTTAGAGGGCTCAGCCGAAGCGCACGTGATGAAAAGCTCAAGGCTGCGGCTGACTTACTTGGTTTAGCACAATTAATGGATCGTAAGCCAAGCCAGTTATCGGGTGGCCAGCAGCAGCGGGTTGCTCTGGGGCGTGCAATCGTGGCGGATAAGTCAATTTTTCTTATGGATGAACCTCTTTCAAATCTTGATGCGAAATTGCGCGCCGAAATGCGCGAAGAAATACGCACATTACAGCGCAGATTGGGCGTCACAATGCTGTATGTAACGCATGACCAAGTCGAGGCTGTTACCATGGCCGATCAAGTTGTTTTGATGAACCATGGTGAAGTGGAACAGGTAGCAACGCCGCGCCGGATGTATGAAACACCGGCCACACTATTTGCGGCAAAGTTCATCGGCACGCCGCCCATGGTGACATTTTCACCGAACGTGCTAAGCGATACTTTAACCCCTGAAATTATGGCCAAAAGTCAGAACCTTACCTTTGGCATCCGGCCGGAAGCTTTGGCGCCGAGTGAAAGTGGCGCCATAAAAGGCCGAATAGAAAGCGTTGAATATCTTGGCGCAGATGCCATGCTCGAGTGCAAAGTTGGTGCAGAAACATTGTTGTGTAGAGCGCCCGGTCAAACCCAATTGGCGGTTGGCACAAATATCAATCTAACTTTCGAAATGAGCGATTTACATGTCTTTGAGACGGCCTCTGGCCGCCGTATCGACACCATACTTCCCAAAATTGAGATGGCCCTGTCATCCCAAACCGCCAGCTCTGAGTTGGCACATCCAACCCAAACCTAGAGGTGAATCATGATTCCTAAACTATTAAAGATAGCCAGTGTTGCATCCTTTTCATCACTTGCCGCCGTTGGCTCGGCCTTCGCAGTCGATCTAGAATTTTATTTCCCGGTTGCTGTTGGCGGTGCTGCCGCCACAACGATTGAACAGTTGACTGCAGACTATGTGGCAGCTAACCCAAGCGTTAATATTGAAGCGATATATGCTGGTAGCTATGCTGACGCGGGCGTAAAGGCTTTGACAGCCGCGCGGGGTGGTAAGCCGCCGCAACTGTCCGTGTTATTGTCGACCCAAATGTTCACATTAATTGATGAAGACGTGATCGTGCCTTTTGATGACTTCGTGTCAGCTGCTGATCAAGAATCTTGGATCAATGGCTTTTACCCATCATTCATGGAAAATAGCCAAACGGGTGGCAAAACTTATGGCATTCCATTCCAGCGCTCCACACCAGTGCTGTATTGGAACAAAGAAGCCTTTGCAGAAGCCGGATTGGACCCAGACGTCGCACCCGCAAATTGGGATGAGATGGTCGAGTTTGGTAAGAAGCTAACCAAAAAAGATGCAAGCGGAAATGTATCTCAGTGGGGAGTTCGTATCCCATCTGCAGGTTTCCCGTATTGGCTCTTCCAAGGTCTTTCGACCCCAGCGGGCGCAATTTTGGCCAATTCAGACGGAAATAAGACGAATTTCAACGATCCAAAAGTTGTCGAAGCCTTGGAATATTTGGTGGCTTTGTCGGCCGAGCATGGAGTTATGCAGCCGGGATCTATCGAATGGGGGCCAACACCGAAAGCCTTTTTCGAGCGTGAAACGGCTATGATGTGGACAACGACAGGCAACCTCACAAATGTGCGTAAAAATGCACCATTTGATTTTGGTGTTGCCATGCTTCCAGCCAAAGAACGCCGTGGCGCACCAACAGGTGGCGGAAACTTTTATCTGTTCAAAGATTCCAGCGATGATCAGAAAGCCGCAGCCGTTGAGTTTGTGAAGTGGATTACCGCACCTGAGCAAGCTGCTGTTTGGGCAATTGCAACTGGTTATGTCGCTCCGCGCCCAGATGCATGGGAAACAGATGCGATGAAAGCCTACGCGGCTGATTTCCCGCCTGCTCTGGTTGCACGTGATCAATTGGAATTTGCAGTTGCTGAATTGTCTACCTATGAAAACGGCAAGGTAACACAAACCTTTAACGATGCTTTGGCAGCCGCCATTGCCGGTGAAAGCAGTGCAAAAGACGCACTTGATCAGGCACAAGCAACGGCTGACCGGATTCTGAAGCCCTATCGTTAATTTAAACACAACGGCCATGCCCTGCTTGTTGGGCATGGCCATTTTTGAAGGCTTAGAAAAACATGAGAAATTCCGCAAAACATCAGTGGATATATGCTTGGTTATTGTTAAGCCCAGCGATGATTTTTCTAATCACTTTTACGCATTATCCGGCCGTGCAAACGGTCATCAGTTCGTTTTTCTCTACGGCGCGTGGACGTCGAAAGTCTATCTTTATTGGTTGGGACAATTACACGAACCTTTTGGCTGATGAGGTGTTTTGGAAAGTACTTACAAATAACTTCTGGTATGCTGTTTGGACCATTCCCCTATCGATCATTCTATCTTTAGCAATGGCGTTATGGGTGAACGATAAACTGCGCGGTCGTGGTTTTTTGCGAATGGCATATTTCACTCCAACAGTTCTGCCATTGATTGCAGTCGCCAATATTTGGCTGTTCTTTTATACACCAGGGTTTGGCCTGATCGATCAAATTCGCAGTTTGTTTGGCTATGCTGAACAGAACTGGATGGGGTCACCAGACACGGCCTTATATTCCATGATCGCTGTAGCCATCTGGAAAGAAGCCGGATTTTTCATGATTTTTTATTTGGCGGCACTTCAGACGATTCCACCCTCTTTGCGAGAGGCCGCGTCTATCGAGGGCGCGAGTAAATTCTATTATTTCCGACGCGTTGCCTTCCCACTGTTGATGCCAACTACTTTGTTTGTTTCGGTAAATGCAGTGATTAATTCATTCCGCTTGGTGGACCATATCTTTGTGATGACAGAGGGAGGGCCAAACAATGCTTCTAGTCTTCTGCTATTTTACATTTATGAGACCGCGTTTAATTATTGGGACACGGCCTATGCGGCAACACTAACAGTGGTCATGCTGGCGATCTTGACAACCGTCGCAATTGGCCAATTCTTTTTTCTTGATAAAAAAGTGCACTACAAATGACAACAATTCCTTCTTCTCTGTCTCAGCCTGTAACGTCTAGATGGTCTTTTGACTTCGACCGCTCTTTAAATACATTTGCAGCATGGTGTTTAGCGATCATATGGTTGCTACCACTTCTTTACGCTGTTTGGACCGCTTTTCATCCGAGCGAATTTGAAACGCGGTTTGATATTTTTGCACCCCTTACATTGCAAAACTTTGTTCAAGCCTGGAACGAAGCCCCATTTGCCAGATATTTCTTCAACACGGTGATTTTGGTTACTGGGATTATTGCTGCGCAGTTCTTTTTGTGCACGCTTGCCGCCTATGCTTTTGCCAGGTTTACCTTTCCAGGTCGCAACATTTTGTTCACACTGGTGTTGCTACAGCTTTTGGTCATGCCTGATATTCTGATTGTCCAAAACTACCAAACAATGCGCGCCTTTGGATTAATTGATACAATCGCAGCTATTGGTTTGCCCTATATCGCATCAGGATTTGGCATCTTCTTATTGCGGCAAACTTTTATGACTGTCCCCAAAGAGCTTGACGAAGCGGCGCGTATTGAGGGCTGTTCCTTTTTGGGCGTTTTATGGCGGGTCTATATTCCGCTAGCCAAACCAACCTATCTTGCTTATGGATTGGTTTCTGTAAGCCATCATTGGAATAATTTTGTGTGGCCACTGATCGTAACAAATTCCGTCGAAACCCGCCCTCTTACTGTTGGCCTTTCAATATTTGCCGTAACAGATTCAGGCATTCAATGGTCTGTGATAAATGCTGCAACGTTGATGACATCAGGCCCATTGCTGATTGCCTTTTTACTCTTTCAACGACAGTTTGTGCAGAGCTTTATTCGCGCAGGGATAAAATAAGGGTATGGTATGACGCTATCAATGATTGGAGCAGCGGTAACACTGCGCAATATAGACCATGTCTTTCCTTGGCTCTGCGAACAAAGTAGACCTATCGAAATTCAGGATTTCACACCGCCAAATTTATCCGAAGGCTCGCTAGCCGACATCGTGGCTACATATCGCCCTATGCTGAAATCACACAGGGGTGCACGAGGCTTGCACGGGCCTTTTTTTGGCTTGGATCTTGGCAATTTGGAAAAAGCTTTCCAACAGCTGATTTCAAAACGCTTTCTCACCGCCCTAGAAATTTGCGAACAACTGTCATGCGAATTTATGGTGATCCATAGCCCTTTCAACGACTGGATGAACTTAAATAGGCGGCAATACCCGCAAGTAAAGCCAGGTACAATTACGGCAATGGCTGATATCCTTGAAGCGCCTTTACAGCGTGCCGCAAATATTGGGTGTACGCTAGTTTTGGAAAACAGTGATGATACTGACCCGATGATGCGAATGGACGCAATTTGTGAAATTGACCATCCAAATTTAAAGCTCTCTGTTGATACCGGTCACGCGTATCTTTCGCATTGTAATTACAAAGCACCTCCAGTGGTTGATTTCATTGCCGCCGCCGAGAACTGTTTAGCGCATATGCATCTGCAAGACTGTGATGGGTATGCAGACCGTCATTGGCTTCCTGGGGAAGGGTCAATCACCTGGCCAGCCGTAATGGATGCATTGAAGGCGAGCGCTTCAACCCCACATTTGATTGTTGAAGTGCGCAATAACATGCATCGGTTGCCGAGAGCAGTGGCACAGCTTGAACGCTTGGCGAATTAGGTTGAGGGGAATTTATGTCGGCCAAAAAGAAAAAACGGCGTGAGGCTATAAAAGACATCATGCTTGAGCGTGGCGCGTTATCGTTGAGCGCGTTGGCTGAGATACTAGATGTATCCACACAGACAATCCGGCGGGATGTGGACAAATTATGTGATGGCGGCACCTTAAAACGCCGACATGGCCGCGTTGAATTAATACCCAAGCAATTAAATACACCCTTTGATCTGCGGGTCTCAACGAATTGGGCGGAGAAGCGTGATATTGGGCAGGCCGCAGCGAATTTGGTCCCAGATGGTGCGACAATTTTCATCTCCATTGGGTCAACGCCTCTATGTGTTGCACAGGCTCTGCGCCATAGAAAAGGGCTAACGGTAATCACCAACAATCTCAGTGCAGCGATGGCGCTGAGTGATGAAAGAACCAATCGAATTATCTTGCCAGGTGGTGAATTAAGGCTTCCTGACCGTGATATCCTTGGAGCAGAAGTCCTAGAGTTTTTCGGTAAGTACCGAGCTGAGTTTGGCGTTTTTGGTGTGGCGGGGGGTGCCGAAGACGGAACTTTATTAGAATTTCATGCTGCAGAAGTTCAGACGCGCCAACAAATAAGGGCCAACTCGCAAAAGTCTATTTTAGTCTTAGATCACTCAAAGTTTGGCCGACTTGCACCAGCTGCAGGAGGAGATATTGGCGATATCGATCTAGTTATTTCAGATCGCTTGCCAAAGGAAAACTTTCCAGATCTACACGAGCTTTTACAACACAAGCTATTTTTAACTGAGATGAATGAGAAAAATTGAAATGTTAAATTGGCTCAAGATTAGCCCAAAAAGCAGGGCCTGCCGTGTCGCGACAATGTTGGTTTCGGACGAAGAAGTAGAGGTGTGAAATGACTCAAGTATTACAAATATCAGATACTCACCTGGTGCAAGAAGGCGCTCTGGTTTCGGGCACTTTAGACACAACAAGCCCATTGCAGCGTTTGGTCATGCGGATTACAGAACTACAAGAGGAAGTCGGAGCCCTCGATGCCATTATTGTGAGCGGCGACCTCAGCGATGACGGTAGTGAAAAAAGCTACGAACTTTTCAAATCCATTTTAAGCCCTTTAAATCTTCCGATTTTCGCCGTTCCAGGAAACCATGATCAGCGTGCACCCTTTCGCACTGCCTTTTTTAAATCGGGATATCTGCCCAAATCAGGTAAGTTAAATTGGCATCAGGCGCTTGAACCACTTCAGCTAATTGGGCTAGATACTTTGATCGAAGGAGAAGGTGGAGGAGCATTAGATTCTGAAACGCTTGATTTTCTTGATGCACAATTGCGGAAAATGCAGGGGTCTCCGGTAATAGTTATGTTTCATCACCCGCCCTTCAATACAGGCATTACATTTATGGATTCAATTGGCCTGAACAGCGGCGGTGAAAGGTTGCAAAAAATACTAACGTCCTTTTCAGGTGACCTGATTGTCGTATGTGGACATATTCATCGAAATATTTCCACTCAGATTGGGGGCCATGCTGTTATGACCGCACCCTCAGTATGCAGCAGCTTTTTGTATAATATCCATCATGATGCCCCAGTTGGTTTTTTAAAACAGGAAGGCGGTATGTTACTGCACCGTTGGCATGAGGGCTTTAAGTCAATTCGAATTGAAGCAACACGAGGGGACGGACCTTTTGCATTTTAGGTCGATTTTTGTCGAATTTTTGGATACTCAAGGCCAAAACATTTCAAACGAGGCTAACTGGTCATGAGCGAGCCATTTTTAATCATGTTTTTGTTGAATGTGGCCGGCGCTGTAGGATTGCTTATATGGGCTGTGCGACTGGTCAGAACGGGCGTCGAAAGAGGCTTTTCAAATTCTCTGGGACAATGGTTGCGATATTCAGCAAAACGCCGCCTGCTTTCTGTTTTTTCCGGTATTAGCACCGCGCTGGTTTTGCAAAGTGCAACAGCGGTTGCGTTGCTGGCAGCTAGCTTTTCAGCCAAAGGGGTTTTAAGCCCAACAAGCGGTTTGGCCATGCTATTGGGCGCAGATATTGGATCAGCGCTTGCAGCCCAGCTTTTGCTGCTCAAGCAATCCTTTTTCATTCCGTTGCTTTTTGTGTTGGGTGTAACTCTCTTTCTACGCAATAAAACTGGTATATTACGTCAAACTGGGCGAATATTCATTGGCTTGGCTTTAATTTTTGTAGCGCTTGATATGCTAAGGGCTGCGACCGACCCCTTGCTAAACAATCCCAGCACACAGTTGGTGATGCAGTATTTATCGCAGGATTTAGTGACTGCCTTTTTGATTGGCGCAGTGTTCACCTGGTTGGTTCATTCAAGCGTTGCCTCTGTCCTTTTGTTTGTCACTTTAGCCGCGCAATCAATACTGCCTTTGATGCCGGCCAGTGTGATGATTTTGGGCGCCAATCTAGGCGGGGCATTTATTGCGTATACACTAATGCTTTCCTCACCCTTGGATGCGCGCAAAATTGCGATCGCAAATTTTACATTGCGAGGAGGCGGCGCGATCCTTGTGGCAATTTTGCTTGCAAGTTACCCAGACATTTTAAAAATGCTCGGGCAGGAAACTGCGCGGCAAACCATTAACCTTCATCTGGGTTTTAATGTGCTTCTGGCAACATTGGCGTTGCCAGTGATTGGCCCGTGTATGCGACTGCTTAATATGATCATGAAGCATACATCTAGTAATGATAAATCTTCACATGTCCAAAGTGTTTTAGACCCGTCATTATTGGATCATCCGCAAAGGGCTTTGGGGTGTTCAGCACGTGAATTACTCAACATGGGCCATCGAATTGAAGCCATGTTATCCACTAGCATCAATTTATATGCACGGTGGAACCCAGAAGAGGCAGAAAGTCTATACAAGCAGGATGAAGAGATAGAAAACATGCACCTAGAACTAAAGCTCTATCTTGCAAATTTAAGTGAAAACGCACTTTCAAAGGATATGGCACAGCGCTCTTTGGAACTTGCGTCACTTTCCAGCCATCTAGAGGCCGCATCAGACTCAATCGCTCGTGTGATGGTGCCCCTCGCCTCTCGTTTGAATATGGAAGGTGTGAGTTTCTCTGAAGAAGGTCTTTCGGAAGTAACCGAGTTTGCAGAGCGCATCTCAAACAATGTCAAAATAGCACTTGATGTTATGATGAACCAGAACCCAGAAGAAGCCAGAGAACTAATTTTGGCAAAAGAAAAAATACGCAAAACCGAACAAAAGCTGCAAAAGAAACATCTGGCAAGGCTTCAAAGGGGCTTGGTTGAGAGCATCGAAACAAGCAATATTCACCAAGAAACCCTACGAGCATTGAAACAGGTTAACACATCATTTTCGATGATTGGGTATCCTATTTTGACAAGAAGCGGCGAATTGTTAAAAAGCCGTCTGGCTTAATTGTAACCCAAAATAAAAAGGCTTTAATTCCTAATCAAGGGAAGTCCTATATGCTGGAAGACCTGCTGTTTAGACATATATTTGGACAAGCGACCCTTCAACAAAAGTCATTTTTCTATTTCCAACGAAGAGACAAAGGTTTTAAATTCAGCCATTGCGTCAGGGTCTGGTTCCTCGCCAGTAAACCCACGAAGGTAGCCTTCCAACCGATTTAAACGCTCCGGCATCGGTTCATGAATCTCCATAGCGTGATAGCCAATTTGCATGAAATAAATTATCCGAGCGCGGATATCTGCGTCATAGGGGGAAAACCCGTGCCGTTTAAAAATATCCGCAACTGCAGCTAATCGGGATTTGTCTGCTAGATCGATGCGTTGGCGCACGCCCCCATCCCGGCGGGACCACTCACGCACAGCGAAATCCAATCCACGATCAAACAATTCAGGATCAATGAAACAGCGAAAAAAATTACATGTGGCCTCTGAAATGGACTGTGTTGGTAGCTTACATTTGGCTATCAGTGATTTTGTGTTCCGGGCTTCCCAATCATCCAGTAGCTTTTCCAATAAATGCTTGCGACTCTTGAAGTACCAATAAAAACTAGATCGGGAAACACCCAGTCTTTCCCCAAGAGCAATCACCTTGACTTCAGCAACACCTTCACTCACCAAAACATCCCGTGCGACGTTCAGCCAGTCTTCGGGCGTCACCTTCACATGGCCGACCAGAGGCTCT
Source organism: Marinovum sp. (assembly GCA_002726375.1). Lineage (GTDB taxonomy): Bacteria > Pseudomonadota > Alphaproteobacteria > Rhodobacterales > Rhodobacteraceae > CABZJG01. The sequence continues at coordinate 33,389 of PBSX01000065.1, forward strand.
TTGTCGGGGTTATCACGGTGTAACAAGGGGGATGAGTGATTGGCCATTCTAACTTTCTGGGGGTGCGCCACCCTCTGCGGTGCGCTTTTTTATGAAATCTTCTAGGGCCCCAAGCTTTACATCATCGATCGACGGACCGGACCCTTCGGCCAGGATATTTTTCCAGACCTCTGTAGCGCGAGCGGATGCGTCTATTGATCCACGTTCGCTCCAAGTTCCATGGTTTGCATAGTCATGCACAATTGGTTCGTAAAATTCGGTTTTAAAGCGCTCCATTGTTTGGGAGGTCGCAAAAAAATGTCCCCCCGGGGCGACTTGGCACAGGGCAGTATCAAACCCTATTTCATCAGCTCCGGCTTGCTTTCCAGCACATAGCTCAGCCACCATGTTAAGGACTTCGACATCAGTAATCAGCTTTTCATAGGACACTGTTAATCCGCCCTCTAGCCAGCCCGCAGAATGGATGACCACGGTTGCACCCGCCATTAGGCACCCCCAAAGGCCGAATTGATTTTCATTAGCAGCCTGTACATCATTTAGGTTTGACGCAGAGCCCGCGGCTGATCTCCAAGGTAAGCCTAAAAACCGTGCAAGTTGCCCGGCAGCAAGCGAGGCCTGAAAATGAGCTGGGGTTCCAAATGCGGGCGCACCAGATTTCATATCCACATTGGATGTAAATGTCCCATAGCAAATCGGCGCTCCTGAATGGGTAAACTGTGACAACACAATTGCCGCCAAAGCCTCAGCGTGGCTTAGTGTGATTGATCCAGCCACTGTGATAGGGGCCATAGCACCCATCAATGTAAAGGGTGTCACGATTGATAATTGGCCATAGCGCGCAAAATCTATCAATCCTTGCGCCATAGGAATATCCAATGTTCGGGGGCTGTTGGTGTTGATAATCGTGTAGCAATGCGGGTTATCCTGAAAAACCCTATCCGACACTCCGCGAAAGTCACGGATCATTTCGAAGCAATCGATAGCCTGTGGTGTTCCCCGAGAAAAAACAAACGGAAATTTATCGCTTTGCACCATCTGCTCTTTAACGGTAAAATAGTGCCTTAGATGCGTGGCAATGTCCTGTGGCTCTACTTGCGGCGAGATCATTTGAAAGACATCAAAATGGTGTGTTAGTTTTAAGTATTCGGTATAATCCCACGCCGACCCAGGGCGCCGACCACGTTCAAGATCAGTTGCGTTGGGTGCACCAGCTCCGGCTTGAAACACCAAGCTACCTTGTTCAAGAATGACATCACGGTGCCGCGCTCCGGCCCGTCCATTGATCGACTTAGGCGCCATATTCAACGCTGCCTCAACCATATCGCGCCCGATAAAAACCATGTTACTGTCTTCATCTACACGCGCTCCTGCAGCGGCGTAAATTCTGCGCGCCTCAGGCAGTAGAACCTTCATCCCAAGCTCTTCCAAAATGCGAACTGCACTATTATGCATGTTGGCAATTTCATCAGTTGAGAACACATCCATCACCGGGAATGGATTTTTCAGCTGACTGTAATTCACCTTGCGGTTGGTGGTGGTGGTGACCTCATGTGTTCGAGGCCGTCTGGGCCGCCGCTGACGACGACTTGGGTCTCTTTTTTCGCCAGTCATTGATAGAGCGTCCGAAATGGCTCATCAGTTTGGTCATAGGGAGTTGGCGTTTTCATATGTGTGAGCAGTGTTTTTGCAAGGACATGGGCAGCAAATTTAAACTGTTCGGTACCCGCAGAAAGATTGTCAAATTTCATAGGAGTTTTCCTTGCTCATTTATTAGCTAGACTGAGAATTTGCGGACATTCCTTATCATTGGACAACGTTGCCCAATATTGTATAAACCATTGGACACATCTGTCTAGATATAAAGGGAATGGATTATGGGTAAATCTCCACCAAGGGTTAATCGATTTGCCGACCTGAACTTCCAACCAAGGTTTGAGTACGGTGATCAAGCAGCAGCCACTCAAGTCTGCGGGGCTGAGGATATGTCGGAACTTGCATCAGGCTATGGACGTTTGACCAATGCACATTTCCCCTGGACGATAAAATATGACGAAATACTTATCGTGCTGGAAGGCGAGTTAACGGTTCATGCAAACAGAACATGCTTTACAGCGGGCCCATTTGATTCAATTTGGCTGCCCAAAGGAACAGAATTGGAATACGAGGCAGAAAATGCATTGATAGTTTATGCCATCCATCCAGCCAATTGGGCCGAAGCATGAAAATCAGCCGTCTTCCAACCCATGATCAAACCAACGGGTGGACCAATATATTAGAACCGAGGCAGTCTTTACCGCCGCTTACCGACGACATTCGCGTAGATATGCTAGTGATCGGCGCAGGAGCTGCGGGGCTGGCAGCCGCACGCCGAGCGGCCGAAATTCATCCCGACCGGACGGTTGCGCTTGTTGAAGCTGGCAAACTGGGGGATGGAGCCTCAGCGCGCAACTCGGGCTTTGTGATTGATTTGCCACATAATGTGGGCGCAGACCTAGATGATCTTGGCACTTTAAAACGATCTTTACGTTTGGCCAGAGCAGCGCGGCAGCACCTTGACGAAATGGTAACGGCACACAACATCAAATGCCAATGGAGCCGCCAAGGGCAATTGATGGCAGCGAGATCAAAGCAAGGCGAAGCCGTCCTAAACAGCTTTATCAAAGGCCTTGATATGCTTGGGGAGCCTTATACCGACATGGATGGTGATGCGGTTCGCGCACGCACCGGAATGACCTATTATCGCCGGGCGATCCATACGCCCGGCACAGTTCTTATGCAGCCAGCAGCCTTGGTGCGCGGTTTGGGTGACAGCCTGCCCGAGAATGTTTTGTTCTTTGAAAACACACCAGTGTTAGAAATTGATTATGGTGCAAAAGTAATTGCAAAAACAAAAGGCGGGAAGATTACTGCAGACCGCTGTATCCTTGCGGTGAACGGGTTTGCCCCCTTCATGGGCCACCTGAAGCGCAAGATTTTCACAATTCAGGCTTTCGCCTCGATGACCCGTATTTTAACAGATGAGGAACAGGCAGCCCTAGGCAATCCCGAGGACTGGGGTTTGGTACCGGCAATGGCCTTTGGCGGGCCAACGATTCGGTACACGATGGATAAACGTATAATTATGCGAAGTTTCTGGGGAAAACGCCAAAGCGATATCGTTTCCCCAAGCGCCTATCAGCAATCACGCGATTTGCAAATAAAACAAATCCGAGACCGTTTTCCAATGTTACAAAACGATCCAATCGTCGATACATGGACAGGTCAAATTGGTTTGACATCTAATTTTGCGCCAGGGTTTGGGCAAGTTCGGGAAAATGTCTGGTCAGCCATGATCCAAAATGGGGTCGGCATGACGAAAGGCACTATGTCTGGAAGGCTTGCAGCAGAGGCGCTTAACGGGATCGACAGCCAACTGCTCCAAGACATTCAAGCAATGGGTCGCCCGGAACAATTACCGCCCCAACCTATTTTGTCGATGGGTATTTGGGCCAAAGTGAAATGGTGGGAATGGACACAGCGAGCGGAAAGATAAGCCAGATCATTGGCCAATAACCCAAGTTTTCTTGCAAAGTCTCGATTTCCCCGCTTTGCTGCGCATATAATTTTGCCCATCTTGCATAATCAATGAAACGCATTTTGCTGCCTACCGCTATGGCGATCAGCAGTTGAATAAGGTTTTGGTTGTCTTTTTTCCGGTTAAAAACGACGCCACTGATCAGTTGCAAACCGAGTTCACGCACAAACCGTGAGAGCATACTTTTCTAAGTAAAAAGTCATTTGTAGATTATGAAATTTGAACCGATTCAAGCTGAACATCGTAAAAGAAATTGAATATCCAGAAAAACGCTACGTTTTGTCGACGCAACCTGAGAGTACATCATGAAAAAACTATACCGTATTTTCTTAATTTTTGCCCGTGAAGCCGCTTGGATAGCCGTCGCACTTGCTTGCGTTTATGGCGGGTATCGCGGGTACCAGTATCTTGGTGAAAATCGTGAAATAGTTGAAATCCAACCCGTTGCGCGGCCCGTTGCATTGGTTGAAACCATGGAAGTAGCGTTGTTCGAGCAACCTTTGCCCGTAAGATCCGAAGGTTTTGTGAGCCCATACAGACAGGTCAGTGTTTCGGCCCAAAGCGGCGGGCGCATTTCAAATCTACATCCTTCAGTTATCGATCTTGGTACATTTTCAAAAGGCGAAGTTTTGGTGCAACTCGATGATGGATCAGAGCGTGCCTTGCTCAATCAAACCGTCGCAAATGTCGAAGCAACGCAAGCTCGGCTCGTTTTGGTCGAGGCCCAGTTGTCGCGCACTGAAGAGTTGCGGTCTCGTGGCTTTGCCAGCCAACAAGCTCTGGACCAGTTACTTTCACAAAAAGCGGAATTATCCGCTAGCCTAAACTCTCTTATTGCGGCTCAAGAAAGCGCATCTATCGCGCTTAAAAGTAAGCAGATTGTTGCCCCTTTCAGTGGCGCAGTTCTTGAGAAACTGCAAGAGGTTGGAAGCGTTGTTGCGAGTGGTCAGTCGATTGCCGAGATTTATACCAACAACCAGATGGAGGTCATCATTCCTGTGCGCGAAGCAGAAGCCGCACTGATCCCCGGCATGTTTGAAGACAGCACTGCGAAAGCTCGCGTTAATGTTGGGTTTGCAGGGCAAACATACCAATGGGACGCGCATGTCAGCCGCGTTGATCCAGCTCTTGATCCTCGGACCCGTACATTGAGCGTATCGATAGGACTTGATGATGTTGGTAAGCCAGTTCTGCTAAATCCAAACTCACCCTCTTTTGGAACAATTCCGGCGTTGATTAATGCGTTTGCCAAAGTTCAAATTGACGGCATTGAACAGCAAAACACATATGCAATTCCGTCAACAGCGATCCGCAGTGGCAATCAAATATGGGTTTTTGAACCACGCGAACAGGACCGCGGTACACTGCTATCGGTTGACGTACGCCCCACCCATTTCGACGGTGAGACAACCTATGTCATCGTCGACGAATGGCCGGTTGGAACGCGCCTGATACTGACCTCGCTCTCGGCGCCGACACCGGGAATGCCTCTGCGTGATCTGACAATCGAAGGCACCGAAATGGCAGCTACGGATCTGGGGGATTAAATCCATGAATGTTATGATTAAATGGATGGCGGAACACCCCGTTGCCTCGAACCTTGTTATGGTTTTTGTTGTCATTTTAGGTGCGATTACTGCACTTGGAATGCCGCAGAAAACCTTCCCTGACTTTACGCTTGATACAGTCAGCATTTCAGTAAGCTATCCCGGTGCTTCGCCCTCTGAAATTCAGGAAAGCATCGTCCGCCCAATCGAAGATCAGCTTGCAGGTATTGATGGAATAGACAGTATCACTGCGACGATCAGCGAAGGGCGTGGCGGCCTTTCCGTTTCTTTTCTTCGAGGGTCGGACATTGATGAGAAGACCAAAGAAATAAAAAATGAGGTTGATCGGATTACTGTGTTCCCAGAGGACGCCAACGATCCCGTGGTTGTTCAACCTAACAACTCAAGCCGTATTCTTGAAATTGCCCTACACGGCAATGCCAGTGAGACCGTTCTGAAACAGGAAGCAGAGCGGCTCAAGAGCGAACTTATAATGTTAGACAGCATCAGCTTTGTTGAGGTTGCCAATACCAGAGATTATGAAATCTCAATTGAGGTCAGCCGAGATGCATTACAATCTTATGGCCTGACTATGAATGAGATCGCTAGGGCCATCCGGCAAAACTCATTAGAGCTTCCGGGTGGATCGATTGGAACCGATACAGTTTCAATACCTATTCGGACCAAGGGCCGGAATTATACACAGGCTGATTTTGAAAATATAGTTGTCCGCACTGATAATCTTGGCGGCGAGATTTATGTGCGCGATGTGGCCACGGTCATTGATGGCTTTGTCGATGCAGATCTTACAGCAAGTTTCAACGCTGAGAATTCTGTTTCAATCAATGTGTTTCGTGTCGGAGACGAACAAATTTTAAAAATTGTCGAGGATGCACGTAATCATCTAGACGCCAGCTTTGTCCCATCGCTCGGGCCAGGACTTAATGCGACAATTTGGCAAAACGACGCCGAGGGACTTCAGGATCGAGTAAACCTTTTGGTGGAAAATGCGGCCCTTGGTTTGGCTCTTGTCGTATTATGCCTCGCGCTCTTTTTGGATATTAGGCTGGCTTTCTGGTCAGCCGTTGGAATAGGCGTGTCTTTCGCTGCAACCTTTATTGTTCTGGGGGCCCTTGATCTTTCAATCAATCAAATTTCCCTTTTTGGTTTTATACTTGCGATTGGTATTGTGGTGGACAATGCGATTGTCGTCAGTGAAAACATTTACCAAAAAGGCGAGAACGGTTTAAGCCCCGTGCAAGCGGCTGTTAAAGGCACGCAAAGAATTGCAATCCCTGTGGTTTTTTCAACTTTGACCACTATCGTAGCCTTTTGGCCGCTGTTACAATTGCCGGGAACATTGGGGAAATTTCTTGCCGACATTCCGATTGTCGTCATGGTCGTTCTCGCACTTTCATTGGGACAGGCATTGTTTATTTTGCCGCGCAACCTGAGTTCTCTTGACGTCTCACCTGATTACCGTCCAAACCTCGTGTTTCGGTTTCTTGGGCTCATACGCAGCGCAGTGAATGGCCTGCTGCAGTGGATAATTCGCTATCCCCTAGATGCAATTTTACGGCTAACCACCAAAGGATTTGCAATCCTGATCCCAATCGCTTTATCGGTTGCCCTCATGATGGGTTCCGTTGGACTATTGATCCATGGATATGTGAAATTTAACTTCTTTCCGTCAATCGAAACAGATTTTGTAACTGCCAGCATTGAGATGAATGATGGCACCACGTTTGCAATGACCCAACGCGTAGCCAAAGACGTACAATCAGCTGCGATGCGTGCAGGCAAGACCATGCAATCAAGGCTGCCCAACGCTGCCCCCGCTGTGATCGTTGGGGTGAATATGGTTGTTGGAAAAGGCATTGGCGGCGGTGGTCCTAACGGTGGCAGCGCCGCCGGCGGAGCAACGCTTGCCAATGTGGTTGTGCAAATTACCGACCCAACCATACGGACATGGGACGCCAAAGACTTTGAAACGGTCTGGCGTGAGGAAGTGGGCCAAGTAGCATCCGTCAACAAGCTCACTGTTTCCGCCGAGCTCATCGGCGCAGGTGATCCCGTTGCGGTCGAGCTTTCCTTGCCCGAGGGTCAGGACATTACCCCTGTGGTGGCTGAGCTTCGCGAAAAATTACGTGCGATACCCGGCGTTTTCTCAATCCGCGATAACAATTCTTCAGGCCGCTTGGAATATGAGTTAGAGTTGAAAGATGAAGCCCGCATTTTTGGCATCACGATCGAAGACCTTGCCCAGCAAACGCGGGCCGGTTTCTTTGGGGTTGAGGCAACCAGCTTTCAGCGTGGGGCCGACAATGTATCTGTAAATGTCCGTTTCCCAATGGAACAACGCGATAGCCTTTCCGATTTACTGGATACGCAAATTCGCACATCTGACGGCTATTTAATACCGCTTTCTACGGTTGCTTACGTTCGCGAAGGGCTTGCCCCGACGTCGATCCTTCGACGGAACGGTCGGCAGGTGACCACTGTGACAGCAGATCTAGATGTGTCAGTGGCAACGGGCAGAGAAGTCAATACATTGATAACCAGACAAATCCTTCCGTTGATCAAAGACAATAACCCCGGCTTGCTTGTTGATCTTGGCGGTGAGCAACGCACACAAGGCGACGCACAAGCCGCTCTTAGTAAGGCGCTTGGCATAGCACTCTTTATTATTTTCGCACTGCTCGCACTCGTTTTCCGGTCTTACGTCCAACCAGTTGTGGTGATGTTTGCAATCCCACTAGGCCTTATCGGCGCTGTCACGGGCCATTTGATATTGGATATACCTTTATCCCTACTGTCTATATTTGGGATCATCGGCTTGGCAGGAGTGGTGATCAACAACTCACTTGTAATGGTGGATGTTTATAATGAGTTCATCGGCAAGGGGATGGAAACACGTGAGGCAGTGATAAAGGGTACCAAACAGCGTTTTCGCCCGATCCTGCTGACGTCTCTGACCACATTCCTTGGGGTCTACCCTTTGATTATGGAAACATCACTGCAGGCGCAGTTCTTGATCCCTTTAGCTGTCTCTATTGGGTATGGGGTTCTCATTGGCACGTTGATTATAGTCTTTACTGTCCCATCAATTTTCATGGCGCAGCACCATATCACCTCTGCAATCAAAGCCGCTATTGCTCTTTCCAAACCTCAAAAGGTATCTCACGTAAAGAGCGATGAAACCAGCCTTGATGAGCCTGAAACAATTCGTCTTGTAGCGGCCGAGTAATGGCTCTAGGTGCTAAATTTAGCATATAAACCAAGCGTCTATGTCCTCAAAATGGCGCCTAGATTGTCCTAAACCGGTTTGAGCATTCAATCCGGTTGCAATCCTGAGGGCGAGACTGCCACCGATC
>PBSX01000066.1 GCA_002726375.1 Marinovum sp.
TCGATGTATCCATCAATTTGATCTTTTGTGAAGACATCACCAGCCAGCAAGAAGTCGTGATCCGCCTGCAATTCTTCGGTGGCTTCGCGCAGTGACCCACAAACAGTTGGAATATCTGCTAGTTGTTCCGCTGGCAGGTCATACAGATTTTTATCCATGGCCTCACCAGGATCAATCTTGTTTTTGATACCATCAAGACCGGCCATTAACAAGGCAGCAAAGCACAAATAAGGGTTTGCAGAAGGATCTGGGAAACGTGCCTCAACCCGCTTTGCTTTTGGCGATTCAGTCCATGGAATACGCACGCATCCTGATCTGTTACGTGCTGAATACGCGCGCAATACCGGGGCTTCAAACCCAGGGATAAGGCGTTTGTAGCTATTGGTGGATGGGTTGGTAAACGCGTTCAGAGACTTTGCATGCGTTAGAATGCCGCCAATGAACCAAAGCGCTTCGTTGCTAAGGTCTGCGTATTGATCGCCTGCAAAAAGTGGTTTGCCATCTTTCCAGATTGACATATTGCAGTGCATCCCTGTGCCGTTGTCTCCCGCAATAGGTTTGGGCATAAAGGTTGCTGATTTGCCATAAGCTTGCGCAACGTTGTGGATGACATACTTATATTTTTGCAGTTCGTCGGCTTGTTTGGTCAAGCTGTCAAAAATTAGTCCCAACTCATGCTGGCAAGAGGCGACCTCGTGGTGGTGTTTATCCACTTTCATGCCCAGACGCTTCATGGTCGAAAGCATTTCTGAGCGGATATCCTGACCATCATCAATTGGGTTGACCGGAAAATAACCACCCTTAACACCAGGTCTGTGGCCGGTATTACCCATTTCATACTCGGTGTCAGTATTCCATGACGCATCAAGTGCATCAACTTCGTATGAAACCTTGTTGATTGAGTTCGAGAAGCGAACATCGTCAAAAAGGAAAAACTCGGCTTCAGGGCCAAAGAAAGCCGTATCTCCGATGCCGGACGATTTTAAGTAAGCTTCGGCTTTTTGTGCTGTTCCGCGTGGGTCGCGTTCATATGCTTCGCCTGTATCTGGCTCTACCACCGAACAATGTACGCACAAGGTTTTTTCTGCGTAGAAAGGATCAACATACGCGCTTTCAGTGTCGATCATCAATTTCATATCCGAAGCTTCAATTGACTTCCAACCGGCAATTGAAGATCCGTCAAACATAAAGCCTTCGTCAATAAAGTCAGAATCAACTTGATCCGCCATCACAGTAACGTGCTGCAGCTTTCCCCGCGGGTCAGTGAAGCGAATATCTACATATTCGATATCTTCATCTGCAATTGTCTTGAGAACTGCTTGTGTACTCATCTCAGTTATTCCTTTGTAGTGAGTTTGTTTAAAGGGCGTCGGAACCAGATTCACCGGTTCTAATGCGGAGGGCTTGTTCGACTGAGCTAACGAAAATCTTTCCATCGCCAATTTTGTCGGTTTTTGCGGACTCTACGATGGCTTTGATCGCGTCATCTACTTGATCATCATCAAGCACTACCTCGATCTTCACTTTTGGCAAAAAATCAACCACATATTCAGCACCACGATATAGTTCTGTATGGCCCTTTTGCCGCCCAAATCCCTTAACTTCAATGACGCTCAGACCCTGAACGCCAATGTCTTGTAGGGACTCTTTCACTTCATCGAGCTTAAAAGGTTTTATTATAGCCTCTATTTTTTTCATTAAGACCTCCGGTTNTNAGNTACTTTTTGCANNCAACATAGTGGTCCATATCTAACAATATACCTATTGGGTTGAGGTGGTTTTTAGTGAGCTTGAAATCATCTATTGAACCAAAACTGGGCGGAATGCCTAAAAAATAGGCAATAAATAAATGTATGAGCTCATGCGCATGAACGGATTTAGCATAAGCTTTGCACAATTCTGCATTGTTAATTGATGATTGCATTATTGTTTGGCTATTTTAAACATCATTTATCTTCGCTTTAGCTGCATTTTTACTCTCGCATCTGCGAGAATCATTTGCTAGAGAGCGTCGAAAGATTGGGCAGCACTANTGCGGCTNGATAATATTTTTAGCGGGTGTGGCGGAATTGGTAGACGCACCAGATTTAGGTTCTGGCGCCGCAAGGCGTGGGGGTTCAAGTCCCTCCACCCGCACCAAAATGTAAAAAAGGACGCACAGGATATGCAGGTCAACGAAACCTTGAATGAAGGCTTAAAGCGTGGCTACTCTATCATCGTTAGCGCCAGCGAGCTTGACGCAAAAGTAAACGAAAAGCTGGTGGAAGCTCAGCCTGAAGTCGAAATGAAAGGGTTTCGCAAAGGCAAAGTGCCGATGAGCTTGCTTAAAAAACAATTCGGTCAACGCCTTCTTGGTGAAGCAATGCAAGAAAGTATCGACGGTGCGATGAACCAGCACTTTGAAGAAAGTGGTGAACGGCCGGCGTTGCAGCCGGATGTTAAGATGACCAATGAAGATTGGAAAGAGGGCGATGACGTGNATGTCGATCTGACGTATGAAGCGCTGCCCACGATCCCTGAAGTTGACCTTAAATCTATCAATTTGGAAAAGCTTGTTGCCAAAGCCGATGACGCTGCCGTTGACGAAGCGCTGGAAAAGCTGGCTGAAACCTCACCAAATTTCAAAGACCGCCGCAANGGCTCCAAAGCCAAATCGGGCGATCAGGTTGTGTTTGATTTTCTGGGCAAGGTTGACGGCGAAGCATTTGAAGGTGGATCTGCCGAAGACTATCCTCTGGTGCTAGGCTCAAACAGCTTCATCCCGGGTTTTGAAGATCAACTTATCGGGGCCAAAGCCGATGAAGACAAATCCGTCGAAGTGGCCTTTCCCGCTGATTATGGCGCCGAGAATCTGGCCGGTAAAGATGCCGTTTTTNAATGTAAAATNAAAGCCGTAAAAGAACCTGCCCCTGCGGAANTGAACGATGAAATGGCGACAAANTTTGGCGCTGAAGATTTNAATGCTCTNAAAGCGCAAGTCAGCGAACGGCTTGAAGCCGAATATGTTGGNGCGGCGCGGGCGGTGATGAAACGCGGGTTGCTGGATCAACTNGACACCCTNGTTAGCTTTGAGCTTCCACCCTCATTGGTCGATGCCGAAGCCAAGCAGATTTCGCATCAATTGTGGCATGAAGACAATCCGGATGTCGAAGGCCATGATCACCCAGAGATCGAGACCACAGAAGAGCACACAACATTGGCAATGCGCCGTGTACGTCTTGGGCTGTTGCTNGCGGAATTGGGCCAACAGGCCAAGGTTGAGGTNAGCGAAGCTGAAATCAACCAAGCTGTGATGGCGCAGGCGCGTCAATACCCCGGTCAAGAACGTGAATTCTTTGAATTTGTGCAGAAAAATCAACAAATGCAGCAACAGCTNAGGGCTCCGATTTTTGAAGACAAAGTGGTGGATTACATGTTTGAGCTGGCACAGGTCGAAGAAAAAGAAGTTAGCAAGGACGATTTGCAAAAAGCTGTTGAGGCGCTCGAAGAAGAGGCNTAACCAACAGCTGAAACGCATCGCGTTTAAGTTTGATAAACCCGCCCCTATCAGGGCGGGTTTTTTCGTGTGCGGTATTTTCCAATGCCAAATTTAAAGTATCTATTTGATAGCCCAAGTAATGGGGATTTAGCCCTTTTTTTGGTGAGATTAGGTGATGCTGTTACTGGTGATTTCTGCTCAGAATAAGCTGATTTTNNTTGNCGGTATTGCGTCAGTTTCNCGGCAGTATTGCGCAGGTGCGAAAAATGCCCCTTACAAGGCATCGATTTCGNTTGCTATTGGGCTTGGCTTTTGNGGTGTGATACGGCAATAGACGGCCTCATGAGTAAAANTTTTTCCTTTTCCCTCAATGCCACCGATGGCAAAGCGCGCAGCGGTCTCATCTCGACCCCGCGTGGTGATATTAGAACACCGGCCTTTATGCCGGTGGGCACTGCGGCAACGGTAAAAGCCATGCTGCCGGAAAGCGTAGGGGCGACAGGCGCGGATGTTTTGCTTGGCAATACATATCATTTGATGCTGCGCCCGGGGGCAGAGCGCATTGACGCTTTGGGGGGCTTGCACAAGTTTATGAATTGGGATCGCCCGATTCTCACCGATAGTGGNGGATTTCAGGTTATGTCGCTNTCCGGATTGCGTAAAATGACCGAAAGTGGTGTGACCTTTAAATCGCACATCGATGGATCACAGCACGTTTTATCACCTGAGCGTTCAATGGAAATTCAACGCTTGCTGGGCAGCGACATCGTGATGGCCTTTGACGAATGCACACCGTTTCCTGCCGATCCTGATACNTCATTGCAAAGCATGCAATTGTCCATGCGTTGGGCAAAGAGATCGCGCGATGGCTTTGGTGACCGCCCGGGCCATGCACTGTTTGGCATTCAACAAGGTAGCATTTATCAAGACCAGCGAGCAGAAAGTGCGGAAGCCTTAAAAAGCATCGGATTTGACGGCTATGCGGTGGGCGGCCTTGCGGTGGGCGAAGGCCAAGAGACGATGTTTAAAGTGCTTGAATATGCACCCGATATGCTACCCAGTGATAAACCGCGGTATTTGATGGGNGTTGGCAAGCCNGATGATATCGTCGGGGCAGTCAAGCGNGGCATTGATATGATGGATTGCGTTTTGCCGTCGCGGTCCGGCCGCACAGGACAAGTGTTTACCCGCCGCGGTGTGATCAATATTAAAAACGCCCGCCACCAAAACGATCCAAGGCCGCTTGATGAAAATTGCAGCTGTCCGGCCTGCACGGGATATTCGCGGGCCTATTTACATCATGTGTTTCGGGCTCAGGAAATGATCTCTGGTATGTTGCTCACTTGGCATAACTTGCATTATTTTCAAGAGCTTATGCAATCCATGCGAGATGCTATTGCAATGCAGAAATTTGCCGAGTTCGAGCAAAACTTCCATGCGATGCGCGCTGCCGGCGATATAGAGCCTTTGTAACGCAGNCCATTTCCTCTCTGCCAATACTTTTGTCTGTCTATCTGCCCATTTGGTATGGGCATTGGGCAAAGGGGTGGCAGGGTATGATTTGAATTGCTGATAGAATTCAATGATATATTTTAAGATCTATAAACCACCTTCTGTTCAGAGCTTAGAACATTATCTAATTGGAGAACCAAATTGCGGTCCGTTAATAGAAAATTTGCAACCATTTTAGCCACGGATTGCGTTGGATTTAGCAAGCATATGCTTGAAAACGAAGAACAAACTTTGGAAAGCCTAAACGCATGCCGGGAAATCATTGATGCGTTTATTGCCAAACATGGTGGCCGAATTTTCCATACAGCAGGAGATTCTGTACTGGCTGAATTTGCCAGCCCTGTTGAATCGGTAAACTGTGCAATTAATTTTCAAGAGGCGATTTCCGAAAGAAACAAGGGCATCGAAGCCCAAGATCAGGGTAAGGTAGAGGATACAAAGCTTGTTTGGCGTGTGGGTATTCATTGTGACGATGTGATCGTTGAGAAAGAAAATGTTTATGGAAACGGTGTTAATATTGCGGCTCGCTTAGAGGCCCAATGTACCCCAGGTCAAATTTTAGTGTCGCGCTTGATTAATGAACAGGTGGCTTCCCGGATAGAAGCCATATCCCGCGCTGCTGGTACTAAAAAGCTCAAAAATATTTCTAGCGAATTTGAAGTCTTTACGATTTCCACCAATCAGACAGCGGCGGCAGAAGAAGTTGCGGAGGTTGAAGAGGAAAAGGAAGACATTAAACGTGATATCAAGCCCATCTTGTCGGTGTTGCCGTTTAAAAACATGAATGCGAACGAGGACAGCTCGTTTTTGATCGATGGTATTTACGAAGATATCCTAACCGAATTGTCTATGGTGCGGCAATTGTCGATCGTGTCGCGCCAGTCCAGTGTTAATTTTGCCGGTAGTGATGATGATTTGGACGATTTTATCAAACAGTTCAAAGTCAATTACATGATTAAAGGATCTGTGCGGTCATCGGGCAATAAAGTACGGGTGACTGTTTCGCTGATTGAAACCGATGCCAACGAGATTTTGTGGAGCAAACGGTTTGATCGCAGCATTGATGATATTTTTGAAGTGCAAGATGAAATTGTGCGAAGCGTAACCCAAGAAATATTGGGCGAAATTGAGCTGGTGAGCCTGCAGCGGGCCAAACGTAAGCCAACCGAAAATATGAGTTCCTATGAGTTTTTGCTCAAAGGCAAGGAAATGCACCACCAGTTTGAAAGTGCCTCTAACAAGTTGGCGCTCGAAATGTTTGATGCTGCAATCGCAGCGGATCCAAACAATGCACAGGCCTATGCCTGGAAGGCCTGCACCCTTGGCCAGGGCATGGCGCGGGGCTTTATTCAACGCTCTTTCGAAGAACTGGTACCCGAATTTAGCAAGCTTCTAGATACGGCGGTCAAGATAGATGCAAATGATTTTGAATGTCACCGCCTGCTCTCTGCCGTTTACAGCGGAACCGGAAAGCTAAAGCTGGCTGTTGAGCATGGTAAAAAAGCCTATGATATGGTGCCCAACGACCCGCGAATTTTGCAGCAATACGGCGAGGCGCTGCTTAAAACGGGTGGTACGAAAAAGGGCTGTGACCTGACGCTCTTGGCGCTTGAATATGATCCGGTTCCGCAAGGGCAGACCAACGGCGACAAGCGTAAAGCCGATGCGGTATTTGCCTGTTTTATGGATGATCGTATTGATCAGGGCCTGTCTTTGGCCGAAGAAATAGAAAGCCGCGATGCGCGGACTTTACTCTGTGCAGCGGCGCTGGCGGTTGAGAAATTCTCAGGCCTTAAAGATGTCTCTTGGTTGGTGAATGACCTCAAAATTACCGATGCTACAAGTTTAGAGCCAGTGATTGATAACTTTGGGCAAATTGACCTAGTGGTGCAAAGCACATTGCGTGAAGTCTTCGTCGATCACATGGCGCCGCATTGCCGGATCGCTGCGTAAGCTTTTTGAGGCTATAAGCCAAGGGGCCCGTACAGGGCTTACGTGAAACTTGATCTTCTCGCTGTTCAGCGACCCCAAGTGCGGACCGGTCCGCAATCCAAGTGTACAAAGCGCGAGCGCGAATAGCTGCCTACGCCGCCGGCTTGGCAGGAGCGCGCAGCGCGCGCCAGTTGACGGACTGAACGTGATGAAAGCCGTAAGTCGGCCGCTTGGCCCGTAATGTGCAGCGATTTCTTCGCCACCGACCGTGACCGACGCCGTAGCATCGCATTGGTTTTGGCGCTGCGATATCCTGATAGAAGTTGAAACGGTTCACTGGTGTCCAAAAGACGATGGGTAGCCGCCATAATGTCAATGGTCCGAAGGTCGATATCTTTGATCTCATTGCGCCGCCAGTCACGCATGATCATGCTTATCTCATCAACAGCTTCTTTGAAATACTCGCCGTCAATCCAGTAAACAGCTTTNCAATCTTCACCNCTGCGCCGCGAGTAAATGTTGATAAAGCGGCAATCACCTGCGCCTTTCACATAGCCGGCTGCGCGTGAATATACTGGTGCCGCGACAAGTGCCGTCGCGGCAAACGCTCCGAGCAAACCACGCCGGGTTATCATTTTATTAGATGTNTCAACCATCACGCGTTGTCTTTTCTTATCTGCGCCCATTGGCATGGGTACAGGTCGCTTGTATCTCCCCAGATAGCAAGGCTTATTGCATAAAAACCCCGTTCAACCAAGTCAAAAATAAACGCCACAAGGTTTGAGAGTTGATTTGCGCATTATCCTGCTTNTTTAAATATCTTCGCTGAGCTCAGCACCCTCAAACAAAGATAGCAAAAGCGGTTCGCTATCTTGAATGTGATTGGACAAATGAGTAAGTCTTTAGCATAGATTAGAAGTCACTCAATTGACCTTTAGGGCGTTAAATCATGATCCACTTTATGATCGGCAAATCAACTTTTTACACNGCACGCTTCTTACTGTTTTTAAGTGTTGCGTTTTTCATGTTTTCAACACTGTTCTCNACAGGGTCCGCAGCAGAAAATATTGGTTTTCGGCTTGCTCTTGCCAAAACGCTTGAAAGTCGCGAAACAGCACTTTCCTTTTATCAAAGTCGTAATTTCACACCAATTTGGGTCAACCCAAGCCCCTCAGCTCAGGCGCGGCGTAACGCCCTTATTCAGGCGCTTGAGACTGCTGATACCCATGGGCTTCCAAAATATAAATATGGCCTTAATAGGTTGCTGGCGCTTAGTCGCACTGCAAAATCACAATATGATTTGGGTGTGCTAGAGGGTCAGATGACGCTNTCCTTTCTGCGATATTCTGCTGATGTTCATACTGGTTTGGTGGTTCCTAAAAAAGTCGACGAAAATATTTTTCGTAAGGTCAATTATCTTGATGACGCGGCTTATTTGAACCCGCTTTTATCGACAGGTGCTGAACAGTTTTTTGCGCTTTTGTCGCCGCAAACAGACAATTACCGCAATCTATTGGCGGCACGTCAGGATTTTCTTGCTGTGCTTAAANCAGGTGGATGGGGTCCAAANTTAATCGAAGAACAATTGCGGCCGGGTGAACGTGGTCNNGCGGTCGTGGCGTTGAGAAACCGTTTGATAGAGCAGGGGTATATGGAAAACACNCTGTCTGATCGGTATGGAAAAATCTTGCGCAGCGCAGTGCAGCGATTTCAAAAAGATCATGGCCTATCCCCTGATGGCGTGGCAGGGCCAATGACATTGGCTGAGTTAAACGTTTCTGTAAAAGATCGTTTAAAANCCATCAGCGTGGCTATGGAACGTGAACGATGGAACAATGGTGAAAACTGGCTCGATCTGCCAAAGAGCGTACGACAAATTCAAGTAAACCTCACTGATTTTTCGGCCAAAATTTTAGACGATGGTGTCGTGGTTTTTGAAACGCGTTCCGTGATTGGGGCCAATGATGAAAAGCGCCGAAGCCCTGAATTTTCGGATCGGATGGAACATATGGTTGTCAATCCGACATGGAATGTACCGCGTTCGATCACCGTAGGGGAATATTTGCCCGAACTGCAATTGGATCCATTTGCGTTAAGTGAGTTGACGTTAATCAGCCCAGAAGGCGAAGAAGTAGATCGTTTTGAGGTTAACTTTAATGATTATACTCCNGAAGATTTTCCATATGATTTGAAACAGAANCCATCNCATANTAATGCTCTTGGGCTGGTTAAATTTATGTTTCCCAACCCGCATAATATTTATTTGCATGACACACCNCAAAAAGCGCTTTTTTCTAGGGATGAACGTGCGTTTTCCCACGGCTGTATACGGCTGCACCAACCATTTGATTTTGCCTATGCGCTCTTGGCGCGGCAAACCAGTACGCCGAAAAAAAGGTTCCAGACCGCATTGGATCTCGGCCAAGAGAGTATAATATTCTTGCGTCAGCCGGTTCCGGTTCATATTATTTATCGCACTGCGGTAACCGCGCCTAACGGACGGATCGGTTTTCGCCGCGATATATATGGGCGTGATGCCCAGATATTTGCCGCTTTGCAAAAAGCAGGGGTGGTCATAACCTCAAATCAAGGGTAATCCATAGCCCAATATGGGAATGGTGATGGACTATCGGGTTAAACAGATTGGTAAAGCTCTTGGCGCTAAAGTTTTTGGCGATGGCGATATTATTGTATCTGGCGTGGCCGAACCCTCCCAAGCCAAAGCTAACGATATTGCNTTGGCGNTGGATGCAAAATACGCCGCTGATTTGCCCAAAGGACAAGCGCAAGTCGCCATGCTTTGGCCTGGTGCTGATTGGCAAGCGATGGGGCTTCGCGCTGCGATAGTTGCCCCACGGCCGCGCTTTTCCTTATCAGGGCTATCAGAAATGATGGATCCGGGGCAATCCGCGCAAAACGGCATTCATCCAACTGCAGTGATCGAAAACAGCGCAACTTTGGGCCAAGATGTGGCAATTGGACCTTTCTGTTATATCGGGAAAGAGGCTGTGATTGGCGATAATGCCCAAATAAGTGCGCAGTGCTACATCGGAAGNGGAGCAAAATTAGGCAGGGATGCCAAACTGCGCGAAGCGGTTAAAATCGGTGCGAGGGTGACGATCGGTGATCGATTTATTGCCCAGCCTGGCGTGGTGGTAGGCGGAGATGGGTTTTCTTTTGTTACGCCAGAAGTATCTGCAGTTGAGCATGTGCGCAGCAGCTTGGGTGAAGAGCGCGGTGAGCTTAGCGCTCAGAGCTGGTCTCGCATCCATTCTTTGGGCAGTGTCAGGATTGGCAATGATGTGGAACTTGGTGCCAATAGCTGCGTTGACAGCGGCACAGTACGCGATACGGTGATCGGCAATGGGGTCAAATGCGATAACCTCTCCCAGATCGGGCATAATGTGCAGATCGGCAATGATTGTCTTATTTGTGCGCAGGTTGGTATTGCCGGCTCGGCGCGGATTGGTAATCATGTTGTTTTAGGTGGGCAAACAGGTATTAGCGATAATGTCTTTGTCGGTGATCATGTAATCACAGGTGGTGCGACAAAAGTACTGTCCAATGTTCCGGCAGGCCGTGTTATGCTTGGCTACCCTGCCATAAAGATGGATCAGCATTTAGAAACCTACAAAGCTTTACGCCGTCTTCCGAGATTATTTCGCGAAGTGGCAAAGTTGCAAAAAGCAGTTTTCAAGCCAACAGGGAAAAACTAATTTTAGCCTTGCAAGTCGATAAGGGAAGAAGTGCAATGAGCGTTCAAAACAAAGTAATTGATATTATTGCTGAGCAAGCGGTGCTCGACCCNGCGGACGTAACGCTGGACAGTACCTTGGAAAGCTTGGGAATTGACAGTTTAGGGTTGGTCGAAAGTATTTTCGCAATTGAGGAAGCCTTTGATATTCAGGTGCCCTTCAATGCCAATAATCCCAGTGANAGTGATTTTGATATCTCAAGCGTTGATAGTATCATCGCCGGTATCAGCGCATTGGTGGCCCAGCAATCGTGAAACGGGTTGTCATCACTGGGGCAGGCACCATAAATGCTCTTGGCCAGAACGTAGCGCNGACCGAAGAAGCGATGCGCGAAGGGCGTTGCGGTATTGGACCTCTGGACTTTCGCGATGTAGACCGG
Source organism: Marinovum sp. (assembly GCA_002726375.1). Lineage (GTDB taxonomy): Bacteria > Pseudomonadota > Alphaproteobacteria > Rhodobacterales > Rhodobacteraceae > CABZJG01. The sequence goes on from PBSX01000066.1 coordinate 11,057, forward strand.
CTGGCGATTAAAATCGGTGGTCAGGTGCGCGATTTCAAAGCTGAGCAGGGGTTTAATCGCCAGCAAATGACGCTTTACGATCGCTTTACCCAATTTGCCCTGCTGGCCACCAAAGAAGCTTTGGGGCAGNCGGGTCTAAGCTTTGCTGGTGAGCTTGCTGCAAAATCCGGCGTGGTCTTGGGCACCGCAGGCGGGGGTGTCAGCACATGGGATGATAATTACCGCGCGGTCTACGAAGAGGGCAAAAACCGCGTGCATCCCTTTGTTGTACCCAAATTGATGAACAATGCGGCGGCCAGTCATATTTCAATAGAATACAACCTGAAAGGCCCCAGCTTCACGGTGTCCACAGCCTGCGCAAGCTCAAACCATGCGATGGCACAGGCGTTTCAAATGGTGCGCTCGGGCATGGCGCCAACCATGCTCGCGGGGGGCTCGGAGTCTATGCTGTGCTTTGGTGGTGTTAAAGCTTGGGAAGGACTTCGGGTGATGAGCCATGATGCCTGCCGGCCGTTTTCAGCCAACAGAAACGGAATGGTGCAGGGCGAGGGCGCAGCGGTCTTTGTGTTTGAAGAGCTAGAGCACGCCAAGGCGCGCGGCGCGGACATTCAGGCTGAGGTGGCCGGTTTTGCGATGTCGTCAGATGCCTCTGATATTGTNATGCCTTCAAAACAAGGGGCAGGGCGCGCCATTGCCGGCGCACTCAGTGATGCGCGGNTGGCACCTGAGGATGTGAACTATATCAACGCCCATGGCACCGGCACTTCGGCGAATGATAAAACCGAATGCGCTGCTGTTGCAGGGGTTTTTGGCAGGCATGCCGACCAGTTGATGATCAGTTCAACCAAATCCATGCATGGCCATCTGATCGGCGGCACTGGCGCAGTTGAATTGCTAGCCTGTATTATGGCGGTGCGGGACGGGGTGATAGCCCCCACCATCGGCTATGAAGAACCTGATCCGGAATGTGCGCTTGATGTGGTTCCCAATCAAGCCCGCGAAGTGAATGTTGAAGCGACCCTCAGTAATGCTTTTGCCTTTGGCGGGCTAAACGCGGTTTTGGCGCTGCGAAAATTTAACGGCTAGCTGCACCGCACAAAAATCAANGAGATTGCAGGCTTTCTTTGGGTTTGCTTTGTGCCNTGCACATGCTGGCGTAAAGCCCGTTTTCCGAAATCAAATGCGCATGCGTGCCCGCTTCGATCACCCGTCCGCTGTCGAGCACATAAATATGGTCTGCATCCTGAATACCGGATAGTTTATGAGCCACCACAATAGTGGTTTTCCCGTGCTGCAATTCTTGAAATGCCAAATTAACGCTTTCTTCGGTGATGGCATCCAACGCTGAGGTGGCCTCATCCAGCAATAAAACAGGGGCTGGTTTTAAAAACGCTCTGGCGATGGCAATCCGCTGTTTTTGGCCNCCAGACAGCAAATTTCCCTTTGGCCCCACCGAGGCATCCCCGCGAGAAAGCATCAAATCATCAATGCGCGCCAGTTGCGCAGCTTTTAGTACCGCCTCATCGCTGGCGTCTGGATCGGCATAGCGAATGTTATCTTTAATGCTTTTATCAAAAATAACCACATCCTGCGCAACGATAGAAAACTTGTCGCGAACAGAGCGAAGAGTGAAATCTTTGATATCGTGACCATTGAACAAAACTTTGCCAGATGTAAGTTCATAAAGCCGTGTGATAAGGCTTAGAACTGTTGTTTTACCTGATCCTGTGGCGCCAACAATGGCGGTTTTTTGCCCCGCTTTGAATGTTAGATTCAAATCGTTGAACAGCGCTTCAGAGGGGGTGTAGCCAAAGCGCCCACTGGCGATTTTAATCTCGATATCTTCGGCGTCAAAGACTTTGGCATCGTCGCGGTCACTGACTTCTCGCTCGGTCAGCATTAAGCTGCGGATACTATCAAGCAGGATCAGGCTGGCTTGCAGTTTGGCAAAAAATTGCGCCAATAACCTAGCCGGATCAAAAATAATCACCAGTCCGAGCAAAAAGGAAATAATCGATGCGCCATCGATATCAAACTGGTCCGACAGCGCCATATATCCGCCGCCGCCCACCACAAGCATATAGACCACAGCCGAAGACAGATCGATAGATGGCAACATCAGGGCTTCGCTTTGCTGCAGTTTGACAAANAGCGATTTAATCCCCGAAGAGGCCTCTACCATACGNTTAATTTCCGGCTTTTCCTGACGCGCCATTTTGATCGTNCGCATNCCGCCGGCCATCTCGTCAATATTGCTCATGTAGCGGCCCAGAACGGATTCAAAATTACGCCGGATAACCTTGATGCGCGCGGAAACGAAATGCATCATCAAGAAAATAACCGGCAATGCCACCAAGGCCGAACAGAACAGCAGNGGNGATTTGTAAATNAAATAGCCCGATACAATCACGATAATCACGAAATCNCGCAGGGCATTCACGGTGGCNTGTCCTACAAANAGACCAAGATCCTGAACCTGATTGACCAAGCGCAGGATAAGGTCTGTGGAATGTGTGNTGTCAAAAAANTTCTGGTCGANATAGAGNACGCGGGTGATTANATCNGANCGCATTTGNAAAATGGNTTCNCCGGCNAGCNGNGCCGANAGGCTGGGNATNAAATAGGANGTNGCAGCCCGCACAGCAAAGATGCCAAAGATTAACGCGCAAACCTCAAACAGATCGCGCAGATCNCCTTGGGTNAAAATCACCCTTAGGCCNGTTTCNGTNATGGCCANAAATTGTTGAAGAACNANCCCNTGAAGNACAATCATCAAGAAAATNACAAACAGCCNNCCGGTTTTTTGCTTTAGNTAATCGCTCCAGAACCAGCGCATATTGGCAATNTCTTTNGGCGTGAACANTTTTNTACGCATNGNNTTGNTATGCCTGCANCNGGNNCGCTTNGNNTNTGTTCCTATNGTGCTTTNAGANAGATTTTCAATCAANCAAANNTTGNACANTNAANACCTGCAAAACTTAGCCGATCCTAAACCGCTCTTAGGGTGGATATATTTGAAGCTGACAAAAACTGTTTTTCACAGCCACTTATGGCTGACGCTGCTTTTACCAAAGAATTCTTGATACAACAAATTTATTGTAGTTCCGAATAGTGGGTAGGTGATTCGCATATATGGAAGCGGCAGAGGCTGTCTGTTGCCACCCTAGATACAATGATGATNTCATGGACGTTTTAGTTTTGTTTTTTTTGTCAGGCACATTCTATTTTTAAAAATATATTTTTCTCTTACCTAAAATTTAGATAAATAAGTTCACTTAACATAATGAATATAATACATAAAAAANNNNTATTTCCATGATATTTTANTGNGNTTNTCGATNGCCTCANTTTTGACAAAAATANNCTAAAAAGTNTNTATANGAGTNTTCGTAAGGGTTAATTTGANGGCGTGTTCACGGGGGCGGGCACTTTTATTAAAAGCTTTAGTTAAATTCCAGCCAATTATTTTATCAGTCTGGTTGGAAGTTTCGTGATTGGTAATTGGAGTTGTTAAAAGTGCCAAAGCGCGATTTAGGGATTTGGTTGGGACTAATATTTATGTCGGAACAACATTTTGACCGAAATACTTCATGGGATCGGGTTAGTTCGACGGCGGTTCCTATTGTTTTAGATTTTAGCACTCAGTTTGCTGCAGAAGAGCACTCGTATTCGCAGGGTTATCACTGTGGGTTTTGTGNCGAGACCATGATAGCGACAAAACACGGGTTGGCTCCGGTTTCACAATTATCCGTTGGTACACNTATTTTGACCCGCGATCATGGATATCAACCTTTGGCAGGTTTATTGCGATGCCCTGATCGTCCAGCAAACAGAGGATTTAAAACGGTCCTAATTCGGAAAGGTGCCCTAGGCTGCAACCTTCCGACGGAAGACATATATATGCCGGCTGAGCAACTTTTGCTAGTCTTGGATACGCCCGCTGCAACCGGTTTTTGCGAATATCTGGTTCGCGCCGAAGATCTGATTCAAGATCGGGCTGGTGTGCGGTATCAAACGAACCAGGGCTCTATATTTGCCGTTCTATTCGAAAACCATGAAATTATTCTGGCAAACGGCATTTGGTCCTCATCAAGTTTTATGCNTTCAGATGCCTGCAGCACTATTTTAACGGCAGCACAAAATGCACTTTTGGCGGTAGAGGAACCCAATCCAATTGCCATCAGCCGCCCAGTTATGAGTGGCACCCGCGCAAAACAGAAGTTTTCTCGCACCAACCGCGCGCTTGGGATTTATTGATCAAACTAAGTGCGGCACTGATGAAATGGGAAAAAATAGCTCAGGAATGCATGTAGGTTTAAAAATTATTACAAACATCAAAACCTCACTTAGGTTCTGACAGCCATTCCTGCCATTCCTCGGGCGTATCAAGATCTGTGGTTGCATTAAGATGCGGCAGTTTGACGAGCTGTTGTAAATGCTTATTTGCCTGAATGATTGCCTGTGCTCCGCGATCACCCGAGAGCGTCTGAAGATTATGAAATACGGATTTTGGAAATATGACCGGATGCCCAGNTTGACCTTTTGCTGTGCAGGCCTGAACAATTAAGTGCGGCGCTTTAAAAAACGCTTTCATCACAGTGCCGAAGTCAATTTGTGTTATCTCAGGCATATCTGCGGGCACAATCATTACCCCATCTAAATCTTTTGAGGCAAGCAGCGAAATCCCCGCTGCAATTGATCTCCCCATGCCCAAATGCGCTTCGGGAACTGATACTATCTGCAAATCAAGATCAAGTAGATAACTCGCTCGTGGATGGGCTGCATCCGGCAATGTTATCGCAACAACACAGCCGGTTGCACATGCTGAAAGGGCAATGCGCTTGATTTGTTCAACCCCATCAATTTTATGAGTCAGCTTGTCATCGCCGCGCATCCGGGATGATTTGCCCGCTGCCAAGATTAAAATGCCAATTTGAACCATAGCCAAGAATACAGCTATCGATCCATTTAACAAAACATTTTTTTGCAAACCTGACCCAAAGCAATCTAAAGCTAGGACAGAGAGCGATAATTTACTCGGCTCAAACCTTCAGCAAAGGGCTATCCAGCAATCGAGCGGCGCACTTCTGGCCAAGAATTTCAATCTCGGCCGTGAGTCCGGGCGTTACCCGTTCGGTAGGAATAAGCGCCAGCGCAATTGATTTACCCGCATAATGCGAATAGCCGCCTGATGTGCAAAACCCTACCACAGCCCCCTCCATCCAGACCGGCTCATAGGCAACAACATCTGCATCATTCGCCATCACCTCAAAGGCCACAAGCCTCCGAGCTGAGCCATTTTTTCTTTCTTCAAGTGCAGCCTCTTTCCCAATAAATTCAATGGGTTTTGACCATGATATAAAGCGGTCAAGGCCGGTTTCTGCCGGGGTGTAGTCGGGGGAATATTCGGATAACCATGACCCAAAGAACCGATCTAGCCGAAGGCTCATCATGGCCCGCATGCCAAAGGGTTTAAGCCCAAAGGCTTGCCCTTTGGACCACAAACTGTGCCAAAGCTGCCGCTGTTCAGAGGCCTGACAGTAAATTTCATAGCCAAGATCACCGGTATAACTGACACGTTGCACCAAACAAGGGATCATCCCAACAACAATCTTACGGACATCCATAAACTTGATGTCCGAGATTTCCGAGCCTGCCGCAGCCTTTAAAAGCGCCTGTGCTTTGGGGCCGGCAATCTGAAATCCAGTCCGTTCATCCGAGATATTTTCAACTTTAACTCCCCCACATAAATTACTGATAAACCAACGCATATGATAGTTTTGACTTCCATAACTTGCGATCAGAAAAAACTCGTTTTCAGACAGACAAGACACGGTAAAATCGCCTATCAGCCGCCCCTTTGGTGACAGCATCGGCGTTAAGCTCATTCTTCCCGGTTTTGGAATCCGGCCTGCCATAATGCGATCGAGCCAACTTCGTGCCCCGTCTCCGGTGACTTTATATTTGCCAAAATTATGGGTTTCATTGATCCCGACAGTGTTGCGCAC